>JAAXGM010000051.1 GCA_012267435.1 Gemmatimonadota bacterium
GCCCCACCCACCTCCTCGACGAGCAGCCGCTCCACCAAGGAGTGGATGTCCTCGTCCTCCACCGTGGCGGGATCCATCCCCTCGAGGCGGGTCGCCACCACCTGCAGGCCGGCGTCGATGTCCCGCCATTCCGCGTGAGTGAGGACTCCGGCCCGCACGAGTGCCCGCGCCCAGGTGCGGCTCGCGCGCACGTCCTGGCGCCAGAAGCGGAAATCCATGTCCAGGGAGCGGTTGAGCGGCACCATCTCCGGCGCCATCTCCTCGGAGAATCGCCCCCCCCAGAGCCCGTGGCCGGGAGTGCCGGGTCCTGTCGCGCGGGGGTCGGTCACCGTCAAATCTCCGAGGTTTTTCCCCCCGCCTCCGGGTACTCGAGCGAGAGGCTGAAGAGCCTGATGAAGCCGGCGGCATCGCCGTGATCGTAGTTGCCGGAGCCGGATTCGCCGAACGAAGCCAGGTCGCCGTCGTAGAGCGATTTCGGGCTGGTGCGGGACACGCCGCGCAGAGATCCCTTGTAGAGTTCCATCGTCACGCTGCCGGTCACCCGCCCCATGAGCACATCCACCAGCGCGTCGATGGCCTCGCGCTCCGGTGTCCACCAGCGGCCCTCGTAGACCAGGTCCGCGTACCGGTCCGCCACGAGGTCCTTCAGAGCGATGGAGCGCCGGTGCAGCGTGAGCTCCTCAAGCTCCTTCAGAGCGGCGTACAGGATGGTGCCGCCGGGGGTCTCGTAGACGCCCCGGGACTTGATGCCGACCAGCCGGTCCTCCACGATGTCGGCCCGCCCGACGCCGTGCCGGCTGCCGGCGGCGTTCAGCGCCATGAGGAGCTCCACCGGGCCCAGCCGTTCCCCGTCGACCGAAACCGGATACCCTTCCTCGAACCCGATCTCCACGCGCTCCGCGTCGTCGGGCGCGTCCATCGGCGACACCGTCCACAGGAACATCTCGTTCTCGGGCTCGAAGGCGGGGTCCTCGAGGGGGCCGCCCTCGTAGGAGATGTGCCAGAGATTCTCGTCGCAGGAATAAAGCTTTTCCTCGTCGACGCCGGTCAGATCGATGCCCCGCGAGCGCGCATAGGCGAGGGCGTCCTCACGCGAAGCGATGTTCCACTCGCGCCAAGGGGCGATGACCTCGAGCTCCGGGGCGAGCGCGCGGTAGGTGAGCTCGAAGCGCACCTGGTCGTTGCCCTTGCCGGTGCATCCGTGCGACACGGCATTCGCGCCCGTGGCCCGCGCCACCTCCAGCTGCCGGCGCGCGATGAGCGGCCGCGCCATCGAGGTTCCCAGCAGGTACTTGCGACCGTAGACCGCCCCCGCGCGGAGCGTCGGCCAGACATACGACGACACGAAGTCCTCGCGCGCATCCACCCCGTGGAAGGCCACCGCACCGGTGGCGAGCGCCTTCTCGCGCAGTCCTTCAAGCCCTCCCGGCTGGCCCACGTCGACCGCCACGCAGACCACCTCCGCGTTGTGGTTCTCGATCAACCACCGGGCGATGACCGACGTATCGAGCCCGCCGGAATAGGCGAGCGCCACCCTCAATGCCATGGTGTTTCTCTCTTCGTTGCTATGCGCTGGCCTCGGCTCCGACGGCGTCGGCGACGAACCCGCGAATGACCTCCGGCTCGAAGCCGAGGCTGCGGCCGATCTCCTCCCCGTCCCGGAACAGCAGGATCGTCGGCACGCTGCGGATGGCGTAGCGCTGGCACGGCTCCGGCGCGCGGTCGCTGTCGATCTTCACCACCAGGAGTCTCCCCCGCTCCGCCGCCGCGATCTCGTCCAGAAGAGGGACGACAAGCTTGCAGGGACCGCACCAGTCCGCGTAGAAGTCCGCGAGCACCGGCACGCCCGCCCCGAGCACGGTGGCCTCGAAGTCCTCGGCCTCGACCTTGACGGGCCGATCGATGAGGATGGGCCGCGAGCAGCTCCCGCACCTTGGGCCGGTGCGCGCCTCCGCCAGGCCGATCAGGTTCAGGGAGCGGCAGAACGCGCATCTCAGTGTGGTGAACTCGCTCAAGGCCGGATCTCCGCGGGGTGTGGCTCGCGACAGGCCGGATCCCGCTTCCGGCTGCGCGCAAACGTTACCACGGGCGCACACTCAACGGAAGGCATATGTGAAGCTGGCCGCCACCAGGCGACCGATCTCGGGCGCTCCGATGAACTCCTGGTGACGGTCGTCAAGGAGATTTGTGCCGGTGAGCGCGGCGCTGGCGCGCGGCAGACCCGGAACCGCGAAGCGTAGCTGGGCATCGAGCACCGTGTATCCCTCCACGTCCCCGGCATGGACGCCGGCGTTGGCGTGGAAACCGCGCTGGCGCCGCATGCGCGCCTCCGCTGAAAACCCCTGGCCCGCGTCCTCATGGCGAATCGAAAAACTGCTTTTCGTCTTCGGCAGGTTGAGGGAGATGTCCTCCAGGTCCGAACAGTCGCTTGCGGCGTTCCGCGCAAAGTCGAAGCACTGCTCGCTGACGTGCGCGTACATGCCCTCGAGCGAGAGCGTGGGGGTCAGCGAGACCTCCGCCGAAAGGCCGGCGGTCCAGAAGTCGACCCTGCCGTGGTTTCGATAGGTAAGCAGCAGGCCCGGGGTCGCCACCTGGTCCGGCACGATCGTTCCGACCGGGAGCTCCAGGACCAGGTTGGTGAGGTCGTGAATCAGAAGGTCCCGCAGTTCGGGATGGACGATCCCCAGCCTGACCATCGGCTCCACGCGCTTCTCGATGAACGCGCGCGTGGATGCGGGCTCGAAGAAGACGGTCGGGGTCTCGACCCGGAGCGGGCCGATGAAGTTGTCGATGGAGGACCGCCCGACCGCCGCCGAAACGCGACCCCGTCCTTCGACCTCGATCCGGTATTGCAGCGACAGCGAGCTGACGATGCTGGGCTCGAGCGGATCGACGGGGTCGACGCCGATGGAACGACCCAGCACCTGCTCCCCCAGGAAGGGAGGCCGTCCGGCTGCCCACTCCTTCTGATTGAAGAGGAGGAGCCGGGGCAGGAGCTCTCCCGGCTCCGGGTCCCTGAAGAACGGCCGCAGCGGCCGGAGCGCCAGAGGGTCGCTGGCCGCCGCGATCTCGACCAGCGTATTCCAGAGCACCGCCGGGTTCGCGGGCAGCTTCTCGCCGGGCGCGAGCGGCGAGCGCATGCACATGCCCTCGAAGCCGCCGGGGCAGCGGTCGTTGAAGGTGAAGCCGCCTTCGGGGACGCCGCGCGCCAAGAGGTCGTAGGTGAGCACGCCGGCCGTCATTCTCCCCGCGCCGACATCCAGGAGCAGGTGATCGGCGGATGGCATGAACGACACGCGCGCGGCGTTGGCGAGAAGCCGGTGCCCGTCCGCGGGGCGGAAGATCAGGCTTGCGAACGGCGAGACGCCGAGGCCGTCGACACGGGAATGGCGTTCGAGCTGCACGGCCGCGGCCAAGTCAAGCCGGCTGGAGATCCGGGTGACGGAGTCGAGGTAGCCGCCGGCGACCAGGATTTCATCGGCATCCTCGTAGACCCCCGTCACCGTCCCGTCGGTAATGGGGCGCGTGTTGCGGAGGTTGAGGCCGTACCGAAGGGTCTGCCGGTCGCCCGGGCGGGTCGAGTGATCGATCCGGCCGGCGAAGAACAGCGACCGGTCCTCAATGGCCCGGCCGGTGCGGTAGAACACGGCCTCCCCGGCCCCGCGTCCGCGCACCAGGGCGTCCGCCGACAGGCGGCCGCGGCGGTAGCGCGCCTGCCCGCGCCAGCGGATCCAGCTGCGGGCGTAGGCGGCGCCGAGCTCGGTGAGCTGGTTGCCGCGCAGGCGGTCCAGGCCACCCTCGAAGACCCAGCCGCCGGGGTCGTCCGGACGCGGGTCGTAGCGGACGTCGGCGCCCCATCGCTCCAGCTGGTCGTCGCGCGCCGGGAGGAGCGCGCCGCGCTCGCGCAGCCGTTCCTCGACCGGGTCCGTGAACGGCCAGTCCGTGCCGCGCAGGTAGTGGCCCGCCGCCTCGAGGAGAGCGCCGCCCCCAACCCGGTCGGCATGCCGGAACCGCCCGCCAGCCAGCGCCCGCCCACCCCCGAAGAGCGTCGCCTCGGTGCCCGTCGAGTCGCCACGCGAGGGAGGCTCCAGGCCATGGGGGAACGAGAACGGGGTCCACCGGTCGTGGTCCCGGCCAACAGGCAGCAGGCTGCCCGCGAACGCGTCCGTGAAGTGGGGCCCGACGAACACCCGCTGCACCAGCCCGGCCTCGAGGGGTGATCCGGGGTCGACATACAGACCCTGGGCCTCGGCCGGCCGCGGCGTCGATCCAGGCGCGAGCCACGTCAGCGCCACGACGAGCGCGAGTCGTCGCACGAACCGGCGCCGTGGAGGCGCCGGGAGTCGCGGGATCGGCGGGTACTGCGGGGAGGTCGGCATGACTGGGGCTCCTGGTGCGGATCTCGTTCCGCACGGTCGCCGCCACGCGGGGAGCCGCGGTTCGCACGTGGGCGTCCGTCACCAGCGGCCAAATCCCGAGGGGGACGCGACATCACGTCATGCGGTGCGGCGCGCCACCCGGCCCATCACGGCGTGCGCCGCAAGTATCCCGCCGGACGACGGTTGTTCCCACTGAGGCTCGGATGGACAGCCCTTCATCCACACTGGCGCGCGCGCGGGACGTGGCGCATCATCCTCGATCACGGCGCCGATTCCTGTCCGGCGCGTCAGCCCTCTTCGTCAGGGCTCAGCTTCCCGGGATCATATTGTCAGTAAATGACACCATGTTGTCAGTAACTTGTCATCCGTACCCCCCGCTCCCCGGAGTTCGGAAATCGAACCGCTCGTAACGCTGGACGCCGTCCAGGAGGCCCGTGCCCGCATCGGCGCCCGGCTGCACCGGACTCCGGTGCTGTCGTCGCGGCGCTTGAGCCGCCGGGCGCGCGTCCCGCTTCGGCTCAAGATGGAGAGCCTGCAGAAGACCGGCTCCTTCAAGGTGCGCGGGGCGCTCAACAAGGTGCTGGTCGCCGGTGAGGCGGCCCGACGCGGCGTGGTTACGGTGTCGGCCGGGAACCACGCGCAGGCGCTGGCGTGGGCGGCGGGAAGCGTGGATGTGCCGTGCGCCGTGGTCATGCCCGCGGGCGCCTCCGAGACCAAGGCTCGGGCGAGCGCCGGCTACGGCGCGGAGGTGGTCGTCGCCGACGACGTGCACCGGGCCTTCGCGCTGGCGGAGTCGCTGGCGCGCGACCGGGGGATGCTCTTCACCCACCCGTTCGACGACCCCGCCGTCATCGCCGGCCACGGCACCACCGGGCTCGAGCTCGCCGAGCAGGCCGTGGACCTGGACCTGGTGGTGGTGCCGGTGGGCGGCGGCGGGCTGATCGCCGGGGTGGCGGCGGCGATGAAGCGCCTGCGCCCGGAACTCCGCATCTTCGGCGTGGAACCGCACGGCGCCGCGGCCATGTCCGAAAGCCTGCGCATCGGCCGGCCGGCCCGCCTGGAGCGCGTCGGCTCGGTTGCGGACGGACTCGCCCCGCCCATGGCGGGCGAAATCACCTACCCGCATGTGCGCGCTCTGGTGGACGACGTCGTGCGGGTGAGCGACGCCGAGATCACCGCGGCCGTGCGCGCGCTCGCCGAGACCACCAAGATGGTGGTGGAGCCCGCCGGGGCGGCCGGGGTCGCCGCGCTCCTGTTCGGGCGTATCCCCGACGTGGGCGCCGGCCCCGCGGGAGTGATCGTCTCGGGCGGCAACGTGGACCTGAGCCTGCTGGCGGAGATCCTCGCCCCGGAGCGCGCGGGGGGTGCCGCGCCCCCATCGTGAGTTGCGCGCCCATCGTCCCCGACCGCACATCATGCCCGAACTGTCCCTCGTCCGCGAAATGGACATCGTGACGAACATGAGACATCATCCCTGAGACATCATCCCCCAAAGGAGAAGACAAGCACCTTGTGCCGATTCGTATGCTATTCCGGCGATGAAATGCCCGTCCGCCCGATCGTGTTCGGGGGAAGCCACACGCTCGTGCGGCAAAGCCATGACGCCAGGGAGATGGGCCACGGGATCCACAACGCGGACGGGTACGGCGTTGGCTGGTATCACGGCGGGCGTCCGGCGCGGATTCGGGAAGCGCGTCCCATCTGGCATGACCCGGACCTCGAGGATGTGCTCTCGTCCGTGCGTTCGAGGTGTTCGCTGGCCCTCGTGCGGAGCGCGAGCCCGGGCATCCCGCTCGACCGGGGAGAGGTGGCCCCGTTCGTGTTCGAGCGCTGGTCCTTCGGTCTGAACGGCTACGTGCGCAAGTTCCACACCCACGCGATGCGCGCGTTGCGCTCGACGTTGCCGGACGAACTCTATGCGCGGATCCGGGGGACGTCCGACACCGAGACCCTCTTCCTGCTCGCGGTCGCGGAGGTTTGGAAGGGGGCATCGCCCGGAACGGCGCTGGCGCGGGCCGCGGAGCGCGCGTGCTCGTTGGACGTGCGCTGCAAGCTCAACATGATACTGGCCGACGGACGGAATCTCGCCGTGATCCGCACCTCGAACTTCGACGAGACCAACTCGTTGTACTTCGCCCGCCGGCATCCGCTCGCTCCCGGGGGCACGCTGATCGCCTCGGAGCGGCTGGACGAGAATGCCGAATGGCGGGTCGTGCCGCCCCACTCGGTGATCGAGGTCACGGAGGGAGGCGAGCCGCGGATCACCGAAGTGGATGCACTGCCGCGGAAACCGGCGCTGGCGTCCGTCGGCGCGGGCGGAGCGGGTTAGGAGTCGGTCGGGCTACACGCGCCGCCGCGTCCCACTTGGATACGAGGATGCAGAGATGAGACGGTTGACGGTGGTTGCGGCGACGATCCTGGCGGCTTGGACGGGGTGGGGCTGCACCCCGGAGGCGCCCGCGGCCGAGGGTGGCGCGGCGGGCTCGATGGCCGAGGGCGGCATCAGCGCCGAGGCGCTGGTCGACCTGCGGGCGGCGGTCGGTGGCAGCCGCTCGCCCCAGTGGGCTCCCGACGGGTCGATGATCACCTTCGTGTCGGGGGGCGGGCTGGGGGCGGTCGCCACGGAGGACGGCGCCTTCCGGGCGCTCTCCGACGACCTCAGCCTGAGCGGGGTGGGCTCCCTCGGCGCGCCACAGCCCGTCTGGTCGCCCGACGGCCGCTGGATCGCCTACACCTCCGACAAGAGCGGTGCGCCGGAGATCTGGCTCTGGTCCGCCGGGGACGGGTCTGACCGCAAGCTCACCGGCCTGGCCGCGCGCGCCAACGGACTCGCGTGGTCGCCGGACAGCCGCTGGATCGCCTTCTCCGGCGACCGCTTCGGCAACATGGACATCTGGACGGTGTCGGTGCCGGACGGGAAGGTGCGCCGCCTGACCGGCGACCCCCTCTACGAGGGCTACCCCAGCTGGACTCCCGACGGCGACCGGCTGCTCTTCGTGCGCATGGACGACCGCTGGGTCGACCACGACGTGATCGAAATCGATCCCGACGGGGCCAATCCGCGCACCGTCGTGCGCGACACCGGCTTCTTCGACTACCGCGCCGGACGGGCGTTCGGGGCCGCGCAGGTTTCGCCCGACGGCGAGGGCATCCTCTTCCGCTCCCAGCGGAGCGGCTGGCTGAACTTCTGGATCGTGCCCCGCGCCGGCGGCGACCCGCGCCCCATCGCGGCGTCCGACTACGACCAGAGCGATGCCCGCTGGTCCCCCGACGGCCGCTGGATCAGCTACACCGAGAACCGCGACGGCGTCCATTCCCTTCGCGTGGTGTCGGCCGACGGCGGCGAACCCAGGGTCCTGGTGGATCCGGAGGCGGGCGCGGCGCTCCGCCCTGAGTGGTCTCCCGATGGCGCCCGCATCAGCTACACCTTCGAGACCCCTGTGCGTCCCGCGGAGCTCTTCGTCATCGATGTGGCGTCGGGCGACAGGCAGCTCCTGCACAGCGAGATTCCGGTGGGTGAGGCGGACCGGCTCCACATGCCCGCGAAGGTGCGCTACCCGAGCACCGACGGCCTCACCATCGAGGCCTACCTGCACCGGCCCCCGGACGCGGCCCCGGGCGAGCGCTTCCCCGGCGTGATGTGGATCCACGGCGGCCCCACATCCCAGTTCGACGACCAGTTCCGCCGCCACCGGCAGGTCCACTTCTTCGCCCAGCGCGGCTACGTCGTGCTCATGCCCAACATTCGCGGAAGCTCCGGCTACGGCCTCGAGTTCGAGGACCTCAACAATGAATGCTGGGGGCACTGCGACCTGGAGGACGTGCTGGCGGGCGTCGACTACCTGAAAAGCCTGCCCCACGTCGACCCCGACAAGATCGCGGTGACCGGCACCAGCTACGGCGGCATCATGACCATGGCCGCGGTGGCCTTCGCCCCCGATGTCTTCCAAGCCGCGATCTCGCTTTCGGGCTACGGCGACATGACCGACTTCCACACCGAGGTCCACGAGCTCCAGCACATCAAGCTGGTCGAGTACGAGCTGGGCTCGTATCCGGAGAATCGCGACGTCTACCTCAACAGTTCCGCGATATTCAAGGCCCACCAGGTGACCACGCCCACCTTCGTGATCCAGGGCGAGGGCATTGCGGCCGACTGGCGCCTGGAGGAGGGCGGTGCCCCGGCGGCGCTCGACTTCGCGCGCAAGCTCGATCAGCACTATAAGATCGTCAGATACAAGGCATATCCAGGCGAGGGGTACTATGTATATGAGCGCGACAATACCATCGAGAAACTCCACGACATGCTGGACTTCTTCGAGGAGTTCCTGGTGACGGAGATCGAACATCCGGTTCCCTGACCGACTTCACCGAAGCGACCCGTCAGGTTCGCGAAGCCGCGGCTCAGGGGAATGCCCGCGTTCGCCGACGAC
>JAAXGM010000235.1 GCA_012267435.1 Gemmatimonadota bacterium
GGCTTCGAGATGGCCGGCGTGGTCACGCGGGGGGACAGCGGGCACATGGCCCACTTCCGGCGCTGGATCGCGTCCGGTCTCCACGGCCGCATGGACTACCTGTCGCGCCACGACGCGGTCGGGCGCCGCGCCGACCTCGACCGCACCCTTCCCGGCTTCCAATCCGCACTCGTCGTAGCCCACTCCTACGCCGACGACCACCCCACCACCCCACCCACCCACCCCTCCCGTGCCATCATCGCCCGCTACGCTCGCGGCCGCGACTACCACCACGTCATCACCGAAAAGCTGGACACCCTCGCCCAACACCTCGAAATCCTCGCGGGACGCCCCCTCCGGCGCCGCGCCTACGTCGACACGGGACCGCTCCTGGAACGGGAACTCGCCGTCCGTGCCGGACTCGGCTGGTTCGGCCGGAACACCATGCTCATCCACCCGCGCCGAGGGTCGTACTTCTTTCTGGGCGTCCTGCTCACCGACCTGGCGCTACGACCCTCCCCGCCCTTCGCCGAGGACCACTGCGGCACCTGCCGGAACTGCCTCGACGCCTGCCCCACCGGCGCCCTCCTCGGCTACGACGATGACGGCGCCCCCGTCATGGACGCCACCCGCTGCATCTCCTACCTCACCATCGAACTCAAGGGCCCAATCCCGGTCGAACTGCGGCCCGCGATCGGCAACCGAGTGTACGGCTGCGACATCTGCCAGGAGGTGTGCCCGTGGAACGAACGGTTCTCGACGCCTGCCCCGGAGCCCGCCTACGAGCCCCGCCCCGAACTGGACAACCCCTCTCTCATCGATCTCGCCACGCGACTGCTCGAGATGTCCGGCAAAGCGTTCCTGCGTGAGTACCGCGACTCCCCCGTGTCGCGGGCGCGGCGGAATGGTCTGCTCCGCAACGTCTGCGTGGCGCTCGGCAACTGGGGTGCGGCCGAGGCGGTTCCGGTGTTGGAGCGGGCGGCGGGAGATCAATCGGAACTGGTCCGGGAACACGCGCGGTGGGCGCTGGAGCGGATCGGGACAGCGGGCGCAGGGCGACGCATGGACATTCTCTCCGATTGAATCCGTACAACTACTACGCTATCTTTCTGTACATGAACAAGGTCAACATCGCAGACGCCCGCGCCCACCTCTCCCGCTACCTGGCACGAGTCGAGGCAGGAGAGACGATCACACTCTGCCGCCGCAACGTCCCCGTCGCGGAAATCCGGCCGCTCCGCTCCGAACCCGCCGAGCTGCGCCCCATCGGCATCGACCATGGCATGACCGTGCCGGACAGCTTCTTCGAGTCGCTTCCGGACGAGATCCAGCGCGCCCTCGGAGGCAGGCGTCCCGAACGGCGAGCCTCCCTGGGCGGCGAGTAATGAAGCTTCTCGTCGATACCTGCACCTTCCTCTGGCTGGCGGCGGCGGACACTCAACTGACGCCCGCCGCCCTCTCCGCGTGCCGCAATCCCGAAAACATCGTCTACCTGAGCGCCCTTTCGGGGTGGGAGATCGCGGTCAAGCACCGTCTTGGCCGCCTGCCTCTGCCGGAGCCGCCGCGCCGCTACGTCACCAGCCGCCGCAAGTGGCTCCACCTCGAACCCCTGGCCTTCGACGAAGCCGCCGCCGCCGTCGACGCCCGCCTGCCACCCCTCCACCACGACCCCTTCGACCGCGGCCTCGTCGCGCAGGCCATCCTCTACGGAATGACGATCGTCACGCCCGACGAGGCCATCGCCCAGTACCCCGCACCCGTCATCTGGTAGCCATGCCCCGCTTCGAACCCACGATTGCCGCTCGGGCTGCGCGACCGGGGGTATGTGCGCGAAGGGTTCAAGGCGGACCTGGTGGTCTTCGACTATGAAACGATTACCTCGCCGGCAACGATCATGGAACCTGACCTGTACCCGACGGGTATCGACTACGTGCTGGTCAACGGCCGCTTCACCGTCGACGGCGGCAAACCCACGGGAGCCACGCCGGGTGCGGTACTCGATCGACGAGAGAAACGCGAAAGCAAAGCCAAGGGAGTGAGTGAATAATGTCTGGAGTTGCCCCGCTATGACG
>JAAXGM010000052.1 GCA_012267435.1 Gemmatimonadota bacterium
AACGGCGCCGCGTCCGCCAGCGTGCGCTTCCGCGACCTGACCAGCGCGCAACAGCACGCCATTTGCGACGACATCTGCGACCCGGAGCAGGCGGAAGGCGGGCCGTTCGAAGCCCCGTCCCTCTTTTTCGACCGGGTGCGCTACCTGACCCTCACCGCCTTCTGGACCACCGCCGAGGGCATGGACGACCTGCAGTACATCGGCAATACTCCCCTCACCCGATGGGATCCGCCGCCGCCCGAGGTGCTCCGGCACATCGGGCTCGCCTGACCGGCCCTCTCAACCAGAACCACGCCATGGCCCCATCCGACGACCACCCATCCGCCAACGCCGGGCGCCTCTTCCGGGGCAGCTGCGTCGCCCTCATCGCGACTTCGGTTGCGTTCGCGACCGTGGGCGCCGTCATGCTCGACCTCAAGAACGAATTCGTGCTCACCAACGAGCAGGTGGGCTGGATCGGAGGCGCGGCCCTGTGGGGGTTCGCGCTCTCCCAGGTGGTCTTCGCGCCCCTGGCCGACACCCTGGGCTTCCGCACCCTGCTGCGAACGGCGTTCGCGGCCCACCTCATCGGCACGATCACGCTGATGCTCGGCGGGAGCTTCGCGTACCTGTTCACCGGCGCGCTGATCATCTCCATGGGCAACGGGCTGGTGGAAGCCGCGTGCAACCCCCTGGTGGCGGCTCTCTACCCCGGCAACAAGACCGTCAAGCTGAACAACTTCCACGTCTGGTTCCCCGGCGGAATCGTGCTGGGCGGGCTGGCCGCGTACGGGCTCGATCAGCTGGCGGCTTCGTCGGCGGGGCTGGAGGCCCTCGGGGAGTGGCGGGTGAAGATCGCGTTGATCGTCATCCCGACCCTGGTCTACGGCCACATGCTGCTGCGCGAGAAGTTCCCGCCCACGGAAGGGGTGCAGGCGGGCGTGTCCGTGGGGGAGATGTTCCGCGCGGCGCTCACCACGCCGTTCATGCTGCTCATGCTGTTCGCGATGACGATGACCGCGTCCATCGAGATCGGGCCCACCCGCTGGGTTCCGGCGGTGCTGGAGGCGGGCGGCATTCCGGGCATCCTGGTGCTGGTGTGGATCAACGGCCTGATGGCGGTGCTGCGTCACCGGGCCGGGACGGTCGTGCACCGGCTCTCGCCGCCGGGCGTGCTGCTGGTGTCGGCGGCCCTCTCCGGCGTCGGGTTGCTCGCCTTCAGCTACGCGTCCGGCACGGCGGCGGTGTTCCTCACCGCGACGGTCTTCGCAGTGGGGATCTGCTACATCTGGCCCACCATGCTGGGCGTGGTCTCGGAGCGGGTGCCGAAGAGCGGCGCGCTGGGGCTGGGACTGATGGGAGCGGTGGGGATGGCGACGACCGGACTGGTAACCGCGCCGCAGATGGGGCGCGTCGCGGACGTGTACGCCCACGACCAGCTTCCGGCGGCGGAGGTGATGGCACTCTTCGAACGCGCCGACGGCGAGCTGGCCGGCGTGCCCGGGCCCGACGCGCGCGCCGCGCGAGCCGCTGCTGTCGAGGTAGTGGACGAATACCGCTCGGCGGGCACCCTGCCCTCCCCCGCCACCGCCAACGCGCTCCGGCAGATCATCGACTCCGGGGCGGACGAGGGGCTCACCGGGGATGCGCAGGCGATCCTGGGTCCGGCGGACAACTTCGGAGGACGCATTTCCTTCCGCTACCTGGTGCCGCTGTGCGCCGTCCTGATGGCGATCTTCGGGGTGATGCGGGCACACGCCCGCGAGGAGGGCGGATACCGCGCGCGGCGGATCGCGGACGCCGGATGAACCGGCACTCCTCGTCCACACGCGAATGGCCAGCCGGAAGAGCGTGGCCCTGACCCTCCGCTACGGCATGGTCGGAGGCGGACCGGGCGCCTTCATCGGTCCGGTGCACCGGATGGCGGCCGCCCTCGACGGCGAATGGCGACTGTGCGCGGGCGCATTCTCGGCGGACGCGAACAAGTCGCGAGGAACCGGCGCCCATCTGGGGCTTGCGGCGGATCGCGTATACGTATCCTGGCGGGCGATGGTGGAGGCGGAGGCGGCTCTTCCGGCCGATGAGCGCATCCACGCGGTGGCGATCGTCACCCCGAACCACCTGCACCATCCGGTCGCGCGTGCCTTTCTGGAGCGCGGCATCCATGTCGTCTGCGACAAGCCGCTCGCGGTGACGGTGGCGGAGGCCGACGACCTGTGCCGCCTGACCGCGTCGACCGGCCTCGTCTTCGCGGTGACCTACAACTATTCCGGGTACCCGCTGGTCAAGGAAGCGCGCGCGCGGGTGCGCGGCGGCGCGATCGGCCAGGTGCGCAGGGTGGTGGTCGAGTACGCGCAGGGGTGGCTGTCGGAGCTGCTCGAGGCGGAGGGCCACAAGCAGGCGGAGTGGCGGGCCGATCCCGGGCGCGGGGGGCCGTCCGCCGTGTTGGGGGACATCGGGTCGCACGCGCACCACCTCATGCGGTATGTGACCGGCTTGGAGGTGCGGCGCCTGTTCGCCGACCTGGGCACCGTCGTGGCGGGCCGCGCCGCCCACGACGACGCGGTCGTGCTGCTCGAGCTCGACGACGGGGTTCGGGGCGTGCTGATGGCCACCCAGATCGCCACCGGCGAGCGCAACCACCTGCGCCTGCGCGTCTACGGCGGCGACGGCGGGCTTGTCTGGAACCAAGAGAAGCCGAACCGCCTGCGACTTCTGCGCGCCAACGGCTCGGTGGAGGTGGTGCACCGCGCCGCGGGAACCCGCGCTCCCACCGCCGCGGCCGCCACCCGCCTGCCCGGCGGCCACCCGGAAGGCTTCGTGGAGGCGTTCGCGAACCTCTACCGCGAAGTGGCGCGGGCGGTGCGGGGGCGGGACTGCGTGGGTGCGGACACCGGGGGCGGTCCCAGGGTCCACGATCCGGCGACCCGAGACGACGAGGCCTCCGAGCCCGACTTCCCCACCGTCCACGACGGCGCCCGCGGCATCCACTTCATCGACGCTTCGATCCGGAGCCACCGCGCCGGATCGTGGGTGGAGGTAGGGTGCATGCCATGACCCGGCCCGTCACCCTCTTCACCGGCCAGTGGGCCGACATGCCGCTGGCCAAGCTGGCCGCCAAGGCGAGCGCCTGGGGCTACGACGGCCTCGAGCTCGCCTGCTGGGGCGACCACTTCGACGTGGCGCGGGCCGCCGCCGACCCCGGCTACTGCGCCGCCCGCCGCGAGCTGCTGGAAGCCCACGACCTCGGGGTGTGGGCCATCAGCAACCACCTGGTCGGCCAGGCGGTGTGCGACCCGATCGACGAGCGTCACCGCGCCATCCTCCCCCCGCGGGTGTGGGGCGACGGCGACCCGGAGGGCGTCCGCGCCCGCGCCGCCGAGGAGATGAAGGCCACCGCGCGCGCCGCCGCCAACCTGGGCGTCGGGGTCGTGAACGGCTTCACCGGGAGCTCCATCTGGCACCTGCTGTATCCGTTTCCGCCCGTCCAGGAGAGCGCCATCGACGCGGGCTTCGCCGACTTCGCCGCGCGCTGGCACCCCATCCTCGACGCCTTCGACGAAGCGGGCGTGCGTTTCGCCCTCGAGGTGCACCCCACCGAGATCGCCTTCGACATCGCGAGCGCCGGGCGCGCGCTGCAAGCCATCGGCGGGCGCGGGGCCTTCGGCTTCAACTACGACCCCAGCCATCTCGCCCATCAGGGGATCGACGTCGTTGACTTCATCCACCGCTTCTCCGACCGCATCTACCACATGCACGTGAAGGACGTCTGGTGGGCGGATCGTCCGATGCCCTCCGGAGTCTTCGGGGGACACCTGCCCTTCGGACACCGGGATCGGTCCTGGGACTTCCGCTCTCCCGGACGCGGGAGGGTGCCCTTCGAGGACATCGTGCGCGCCCTCGTCCGCATCGGCTACGACGGACCGCTCTCCGTCGAATGGGAAGACATGGACATGGACCGCGAGCACGGTGCCGGGGAAGCGTGCGCCTTCGTGCGTTCCCTGGACTTCCCGCCCTCGAGCGCCGCTTTCGATGCCGCTTTCGAGCGACGAGAGGCCGGCGCGGACTGACTCACGCCACTTCACTCGGTTGACCAGGGTTGACGCTTGCCTCCGGCGTCCCTAGGATTCCTCCATGCCAATATTGAGACTGATTCTCAATATCATACACCAGATCCGGGATACTCGATGCCACGCCCGAACCGTGCGTCTGCGCTGTTTTCCGTAGTTGCCCTCATCTCGTTGACCGGGGGCTGCGGGTCGGCGCCTCAAATCGCCCTCTCGGGGTCCGCGCCTTCTCCCACCGCCTCGCAGCCAGGCACCGCGCCATCGGCGCAAGACCTGGGCGTGCTCGTCATGGCGCACGGCGGCGGAGAGGAATGGAACCACAACGTGAGCGCCTCCGTAGCCGGGCTTCGCGAACGGATGCCGCTTGCCGTGGCCTTCGGCATGGCTGACCCCCACACCCTGCAGGCTGCCCTGGAAGACCTTGAGGCCCAGGGGGCGAGCATCATCGCGGTGGTGCGGCTGTTTCTCTCGGGCGCCTCCTTTCTCCACCAGACCGAGTTCCTCTTCGGCCTGCGCCCGGATCCGCCGGCACGGGCCATGATGGGACATCGCATGGTGGCGGGTTCCGACCTCCCTCCGCTCGATACGGACGCCCGCATTCTGCTGGACCTGGCTGGAATGGCCGGCTCCGAACAGGTCAACCGCATTGTGGTCGCCCGCGCGGACGCGGTTTCACCTGATCCCGCCCGGACCGGCGTGCTCCTCATCGCCCACGGCATGGGCGCGGAGGAGGAGAACCAGCGCGTGCTCGACGCCATGGAAGCGAGCGCGCATCGACTGCGTTCGATCGGATTCGGCGAAGTGCGGATCGCCACGCTGAGAGAGGACTGGGCCGAGGCGCGAGCCCGGGCGGAGCAGGAGATCAGGGCAACCGCTTCGCGGATGAGCGAGGAGTGGGACCGCGTTGTCGTGATCCCATACCGCGTCTTCGGCTTCGGACCTTATGCCGAAGTACTGGACGGACTCGACTACGTCCGCACCGATGGCCTTCTTCCCGACCGCCGGGTCGGGGACTGGGTCGCTGCTCGGACATTGGCCGTCTTCCGTGAGGCCGGACTCGCTCCGCCGCTCGAGTCATGCCGCACCCTCCTCGAACCGGCCGACCGCCGCTGAACCGAACCGCCGGAAATGCCGCTCGTCCCAGCCCATTACAGGTCAACGCAATGCCCAATAGACTCCGTCACTCCACCCGGCATCCCCGGGATCTGCCGCGCGGGGGCACGATTCCTCTCTTCGCGCTTCTCGCCCTCTGCCTGCCCGCGTGCGAATCCGAGGTCACGGCACCCGGGGAGGAGGTCTTCGGGGAAGGCGAGATCACTCTGGACGCTTCCTCCCCCGTCAGCTTCGTCTACCTGAACCTCGCGGAGGGCGTCCAGCCGACCCCGGCCGATCCGGCTTCCTCCACCGACTGGCACATGGCCTTCCGGCGCTTCTCCGTCCGTCTCAACGGCGGCGTCGCCGGGCCGGGGTCGGTGGCGGGCCATAATCTGGAGAACAACGCGGGTGCCGCCGGGGAACAGATCACGGCCATGACGCTCGAGGACGGGCAGGCCGCGTTCGATGCCGTGACCGAGGCCGACATTCCGGCCTCATCGCCGTTCCTTGAAGATGGTCTGGCGCCCGATCCCGGCGCCTCCTGGTTCCGGTTCGACCCGCAAGCGGGCACGTTGGTGGCCAATCCGGGCGTTGCGTGGAAGGTCCGGGAGAGTTCCGACCGAGGATTCTCGATGTTCCGCGTATCCGCGATCCGGATGCAGGGACAGCGGCCACTGGGAGTCGAGATCGAATACCGCCGTCAGGATCCGGGCGGCACTCTCGGAGCCACGCAGACGGCGAGCGCCGATCTGACTCGCGGTCCCGCCTTCGTGAGCTTCGCCGGCGCGGACATGCCCCAGGCCCGGAGCTGCGACTGGGATATAGGCGTCTCTCCCGAATTCAGCATCCTGATCAACGATGCCTGCGGAGCCGGCACCTTCCCGCTCGACGCCACGCAGGACTTCACCGCCCAGACGCGGGCGGACGACGCACCGGAGTACGCCGACTTCCTCTCCGTGATCTCGGGTGCCTTTCCGGCGGCCGTGGATGACGCCGGCGGGATCTTCTGGTATGGCATCCAGGGCAACAACCGCATGTGGCCGACGTACAACGTCTTCCTCATCGCCGCCGATCAGGAAGTCTACAAGGTGCAGATCTTCGACTACTACGACGCCACCGGCGCATCGGGATTCCCGTCAGTGAGGTTCCAGCGCCTGAGGTGAACACCGGCGCCGGCGCGGGGCTGATTGCGGCCCTCGGCGTCATCGGCGCTCTGGCGCCAACCGCTCTTCCGGCCCTCACGCCCGCATCGCAGGAGACGGCGCCCCCGGGCCGGGTGGTCGAACGGGGGTCGGGGGCGGCCATCGCGGGGGCGAGCGTGATCTGGATGCCGCCGGAGGCCCCGGGCCTCCTCGGGGATGCGGGCGAGGGCCGCGACCCGGTGTCCAGCAACTCGTTCGGCGGCTTTCCGTTGCCCGAATCCTGGGGCCCCGGGGGCATGATCGAGGTGGCGGCCCTCGGATATCTCGCGCGCACACTGACCTGGGAGGAGGCAACGGCGGCGGAATGGCGCCTGGAGCTGGCGCGCGATCCGCTGGCGCTGGACGAAGTGGTGGTCACGGCCAGTGTGCGCGCGCGGCGCCGGTCGGAAATCGCCCTGCCGGTGGAGAGCATGGAGGCGGCGGAGATCGCCGCCGCCGGGGCGGCGTCCGCGGATCGCTTGCTTGAGGAACTGCCCGGCGTACAGGTGACCGGCAACGCGCCGACCGGGTCGAACCTCCTGATCCGCGGCATCGGCGGCGCGCGCGTGCTGGTGCTTCTCGACGGCCAGCCGGTCACCGGAACGCTCATCGAGAACCGCGACCTGAGCCGGATGTCGCTCGCCGGCAGCGACCGGGTCGAGATCGTCAAGGGGCCCCTCTCGTCCCTCTACGGCTCCGACGCGCTGGGGGGCGTGGTCAACGTCATCACCCGGCTGCCCGCTTCCGGCTTCCGCCTGGATGCGCGCGCGCTCTCGGGCGGCGCGGGCCGGCGGGAGGCGGAAGCTACCGCGAGCGGAGGGGGCCGCCTGCAGTACAGCATCACCGGGGGATGGCGCCAGGAGAACCGGGTTCCAGGCCCGGTCAGCGGTGGCCAGGACGCTTTCGCGCGCGTGTGGGACGGACGCTCCCGCCTTCGCTTCGCCGTGACCGACGACTGGGAGCTGCGCGCCGGATTCACCTACCTGCGCGAGCGCCAGCGGTGGCCGGTCGGAGGCGGGTTTTCCGGATTCAACGACAACCGCGGCTTCTCGGGCTGGCTCGAAACCCGGCGCCGATCCGGCCCGGGGGAATGGAGCGCGACCGTCTTCGCGCAGGACTACGAGCATCTCTACCGGAGCGCCCGCGGCGACGCCCCCATCGCCGGAGACCGCTCCAACGCCCAGTGGGAGAGGCTGGCGAGGGTGACCGGAGGCTATTCAGGTACCTGGGGCGAACACGACTTCGACATGGGCGTGGAGGGCACGACGCGGTCCATCGAGTCGCCCGACAAGCTGGTCGAGGATCGCGCCGAGGACGACCAGCTCGCCTTCTTCGCGCAGGACGCCTGGCGGCTCGGAGCCACGGTTGTAAGCGCAGGCGCCCGCCTCACCGGCAACAGCCGCTGGGGATCGAACCTGGCGCCGTCCTTCGGGCTCGCGCGCAGGTTCGGCCAGGGTCTGCGCCTGCGCGCCGCCCTCGCCCAAGGCTTCCGGGCGCCATCTTTCAAGGAACTCGGCTGGAGCTACGCCAATCTGGCCGCCGGGTACATGATTCAGGGATACGCGGACCTCGAGCCCGAACGATCCTGGAGCGTCTCCGGCGGCGTTGAGTGGCAGCCCGGAGCACGCTTGCTGCTGGAGGCCGAAGTCTACTCGAATCGCGTTGAGAACCTCATCGAGCCCGGGTTCGTCGGACATGCGCCCAGCGGCCTTCTCATCTATTCCCCCCGCAACGTGGCGAACGCGGTCACCCAGGGCTTCGAGCTCGGTGTGCGCGCGCCATGGGACGACGGTGAGTTCGCCGCTGGCTACGCCTGGCTGGATGCCCACGAAGCCGACTCCGGTCTCCCGCTGGACCGGCGCGCCAAGCATTCGGCGCGGACAAGGGTGACATGGATCCTGACGGATCTCGCGGGCCTGCGCATGGATGGGACCGTGCACTTCACCGGCAGCGCCCCGATCGTGGCCACCGGGCCGAGCGGGGCTGCGCTTCCATCCGCGACCCAGGAGCGGTTCACGGCGGTGGACCTTCAGGCGACACTGCCCGTCGCCGGCAACCTCGAGCTGCTCGCGGGCGTCGACAACCTGTTCGACGCCCGGCCCGGGGGATGGCGGGGCATTATCGAACGCCGGTTCCGGATGAGCATCCGCCTCCGGGAGCTGTTTGCGAGATAGACGCCCGTCACCCGGTGCGCGCGCGTTGCCGCAGGCGTTTCGGGAGCGGGCGCCGGAGGTCGCGGGGGAGCCGCTGTACCGGGACTTCGGGCCGACGCTGCTTGCCGACACCTGCCGGCCGGGAGCCCAGCCGGCTGGAGAGTCTGCCATTTTGGCAGGTCCTGACAGAAAGGTCTGCCATTTTGGCAGAGACGCGGAGTCGGCACCGGAATCGTAAGTCTCCGCCCCCTCTTCCTTGGCGCGCCACCTCCGCCCCCCACATGTGACCCTCCGAGAATCTGCCATTCTGTCAGGTTTCGGGGCATTCCGTCAGTGGTCCTGGGCACAGGTCTGCCATTCTGGCAGCCTCCTCGGCACCGCCACGGCACGAACATTGCGTTAGGCCGTCGCCCGGAAGCCCTCGAATCACGGGCACGCAAACCAGCCAGCGGGACAGCACATCCATCCAAGGAGAACAGATGAGCAAGGTCATCGGCATCGACCTGGGGACGACCAACTCGGTGGTCGCGGTCATGGAGGGCGGCGAACCGGTCGTCATTCCCAGCGCGGAGGGCGGGCGCACGACGCCGTCGGTGGTGGCGTTCACCAAAGACGGGGAGCGTCTGGTCGGCCAGGTGGCCCGCCGGCAGGCCATCACCAACCCGAGGAACACCATCTTCTCCATCAAGCGCTTCATGGGCCGCAAGTCCTCCGAGGTCAGCGAGGAGCGCAAGCTGGTTCCGTACGAGGTCGCGAGCGACTCGGGCGGGCGGGTGCAGGTCCGGATCCCCAACGCGGGCAAGACCTTCAACCCGCCGGAGATATCCGCGCTCATCCTGCAGAAGATGAAGCAGACGGCGGAGGACTACCTCGGCCGGAAGGTCAGCCAAGCGGTCATCACCGTGCCCGCCTACTTCAACGACGCCCAGCGCCAGGCCACCAAGGACGCCGGCAAGATCGCGGGCCTCGAGGTGCGCCGGATCATCAACGAGCCCACCGCGGCGGCGCTCGCCTACGGGCTGGACAAGAAGAAGGACGAAAAGATCGCGGTCTTCGACCTGGGCGGCGGGACCTACGACATCTCGATCCTCGAACTCGGCGACGGCGTCTTCGAGGTGAAGGCCACGAACGGCGACACCCACTTGGGCGGCGACGACATCGATCAGGTGATCATCGACTGGCTGGTCACGGAGTTCAGGAAGGAGCAGGGCATCGACTTGTCGAAGGATTCCATGGCGCTGCAGCGGCTCAAGGAGGCCGCCGAGAAGGCCAAGATGGAGCTCTCCTCGACGATGCAGTCGGACATCAACCTGCCCTTCATCACGGCGACCCGGGAAGGCCCCAAGCACCTGAACTATTCGCTTACGCGCGCGCGGTTCGAGCAGCTGGCGGACGCCCTGCTGCAGCGCACCATCCCGCCGATGAAGGCCGCGCTCAGGGACGCCGGCCTCACCGCCGACGACATCGACGAGGTCATCCTGGTGGGGGGCTCGACGCGCATCCCCAAGATCCAGGAGATCGTGCGCAGGTTCTTCGGCAAGGATCCGCACAAGGGCGTTAACCCCGACGAGGTGGTGGGCATCGGCGCGTCCATCCAGGGCGGCGTGCTGGCCGGCGAGGTCAAGGACGTGCTCCTGCTGGACGTCATTCCCCTGTCGCTCGGGATCGAGACCCTGGGCGGCATCATGACGCCCCTGATCGAGCGCAACACCACCATCCCGACGCGCAAGTCGGAGGTGTTCTCGACGGCGAAGGACAACCAGACCACGGTGGAGATCCATGTGCTCCAGGGCGAGCGCAAGATGGCGCTGGACAACAAGACCATCGGCAAGTTCCAGCTCACCGGCATTCCCCCGGCGCCACGCGGCATGCCCCAGGTGGAGGTGACCTTCGACATCGACGCCAACGGCATCCTGAACGTCTCCGCGAAGGACCGCGCCACCGGCAAGGAGCAGAAGATCCGCATCGAGGCCTCGAGCGGACTCTCGGACGCCGAGATCGACCGGATGGTGCGCGACGCCGAGAAGCACGCCCGGGAGGATAAGGAACAGAAGGAGAAGATCGAGGCGCGCAACCACCTCGATTCCCTGGTCTACCAAGTGGAGAAGGACACCGGGGAGTGGGGCGACAAGGTGGGCGAGGGCACGCGCGAGCGGCTCGACGAGGCGCTCTCGAAGGCGAAGGATGCACTCAAGGGCGACGATCTGGCGAGTCTCAACTCGGCCCGCGACGAGCTCATGCAGGCGTTCAGCGCGGCCGGCCAGGAAATGTACCAGGCGCAGGCCGCCGAAGCCGGCGCGGCCGGGGACGCCTCCGACGAGGAACCCGGGGACGGAACCGGGAACGGGGCGGCCGGGGACGACGACGTCATGGAGGCCGACTACGAGATCGTCGACGAGGAGAAATAGGCTCCTCGGCGACTCCGTGCCGCGTCGCGCCGGGCCGTGTCCCGCCGGGACAACTCCGGCGCGGCGCGGCGCATCGAAAGGGGCGCACACGGACAAGGAGAAACCGGTGACGTGGGGATGGGTAGCAGCAGTCGGCATCCCTCGCCCCGGCCGCAGCGATACCACAGGAGGCCAGGCATGTTCGATCCCCTGAAAACCAAGATGAAAGTCCTCTTCTACGTCGCCCTCGCGTTCCTGGTCGGCGTGGGCGTCGCCTCGGGGATGGGATGGACGCGGGACGCGGCCGCAACCCCCGCGATCTCGGTCGCCCCGCAGATCCCCGCGGAGACGGTTCAGCCCGCGCGCGACCTGAGCGAGTCCTTCGTTCGGGTGGCCGAGATGGTCACGCCCGCGGTTGTAAGCATCACCACCCGCCGCGTGGTGCGGTCGACCGCCAACGACCCCTTCCGCAACTGGTTCGGCACGCCGGACCCCGAGCCGCGCGGCGGCAGCGGCAGTGGATTCCTGGTCTCGAGCGACGGCTACATCCTGACCAACAACCACGTCGTGGAGGACACCGACGCCATTACGGTCCAGCTCGAGGACCGGCGCGCCTTCGAGGCGACCCTGATCGGGGGCGATCCCACCACCGACGTCGCGGTGATCAAGGTGGAGGGAAGCGATCTGCCGACGCTCAGCCTGGGCGACTCCGACGGAGTCCGAGTGGGAGAGTGGGTGCTGGCGGTGGGCAATCCCGGCGTCGGGCCGGCCGGGGGGACCACCTCGTTCAACCACACGGTGACCGCCGGGATCGTCAGCTTCAAGGGTCGGCCGCTGGGCATCATCGGCAACGAGCTGCGCAGCGACCCCGAGTCCCAGGAAGCCGCCCAGTACGCGATCGAGGACTTCATCCAGACCGACGCGGTCATCAACCCGGGGAATTCCGGGGGCCCCATGGTCAACCTCGACGGGCAGGTGATCGGCATCAATTCCGCGATCGCCAGCGGGGACGGCTACTACCAGGGATACGGCTTCGCGATTCCGATCAGCCTCGCACGCAGGGTCATGGAGGACCTGATCGAATACCGCGAGGTGCGGCGCGCCTTCCTGGGTGTGGGCATCGGGGCGGTTCCGCCGGAGGCCGCCGAGGTGTACGGGCTGCCCGAGGTGAGCGGCGCGCTCGTGCAGGAAGTCAACCCCGGCACGCCGGCCGAGGAAGCCGGGTTGGAGCTGGAGGACGTCATCGTCGCCATCGACGACGACCCGGTTTCCCACTCGAACCAGCTGCAGCAGCTGATCGCCCGCAAGAGACCCGGGGACCGGGTGCGGATCGCATACTACCGTGACGGCGAGCGCAGGGCGACCGAGGCCCGGCTGGGCGAGTCGCCGCTGAACGAGGCGACGGTCGTCGCTGCCGCACCGGAGCGGACGACGCGCGCCGAGGAGCGGCTCGGGATCGAGGTTGTGGACAACAGCCCGCAGCTGGCCCGGCGGTATCAGTTCCGCACCGACGAGGGCGTGCTGATCAGCAGCGTCACGCGCTCCGGGCCCGCCGACATGCAGGGGGTGCGGGCCGGGGAGTTGATCGTCGCCGTCAACCGGCAGCGGGTGGACTCGGCCGACGAAGTCACGGAGATCCTGGCCGGGGTGGAAACCGGGGAGATCGTGACACTGCTTCTGGCGAACCCCGTGACCGGAAGGCAGCGCTTCAACTACATCCGCATGCCACGGTGACCCCTTCCGGGGGAGAAGAGGTTCCAGGGACGGGCGGCGGAAGCGGTCGGGAACCGCTTTCCCGCCCGTCCGGCGCCCGGGTTCCTCCGTGCGCTGTTGTAGTCCCGCCGGCCGCTCGCTTATCTTTTTGAGCTTGTGTCAAGCTCCGGCATGTTGCGGAGGGAAACTCCGCGCGGACCCGAGCTTCCCGCGAAAGTGGCGGAATTGGTAGACGCGCGGGATTTAGGATCCCGTGGCCCCGGGCCGTGGGGGTTCGAGTCCCCCCTTTCGCATCCCGTCCCGACCGGAGTCGCACTTCGCTCGCCGAAGCGAACCCCTGACACAGCCATGACGAGCCTCGACCCTTGACCATCGATCCCAAACGCCTGCGCGTATCCGTCACCGAAGGCGAACGCTGGCGGCGCGACCTCGCCATCACCGTTCCCGCCGACATCGTCGGCCGCGAACGCGCGCGCGTCATGGGCAACGTCTCCGGGCGCGCGCGCATGCCGGGCTTCCGCAAGGGCAGGATCCCGGCGAGGGTGCTCGAGCGGCGCTACGGGGCCGCCGTCGAGCAGGAGACCCTGGAGAACATCCTGAACGAGGCCACCCGGGCGGCCATCCGGAGTGAGCGGCTGCGGCCGATCAGCGATCCCGAAGTGGGCGCGGTGCGGAGCGAACCGGGCGAAGACCTCTTCTTCGAGATCTCGTTCGACATCGAGCCCCGGATCGAGATCGAGCGCAGCGGCGGGTTCGTGGTGGAGAGGCCGGCGGTCGAGGTCGGCGAGACGGACATCGACGCGGTCCTGCTCCGCCTGCGCCAGCAGAACGGCGCCTGGCGGCCGCTGGAGGACGGGTTTCCGGAAGCGGGCAACGCGGTCTCGGTGAGCATCCTGCAGTTGGACCAGGAGGACGCCGAGGCGAGGGACTACGAGTTCGTTCTGGGCGAGGGCGACGCGATTCCGGATGTGGAGCGCGCCATCGAGCAGCTGGAAGTGGGCACCGACGGAGACTTCGTGGTCCGGTTCCCCGACGACTTTCCCAACGAGGAGCGCCGGGGCGAGGAAGAGCGCCTGCGCATCCGGCTCGTCGGCCGCAAGGCTCTCGACCTTCCGGAACTGGACGACGACTTCGCCGCCAGTCTTGACTTCGCAAACCTCGACGATCTCCGGGACAAGGTCCGAGTGGACCTGGAGCAGAACGCCGCGGGCCAGGCCGAACAGGTGGTGCGCGCGCGCCTAATGGAGTTCGTGCTGGAGGCCAACTCCTTCGAAGCGCCGGACTCCATGGTGGACCGGTACCTGGATGCCGTGGCGGGAGACGGGCCTGAGGACGCGCCGCCCGAGAAGGTGGCGGAGATGAAGGCCGCCGTCCGTCCGCGCGCGCAAAGGGCGGTTCGCACCATGCTGGCGGTGGAGAGCCTGGCCCGGACCAACGACCTGGTTGCCAGCCCGCTCGAGGTGTCGGAGCGGGTCGACGAGATCGCGCGCGGAAACGGCGTGCGGCCGGAGACCGTGGAGGCCCAGTTGCGCAGAAACGGGCGCATGGAGTCGCTGGAGCGTGAGATCACCGAAGGGAAGGTGTTCGAATTCCTGAAGCAGCAGTCCGAGATTATCCAGGCCGGCTGAGCCGGACCAGGGGAGAACGAAAACCCGATGCCTATTTTTCCTCCGTACGTCATCGAGCGGACGAGCCGCGGAGAACGAAGCTACGACATCTTCAGCCGCCTGCTGATGGACCGCATCGTCTTCCTGGGCTCGCATATCGACGACAATGTGGCCAACATCATTCTGGCTCAGCTTCTATTCCTGGACGCGGAGGATCCCGAGCGGGACATCTATCTGTACATCAACTCCCCCGGCGGGAGCGTCTATGCCGGACTCGCCATCTTCGACACCATGCAGCATCTGCGAGCGCCGGTCTCCACCTACTGCGTGGGCATGGCGGCTTCGATGGCGGCTATCCTGGTGGCCGCGGGAGCGCCCGGCAAGCGCAGCGCCCTGCCCAACTCGCGCATCATGATCCACCAGCCGTCCACGGGAGCGCAGGGCACCGCGGCCGACATCGAGATCGCCGCCCGCGAGGTGCTCGACATCCGTGAGCGGCTCAACGGCATCCTCGCCGACTGCACCGGGCAGCCGATGGAGAAGATCGCGCAGGATGTGGACCGCGACCGCTTCATGAGCCCCGACGAGGCGCGCGAGTACGGGCTCATCGACCGGGTGCTGATGGGCCGGGAGGAAGAAGCCGCCAAGGGCGTGCGCCTTGAGGAGTAGATTCGAACCCGGATCCTGAATCCCCGCTTCGCCGAGCAGACCCGTGCCCACGACCAGCGACAAATTCCCCCGCTGCAGCTTCTGCGGAAAGACCAAGGACTCCGTCAAGAAGTTCATCTCCGGGCCCTCGGTCTACATCTGCAACGAGTGCGTCTCGCTCTGCAACGAGATCCTCGCGGAGGAGGAGGAGCGCGAGGCGGTGTCCGTGGTGGTGCCCACCATGGTCCCGGCGGAGATCAAGGCGGCCCTCGACCAGTACGTCATCGGGCAGGAGGAGGCCAAGCGGGCGCTGGCGGTCGCGGTCTACAACCACTACAAGCGGGTCAACCACCAGGGGCAGATCGACGATGTCGAGATCGACAAGGCGAACATCCTCCTGGTCGGGCCCACGGGCGTCGGCAAGACGCTGCTGGCGCAGACGCTCGCACGCATCCTGAAGGTGCCCTTCACCATCGCCGACGCGACCACGCTGACCGAGGCGGGCTACGTGGGCGAGGATGTGGAGAACATTCTGGTGCGCCTGCTTCAGGCCAGCGACTTCAACATCACGGCCTGCGAGCGCGGGATCGTCTACGTCGACGAACTGGACAAGATCGCGCGCAAGTCCGAGAATCCGTCGATCACCCGGGACGTTTCGGGCGAGGGCGTGCAGCAGGCGCTGCTCAAGATCCTGGAAGGCACCGTCGCCAGCGTGCCTCCCCAAGGCGGACGCAAGCATCCGCAGCAGGAGTATCTGCAGGTCGATACCCGCAAC
Organism: Gemmatimonadota bacterium; assembly: GCA_012267435.1. GTDB lineage: Bacteria > Gemmatimonadota > Gemmatimonadetes > Longimicrobiales > Gaopeijiaceae > BD2-11. The sequence continues at coordinate 15,606 of JAAXGM010000052.1, forward strand.
ATCCTCTTCATCTGCGGCGGCGCCTTCGACGGGCTTGAGGAGATCGTCGAGCAGCGCATCGGCCAGCGGCGCATCGGCTTCGGCAAGAGCTCCCGGGAAGGTACCGGCGACTACCGCAACCGCGACGACCTGGTCGAGCTGGTCGAGCCAGAGGATCTGCAGCGCTACGGGCTCATCCCCGAGCTGGTGGGGCGGCTGCCGGTCTCGGTGGGCCTCTCGGAGCTCGACGAGGACGACCTGGTGCGCATCCTCGAAGAGCCCAGGAACGCCTTGGTCAAGCAGTACAGGAAGATGTTCGAGCTGGAGGGCGTGGGGATCACATTCGATCGCCAGGCGCTGCGCGAGGTGGCGAGGAAAGCCGCCGGCCGGGGCACCGGAGCGCGGGGCCTGAGAGCGGTGCTCGAGGAAGTGATGCAGGACGTGATGTTCGAGGTGCCGTCGCGGCACGACGTGCGCGAGGTTGTGATCACGGTCGAGTCGGTCGCCTCGGGGACCCCTCCTCTGCTGGTGCTCGAGGGCGAGCGGCAACAGAAGGAGGCCTGAGCGGGGGCGGACCGCGGACGGCCCGGGTGCGGCGTCCTCCAGCAACGCGGCCCTCGCCACCCGCGCCGGCTGCGCGTCCGGTTCGAGAAACGGTTCCAGGCCCGCACCCGCGAGAACCCATGATCATTCGCAGCGTCGAGTTCGCGGGCAGCCACGTCGATCCCGGCGTATCGATCGCGCCCGAACTTCCCCACGTCGCATTCTGGGGCCGTTCCAACGTGGGCAAGTCATCGCTCATCAACGTCCTGCTGGGGCGCACGCGCAAGAAAGTGGCTCGCGTGTCGGCGCGCCCGGGGAAGACCCAGACCCTCAACTTCTACATCGTCAACCGCCGCTTCGTGCTGGTCGACCTGCCCGGGTTCGGCTACGCGAAGGTGGCGCGTACGCTGCGCGAGAGCTGGCAGCGGCTGGTGCGCGACTATCTGAAGCGGAGTCGCGAGCTGGCCGGGGTGGTGCTCCTGATCGACGCCCGCCGCGATGCGGCGCCCGGGGACCTGGCCGCGGTCGAGCTGCTGGGCGAGGTCGGCTTGCCCGCCCTGATCGCAGTCACCAAGATCGACAAGACGCGAAAGAGCGCCCGGGAGCAGCGGATCGCGCGTCTGCGCGAGCAACTCGCGGTGTCGAGGGACCAGTTGGTGGTGTCCTCCGCGCGCACCGGCGAGGGGCGGGACGAGCTTCTCGGCGCGATCGGGGGTCTGCTGGAGGCCGGGAGCTGAGGCCCGCGCCAGGCGGACGCCCACATGGGCTCAGGGCAGGAGAACAATCCATGCGCGACCAGGATATGGCAACCCCCGCCCGTCGGTGGATCATGGCGCTGTCGTGCCTTGCCGCGTTCGCGGCACCGGCCGTGGCGCAGGAGGCGCAGGAAGAGGATCTGGTTCCGGTGGGGTTCGGCACTCTGCTGCAGGACGAGGTTTCGCTCGCGCTCCGCTCCGGGGATCTGCTGATCAAGGCCACCCCGCTCGCCGAGGAGGTGACGCGGCTCACCGCGCCCGACACCCACGCCCGCCTCTCGGCGCTGGCCGCCGCGCACCGCGAGACGCTCGAATTCCAGACGCGGTCGACCGACCCGGTGCTCTTCCTTGTGTCGGTGTTCAGCTACCAGCCGGACGTCACCTACCAGCCCGAGGACATCAACATCGTCAACCAGGGGATCCGCGAGCGGCCGCTGGCCATTCAGGCGATCACCCCGGGATGGGGCGTGCAGCGGCTGAATCAGCAGGAAACCCAGATGGCGATCTACGCCTTCAGCCCCTTCATCAACCTCGACCTCGACCTCGAGATCGAGTACCGGGACGCGCGCAACGCCGGCTGGCAGCGGATTCTGACCGTGCTGGAAGCCGAGCGCGCGAAGGTGCGGGCGCGAGCGGGGGGGGGTAGGGGCCAACAATCGCTCCGCCATCGGCCGCCGGCAGGTTCCAAGTGCGCATTGAGGAGGAAACGAATCGGATGGGAGAAGGGCGCTGGGTGAGCTTGAGTGTGTGGCCGCTCGACTGCGGCACCATAGTTCAGGTGCTCGGGGACTTGACAGTCGCGGCATCGGAGAGGCTTTCCATTGCCTTGAGTCAGATGGCACCATCACCACAAGCCTAGCCCATCAGCTCGCAGTGAATATG
>JAAXGM010000004.1:0-2016 GCA_012267435.1 Gemmatimonadota bacterium
CTTGTAGTCGATCGGCACCACCTTCGTGAATTCCGGGTGGCGGGCGTCCCAGTCGCGGAGAATGGCGTCCGCGACGGTTGAGCCCGTGTATTCGCGGTGCCGTTCGATGAGCCCGCGGAGTTCCTCCCGCTCGTCCGCGTCGGACACGCGCTCGAGCACCACCAGGTCCATGTTGCAGCGCCGCTCGAAGGCGTCGTCGGGGTCCCACACGTAGGCGATTCCCCCCGACATGCCGGCCCCGAAGTTGATCCCGGTCTCGCCCAGCACCACGACGCGCCCGCCCGTCATGTACTCGCAGCCGTGGTCGCCGATGCCCTCCACCACGGCGGTGGCGCCGCTGTTGCGCACGCAGAAGCGCTCGGCCGCGATGCCCCGGAAGAACCCCTCGCCGCTGATGGCGCCGTAGAACACCACGTTGCCGATCAGGATGTTCTCTTCCGCCTTGAATCGGGAGGCTCTTGGCGGATACAGGATGATCCTGCCGCCGGACAGTCCCTTGCCGACGTAGTCGTTGGCGTCGCCCTCCACCTCGAGCGTAACCCCGCGCGCCAGCCAGGCGCCGAAGCTCTGTCCCGCGCTGCCGCGGAAGCGGAAGTGAACGGAGCCGTCGGGGAGCATGCCCGGCCCCACGCGGCGGATGACATGGTTGGACAGCATGCCCCCCACCACCCGGTTCGCGTTGGAGATGGGCATGTCGTGGCGCACCGGCCGACCTTCCTCGATGGCGGGCCGGGCCAGGCGGATGAGGGTGTGATCGAGGGCGCCCTCCAGCCCGTGATCCTGTTCGTGCCGGCGATACACCCCCAGACAGTCGGCCGGCTCCAGCGCCGGCATCAGGAGCGCGTCCACGTTCACGCTCCGGGCCTTCCAGTGCCCGGGCCGGGGCGCGGCCCGCAGCGCGTCCACCCGCCCGATCATCTCGTTCACGGTGCGGAAGCCGAGGCGGGCCATGATCTCGCGCAGCTCGCGCGCGACCATGAACAGGTAGTTGACGATGTATTCCGGCTTCCCGGAGAACTTCCTGCGCAGTTCGGGGTCCTGGGTCGCCACGCCCACCGGACAGGTGTTCAGGTGGCACTTGCGCATCATGACGCAGCCCAGCGTGATCAGCGGAGCGGTTGAGAAGCCGAACTCCTCCGCGCCCAACAGGGCGGCGATGGCAACGTCCCGGCCCGTCTTGAGTTGCCCGTCGGTCTGCACGATGACCCGCGAGCGCAGGTTGTTCATCACCAGCGTCTGGTGCACCTCGGCGATCCCCAGCTCCCACGGCAGGCCCGCGTGCTTGATGGAGGTGAGGGGCGAGGCGCCCGTGCCCCCGCTGTCGCCCGAGATGACCAGGTGGTCGGCGCGCGCCTTGACGACCCCGGCGGCCACCGTGCCCACGCCGATCTCGGCGCACAGCTTCACGCTGATGCGCGCCAGCGGATTGGCGTTCTTGAGGTCGTGGATGAGCTGGGCGATGTCCTCGATGGAGTAGATGTCGTGGTGTGGGGGCGGGCTGATCAGGCCCACGCCGGGCGTGGAATGCCGGATCGAGGCGATGTAGTCGTCCACCTTGCGGCCCGGAAGCTCGCCGCCCTCCCCGGGCTTGGCTCCCTGCACGATCTTGATCTGCAGCTCCTCCGCCGCGGTCAGATACTCGATCGTCACTCCAAAGCGCCCGCTCGCCACCTGCTTGATCGCCGAGCGCCGCAATCCTCCGTCCGGATCCGGGACGTTGCGCGCGGGATCCTCGCCGCCCTCTCCGGAATTGGACTTGGCGCCGATGCGATTCATGGCCAGGGCGAGCGACTCGTGGGCCTCCCTCGAGATGGAGCCGAAACTCATCGCGCCGGTGGCGAAGCGCTTCACGATCTCGGCTTCGGGCTCGACCTGGTCCGGATCCACCGGCGGGCCCGGGGGCTGGAATTCGAGGAGGCCCCTCAGCGTCGCCTTGCGCGTGTTCTCTTCGTTCGCGTGACGGGCGAAGCGCCGGTAGGCGTCCTCTGAATTGGTGCGCGCGGCGACCCGCAGGCC
>JAAXGM010000004.1:2021-33318 GCA_012267435.1 Gemmatimonadota bacterium
CGAAGCCCAGTTCGTGGCGGCGTTCGATCTCCTCGGCCAACACCCCGAAACCGATCCCGCCCACGCGGCTCTCGGTGTCGGTGAAGCAGCGATTGACCACCTCCGGTCCGAGTCCGACCGCCTCGAAGATCTGGGCCCCCTTGTAGGACTGCAGTGTCGAGATGCCCATCTTGGCCATCACCTTGAGGATGCCCTTGCCGACCCCCTTGCGGTATGCGGCGACCACGTCGTCGTCGGAACCGATGTGGTCGAAGTCGTCCATCCGTCCGGTGCGCCGGACGTGCCAGAGGCATTCGTACGCGAGATAGGGATTGATGGCGTCCGCCCCGTAGCCCAGCAGCAGGCCGTGATGGTGCACTTCGCGCGCCTCGCCGGTCTCGACGATCAGGGCGATGCGGGTGCGCTGATGCGTGCGCACTAGGTGGTGATGCACGCAGCCGACCGCGAGCAGGGAGCTGACGGCGAGGCGGTCCGGGCCGATCGCGCGGTCGGAGAGCACGATCAGTCGGTGTCCTTCCCGCACGGCCCGGTCGGCCTGCTTCTCGAGGCGGCGAAGCGCAAGGAGTAGCCCGCGCCTCCCGGAGCCCCGCGTGAAGGTGGCGTCGAGGGTCCGGCTCCGCCATCCGCGCTCCTCGAGTTGCGAGAGAGCGGCGAACTGCCGGTTGGAGAGGATCGGGTGGGGAAGGCGCAGCCGGTGCGCGTGCTCCTCGGTGACCTCGAGCAGGTTCCCCTCGGTCCCGATGTAGCACTCGAGCGACATGACCACCTCCTCGCGAATCGAATCAATCGCCGGGTTGGTCACCTGCGCGAAGCGCTGCTTGAAGTAGTCGTACAGCATGCGCGGCTGGTCCGCGAGCGCCGCCAGTTCCGCGTCGTTGCCCATGGATCCAAGGGGGTCGCGCCGATCGCGCACCAGGCTGAGAAGCATGAACTGCACGGTCTCGGCGGTATAGCCGAAGGCCCGCATGCGCTGGAGGACGGTCGCTTCGTCGTAGCCATGCGGATCGTCGGCCTCGCCCAGTTCCAGACGCTGCCGCGCGAGCCACTCCCCGTAGGGTCGCCGCCTCGCCCATTCCGACTTGATCTCGTGGTCCGGCACCAGACGCCCCGCATCGAAGTTGATCAGGAAGAGCCGCCCCGGGTGCAGCCGCCCCTTCTTCACCACGCGCTCGGGCGCGACCGGCAGCACGCCCACCTCGGAGGCCATCACGCAGCGGTCGTCGTCGGTCACGTAGTAGCGGCTCGGGCGCAGCCCGTTGCGGTCAAGCACGGCCCCGATGCAGTGGCCGTCGGTGAAGGGGATGAGAGCCGGGCCGTCCCATGGCTCCATCAGGCACGACTGGAACTCGTAGAAGGCGCGCTTGTCGGCCGGCATGTCGGGCCGCTGCTGCCACGCCTCCGGGATCATGGTCATGACCGACTCCGGCAGGCTGCGTCCGGTCATGAGCAGGAACTCGAGGACGTTGTCGAAGTTGCCCGAGTCCGAACAGTTGGGCTCGATGATCGGGAAGAGTTTCTCGAGCTCGTCCCCGAACAGCTCCGAGCGCAGAACGCCTTCGCGCGCGTTCATCCAGTTGCAGTTGCCCAGCAGCGTGTTGATCTCGCCGTTGTGGCACATGGCGCGGTTGGGCTGGGCGCGGTCCCACGAGGGGAACGTGTTCGTGGAGAAGCGCGAGTGCACCATCGCCATGTGGGACTCGTAGTCATCGGCGCGGAGGTCGTCGAAGAACTCGAAGAGCTGATGGGGCGTCAGCATCCCCTTGTAGATGACGGTGTTGGACGAGAGCGAGCAGAAGTAGGGAAGCTCCCGCCCCGAAAGGCGCGGATCGCCCCGCAGGCAATGGCTGGCGTACTTGCGGATGATGTAGAGCTGGCGCTCGAAGGCCGAGTCGGCGAACCCTTCGCCGGACCCGACGAAGAGCTGCTCGAGGTGCGGCATCGAGGCGAGCGCGGTCGGGGTCAGCCCGGCGCGTTCGGCGCTGTGCGGGAGTCTGCGCCATCCGAGAAGGCGCTGTCCCTGTTCGGCGATGATGGCCTCGGTGCGCTCCTTGCAGATCCGCCGCTCCCGGCGGTCGCGCGGGAGGAAGGCGAGGCCGATTCCGTACTGGCCGGGAGGGGGAAGGGAGATGCCGAGCTGCTTGCGGGCCACCCGGTCGAGCAGCCGGTGCGGAAGTCCGGTCAGGATGCCGGCGCCGTCCCCCGTCCCGGGTTCGCAACCGATGCCGCCGCGATGCCCCATGCGGCAGTTGATGCGGTTGGCGTCGTCGAGGATCGACCGGCTCGCGCGCCCCTTGATGTCGCACACGAAGCCGACGCCGCAGCTGTCGTGCTCGTAGCGGGGACTGTACAACCCCCGGGCCGCCGGGAGGCTGGAGCGGAGTTCGGACCCCGTGTTCGTCGTCCGCCGCACGGCCGCCTCCCCGGCTTCATACTACGGAATATCCCGCCATTCCTGCGCGCAGGTTCGACTCTCACGGGGAATGGGCGGGATGGATCCGGCAAATTGGGACGATGCGCCGGAGTTGGCAACCGCGCCCCTCAGTGCTCCAGGTTCAGCCTCAGTGCTCCAGGTTCAGATTGTAGCGCATGATGCGTCCGTGCGGGCCCCGCCGATTGCGCTCGACCTCGAATACCTCTCCCCCGACAGTCTCCGGCACCGTCGCCTCCAGCCGTGCCACATCGGACGGGGAGAGTCGCACGCGGCGCCCGTCCACCATCAGACCTCTCCGACTCAACCCGACGATCGTCGCCCCGACGCCCGACTGCCCGAGCACGTAGGCCACCGCCGCGTCCGCCATGGTGGCCCCATGCCGCGCCGCCAGCTCCGCGAGCGCCCACCGAGCCCGGCCCAGCACCTCCCGGCCACCCACCTCCTCGACGATCAGGCGATACTTGGTCAGCGACCGGGATTCCAGCTGCACGCCCCCGGCGTCGGACAACAGCCCGCCCGCCAGGGTGCCGTAGGCGAACACGGTGACCCCGCGTTCCCGGCACAGCTCCGTCAGGCCCTTCAGGGGACGGCGGTCGAGAAGCGAGAGCTGGACCTGACTGGACACCACCGGAATGCCCGCGTCGAGGAGGGTGCCGAGCGCAGCCCGGTCGAAGTTGGTGACGCCCAGGTGGCGAATGATCCCCTCCTGCTGGAGTTCCGCGAGCCACTCGGCGGCACGCACCCACCTGGGTTGCGAGAGATCCCACCACGCGAACTGCGCCAGCTCCAGTGCGTCGACCCCGAGTCGGTCTCGTGACCGCAGCACGACGCGGCGGACATGGTCGCGGTCGATGGTGGACAGGACGTGCAGGTCGGGTACGAACTTGGTGTGGACGACGACGTCATCGGCGATGTCCGGCCGCCTGGCCAGCCAGTCCCCGATGATGCGCTCCACGCCGGTGTAGATGTCGGCGCAGTCCAGCACGAGGGGATGCTCGACGGCAGCCGCGGCGTCCAGGGCAGCGAATGCCCGCTCCCTGCTCCAACCGTCACCATGGCCCTCGGAGAGCTGCCAGCAGCCCCGGATCACCCCGGACGGAGGCAGCCGGAGGGGTGGTTGCAATGGATTCACCGGGTGGAATCCGTGGATGCTTCGCCGCGCGCGCGCCGGGTGGGCTTCGCCGACGGATGGTCAGTCCAGCGGAACACGCGTAACCTCGCTGTGGCGGAAGGTCGACCTGCCGGTCCAGGTGATGCGGAAGCGGGCGCCGCAGTGAGGGTCGGGGCAGGCGATTTCCGTGTCCGTGGTCATCCAGTCGTGGGGATGGGTGTCGCGCTGCTTTGCGGGAAGGAGGGGAAGGAGGGCGGCCAGGGGGTAGATGGGGAAGGTCCGGCCGGCGGGGAAGGACAGGTTCTCCCCGCTGAGCTCGAAGTAGTCACCCGCCTTGTGGTTGCACACCATGTCGCCCTCGCCGGCGACCACCTCCACCCGCAGGTCGTAGAGTTCGAAGACGTTGTCGACGCTCATGCGCGTGCCCTCGTTCGCCGGGGGGACGGGTGACGGAAGCTGGCCCATCCGGGATCCATGCTCGATGATAGGGCATGTCCCATAGCCCGGAACACCCGCCCGGCACCGTGAACGCCGCACCCGAGTCACCGCCGTCCTCGCGCGCGGACGCGCAGCCGCCGGCACCCCTCGACTTCCACCTGGGCCTTGTCGGCGCGGCGGCTCCCACCCTGGTCTTCGCAACCGGCGCGGCTTGGCTGGGCTTCTCGGGCGCCCCGGACGAGCGCGGGCTCTGGCCTGTCCTCCTGGGAGCCTTGGGGGTCGGACTGCTGCTCGCCAGAAGCGCTTCCGCGTACAGCGCGGCCGCGCTCAGGGGCATGTCCCGCCCGATCGTGATGCTGATGGTCGCCGCGTGGCTGCTGGCGGGCGTCTTCTCGGTGGTGCTCCGCGAATCGGGGCTCGTACACGCCCTGGTGTGGGCCGGGAGCGAACTCGGCGTACGCGGCGGAGGATTCGTCCTCATGTCCTTTCTGATCGCGGTCCTGTTCTCCACGGCGACCGGGACAAGCTTGGGCACGATCCTGATCTGCGCTCCGCTCCTCTATCCCGCGGCGGGTGTCCTGGAGGCAAGGCCGGTCGCCCTCATCGGGGCCATCCTGGCCGGCGCCACCTTCGGAGACAACGTCTCGCCCGTGTCCGACACCACGATCGCGTCGGCGAGCAGCCAGGGGGCGCCCATGGGAGGCGTGGTGCGCAGCCGCCTCCGCTACGCGCTCCCCGCCGCGGTGGTCGCGGCCCTCGTGCTCGCTCTGCCGGGAGGCGCGGAAGCCGCGGTCACGCAGGCGCGGGGAGAAGGCGCGATGCTCGAGGGCAACCCGGCCGCGCTCCCCACGCTGCTGGCGCCTTTGGCCGCCTTCGTCATGCTGTGGCGGGGCCGTGGCTTGGTGGAGAGCCTGTTCGTCGGCGTTGCCGCAGCCGTGGTCCTGGCTCTTGCACTCGGGCTCGTTGCTCCCGCCGACCTCGTCTACATCGACCGGGAGGCCTTCCAGGCCCGAGGGCTCATCCTCGACGGGATGGAGGGGGCGGTGGGGATCGTCGTGTTCACAATCCTGTTGATGGGCATCGTGGGGGCCGCGCAGGAGGCGGGGATCCCGGACCGCCTCGCGCAGGGTCCCCGGCGGGTGGTCGAAACCGCGCGCGCCGCGGAGCTGCGCATCTTCGGCGTGACCAGCGTGGCGGTCCTGCTGACGACGCATTCGGTCATGGCGATCCTCGCCGTCGGCGACCTGGTCCGGGACTCGGGCGGGCGCGCCGGCATCGGGCGTTTCAGGCGCGCCAACCTGCTCGACATGACCGTGTGCACCTACCCGTTTCTCCTTCCGTTCTTCATCCCCACCATTCTGGCGGCCTCGGCCACGGCTTCCGGCGAGCCGTTCGGGATCGCGCGCGTGTCGGCCCTCGAAGCCGGTTTGGCCAACACCTATTCCTGGGCGCTCCTGGGCGTGATGCTGGCGGCGATCTGGACGGGGCTGGGGAGGTCCGAAGCTGACACGGATCCGGCTATCTCCTCGAGATAGGCGCCGGATGATTGTTGGACTTACGGGTTTGGCCGACGCATCTCCGGCAGGCGTAGCATCGGTCGCCACGGCGTGCGCGGGGCGCCCGTGCCGCGCGTTCCCTGCGACGAGGGAGGCTGTATGTCTCGCTGACCGGAGTGGCGGGCGCGGTGGCTCGATGTCGGCCCGGAGAGCCTCGGCGACCAGCCCGACACCCTTACGGCTGAGCTAGACATGTCCGAAACGCTGGGAAGTCCCGGAGGGCAGGGCGAAGTGACCGTCGACTGGATGCGCCGGGCGTTGGCCGCGGGAGGCGTCTGCGACGCTTTGGCGCTGAAGGACATGGCGGTGGAGCCGATCGGTACCCGGAGCGGCTACGTCGGCAGCCTGCTGCGTTGCCGGCTGACCTATCATGAGCACGCGTCCCCCGGTCCCGGCAGCGTCGTCGTCAAGCTTCCCAGCCCGAACGCGAAAGCCCGCCGGGTGAGCCGGACGCTCGCCCTGTACAAGCGCGAGTACGACTTCTACAACGTGCTCGCGCCGCACGCCCCGATCTCGTCGCCGACGATGCTCTACGGCGAGCTCGAAGGGCGCGGGCGCTCCTTTGCGCTGGTGCTGGAGGACTTGAGTCACATGGAGTTCTACGACCGCTTCCAAGTCGCCAGCGCCGAGCAGGCGAGGACCGCCATTCGCGCGATCGCGCGACTGCACGGGCGGTATTGGGGCAGGCAGGACCAGCCGCCGCTTTCCGGGCTCTATCGGTTCGGCGGCTTCGGGAACCGGGTGCTCCTGCACCTTGCCTACGTTCTCAGCGTCGGTCCCGTGCTGAAGCGCTTCGGCCATGTCTTCTCGAATGCCACGCGCCGCCTGCTCGAAACGTACCCGGCGCGGCTGGACGCCCAGTTCCTGGATTTCGCGGCCAAACCCCAGACCTTCGTTCATGGCGATTATCACTTGGGCAACATCGTCTTCGACGCGCGGAACCCGGAGAAGATCTCGGTGATCGACTGGCAGATCTGCGGCGTCACGTGCGGCATGGAGGACGTCGCCACCTTCATGGTGACCGGTCTCTCCCGCGAGATGCGCCGGAAGATGGAGCGGGAACTGCTCGGGGAGTATCACGACATCGTTCGCGGCATGGGCGCACGCGAGTATACCATCGAGGATTGTTGGCAAACCTATCGGCGGTATATCCTCTCCCGCCTGGTGACGCTGGCCATAGCCGCGGCGGTGGTGGAAACCGACGACGCCGAGGCCATGAGAGCCGCCGAGAATTACCTCGGGCGATTGCAGGCCGCCATCGAGGACCTGGAAGCCGGAGAGCTCCTGCCTGGCGCCCCGCGGTTCGGAAGCCTGTCCAGCGCGTTTGCGATCTCGTCCACGCTCGCCCGCAAAGTCGGCAACGTCCTGAGACAATAACCGCGTGAGCACCGGCTCCGCTTCTGGAACGCGCGCCGCCGGTCGGCTGGCGCCTGGCGGCTTCGCACAACTTCCCGGCCCAACCCCGGCGCTGGTGACGGCCGGTGTCAATCTGGCCTTCTTCCTCGCCATTCCGGCGCAGACCGCCTTTGCCACGGCGATGCCGAGCGTCGTGGATGACGTGGGCTCCGCGGCCCCGACGGTCGGCATGCTGCTTCTCTCGCGCATGAACGGAAGCACGAGCTTCGGCGAAGCTCTCGCCTACGTCACCATTGCCCGGGGCCGGAATCGGCTCCGTTCTGACTTCGGCGTCGCTCATGCTCCGGATACTCCACCATCAGCATCCGGAAGTAGCATCCCGGCGGAATGCCCGGCTGGCCGCGCTTCTCCGCGTAGAGCTCGCGGCACGCCTCCTCCGCGAACTCGTCGAAGCCGTTCCGATCCAGCAGCCGGTTCAGCGCCCGGTAGAACGGGTTGCCCATCGCCATCCCCATCCCCCTTGCCAAAAAACACCGTGCGCCTCCAATTTGATCGGTGCAAAGGACGGCTGCGTACAACTTTATCCACGGCCTGCCGGGAGAACCGAAAAAGGAAGAACGTCGAAACATCACAGAGGTGACGTGTGAAGAACACGGAAAAAGCTATCGTAGTTGGCGCGGGCGCCGCGGGACTGGCCGCCGCCTACACGCTCCGCAATCGGAACATTAATGTAACAGTTCTGGAGGCGTCCGACCATGCGGGCGGGCGGACGGCGGGCGAGGAAATTGACGGGTTCCATATTTCCACGGGTGCGAAATTTTTTTCTGACCACTACCATGTAGCGCTCGGAATGTGCGATGAATTGGGGGTGCCGATTGAGCGCGTTTCCACCTCGAAAGTAACGATGGCTTTCTACGGGAAGGGCGATCTGCACATCGCGAATGCAGCAAATCTCCTTACCGGCAGGCTGTTCTCTCCGCGAGCGATATGTCAGTTACTCGGGTTCGTGCGACATCTCCGGCGGCGGAAAGAGGATCTGGAGTCCGGGGACTACACCAGGCTGCTGGATCTCGATACATCAAGCAGTGTGGCTGACTATGTCAGGGGACTCGATTATGACGAGCTGCTGGAAGAGGCGCTCGAACCGATGATCCGTGCCCTGATACTGTGCAGCGCGAAACGCCTTGGGACAGTGTTGGGGATGGAGGCGCTGTGGGCCGCCGCCAAGAAGCGTTACAGCCAGTTCAGCAGCCCTGTGCGGGGAGTGGGAGCATTCTCGGACGCTCTGGCCCAGGCCTGCGCGGACGATACCCTGCTCTCCACGCCGGCCGAACGAGTGGCTCTCGAAGGCAGTGAGAAGCGTGCGGGCGGCGTGTTCGCCAAGGGTGAATTCATGCCGGCCGACGTGGTAATCTGCGCCACCACCGCCACGACCGCCCTGCGGCTGATCCCAGACCTTCCCGACAATATCCGCAACGTCCTACGGAAGGTGACCTACTCCAGCGGCTGTCACATAGCGTTCGGCGTGGACGGGCACCCGCTCGACATCAAGCCCGGGAAAAGGCATGCGTTCAGCTTTTTCCCGGAATTGGACGACTGCCTCCTCGCCACCCATGCGGACAGCACAGCCCTCTCGCGGTCCACCGCTCCGCCCGGCAAAAGCATAGTCCACGCCTTCGCCGCGGAAGAGCGCAGCGATGAACTGTTTCCCCTCAGTGACGAGGAAATCAAGTGTCGTGCAATCGCGGAAATACGAAGGTTTGTCCCCGCCATGCCGACGGAACCTCTCTTTTCCCGGGTGTACCGCTGGAGGGAAGCCGTATGTTTGGCCAATGACGGCATCCTGACGGAGTTGTATGAAATCCGGCGGCACGGCTATCCCGGTGTCGAAGGGCTATTTCTGGCGGGAGAGTACATGGATCTTCCAAGCGTGAATGGTGCGCTTCGCAGTGGAATCAACGCCGCCGAGGAAGCAATTGACTTCCTGTCAAGAGACCCCGGAACAGGCGAGGCCTGATTCGCCTCCGCAACGCGGCCGGAATGGCGATGATGACGAAAATGCTATCCTCTGGGCTTACCAGAAGTGCGGCACCGCCCCCGGCCTGTTTGTGCCGGGAGACCGGGTGCCGCCCCAATCGACTGTCTCGCTTCGCCGGTGCCCCTCAGCCCCCCCGAGCCGTTAGGCACGAGATCGACCGCCTTACTCCGCCCTCACCCGGAACGGGCACACGCCTCCCCGGTTGATGCCCGAATGCCGGTACGCCCAACGGCGCACCTCACTCAGGCTGCCCAGCGGCTCGTGCGCTCTCAGCGAAAAGTACGGCGAGTAGCTTATGCTCTCCTCCAGCGCCATCCGCTCGTCGGTGTCGAAGTCCTGAGGTGGGATCGTCATCGTGCCCACCTTGACCAGTGGAGACTTCCAGGGCTTCGTCACGTCGTCCACCGGCTCCCGGTCCGGCATGGTCCTCCGCTGCACGAGAAACTCGAACCGGATCGGGCCGGCCGCGAGCCGTTGCCTGATCCGGTCGCGGTACCGGCCGGACGTGCGGACTCCAGGTACGGGAATGCCACGAAACAGGCACTTCATGGCACCTTCGCCCAGCCGGAAGGCCGTGAGCGTGTTGTAGGTCTGCATCACCGGATCCGGATACCGGATCCAGTTCCAGGTGATAATCCGCCACAACCGCAGCAGAGGCCAGTCGAACTTTCTGGGGTCCGGGCTGCGAAAGACCTGGTTCAGGGGCATGATGTCGGCAGGTTTTCTACCGTGGCGTTCGCCCAGCTGTTTCCGCGCCCTCCGCGCCTCCTCCCGTTCCCTGTTGGCGGCCAGCCGGATGAAGTAGTCGAGCACGTGCTGTCGGTTGCCCACCCAAGCGTACGGCAGGTTGACCGTGATGAAATCCTGTTCGCCGGGAGTTTCGTCGAGGCATTTCTCGCCGCGTACGCCGAGCAGCTTGACGGCCATGCCGAAGGTGTCGGGCGTCTTGCGGTCGTAGAAATGGCTTCTGGAGAACCTCACCCAAGTCTCGAACGACCGGGACTCGGCGAACAGCCCATGCCCGATCTCCCGCGGTAGCCCGCCGTCCACGGTTAGAGTACCGCGCAGGAGCCCCAGGCCCGGCCCGTGCAGAGCGCGGGTGCGCACGCCGTCGGCGTCGGGACGCTGAAGCGTGTATTCGACCATGCGGCAGATGCGGTCGATTACTGGGGGAGGGGAGTCCAATATCGCCTCACCACCTGCTCGCGACATCCGCGAGATCCGGGTTCGACGCCCGCACTTCCTCGTATCCCTTCAAGTACGATGTGGGAATCCGCACCTGCGCCTCTTGCACGATGATTGGCGGTGGGTGGCTGGTTCAGTTAGGCGATCCGACCAGACCGTGGTCCCCGTGACCGCCTGACGAGTATGATCCCGCCGGACCGATTTCCACAAGAGGCGTGCGGACAAGGGGAGGTCCAAGTGGAGCGGGGAAACCCGACATTTCCGTGACAACTCCCCGGTCTTCAGCCCGCAGGCCGGTTCCTCCAGCCTCCATGCCGCGCCCTCACCACTTCGCCGCGCGGTCCGCCACGTAATGGTCCGGAAGGTTGTAGCTGAACCCGCCGCTCGAATCCTCCAGGACCGTGGCGTCCAGGAGCGCGCCGAAGTTGGTTAGCCGCATGCTGCTGGACGCCCTTGGCGAAGAGCGCCGCATGAAGTGTCTCAGTCTGCGCATTGTTCGCAGGTACGGCAGGAGACCCAGCGTCGCGTACTTGGGGAACCGAAGCCTGTCGGCCGTGTCATGGCCGAGCAAGGCGCGTGCGAGCCGGTAGCCGAGCTTGGCCACTTTCGCCCGGGCCCGCTTGTCCGTAATGCCGATGACGATGGGCGCGGAGTTGATCAACGCGTTTGCCATCACTATGCTCTCGTCTTCATAGGGTGGCTCGCAAGCCAGGCTTACTCGAACAATCTCGAGGGCGTCCTTCTCGTTCCGGAACAGCATGGCGTCCGGAACCCCCATCAACCATGCGCTGCAGCGCCAGATATGCATGAAACTGGCGCGCTCTTCGGCGGTCGCCCGCACTCCCAGCCTCATGGCCTCCCGCAGCATCATCGCCGAAAAGGAAGCCGCGGCGTATCCAATGTGAGCGGAGCTGAGCGGAATCCCGTGAGCGGCGGTGTTCCACTCGCCGGACTCGGCAAACAGCTTTCTGATCTGCGCGTGAACCAGCCGAATGCGGATGGAGAGTCTCCAGCCGTCGCCTCGCGGATCGAGGCCTCCGGGCAGCATGATCTCCAGGAGGTGCGCGATGTTCTGCCTCAGTCGGCGAACGCCGTAATCGATCACGCGGCCGGTGGCGAAGAACGACAGACTGATGAGAGTGGTGAATCCGCGAATAATGACGCTGGCGACGAACGCCGTGAGGAACAGGTCGGAGTGCTTGTGGAAGACGTTGCAGCCCGGCAACACGTTCTTGTCGCGATACCAATCCGGGAGCGTTTCGATGTCGCGGAAGAACCGCCGCAGCGACTCGGGCGCCCGTCGCGATCCGTTCACGTCTCCGTGCAGCAGGGCGCTGATATGTTCTTCGACCTGCTCCGGGCTCAGATCCTCCAGTGATCGGATGACGTCATCCAGGACCGGATCGCCGATCATCGTGTGTCTCATGTACCGGTCGGCGAGCTCCGGGGTGGAGACCCGCGCCTTCTCGTATCCCGCCGCATAGCTTGAAGGAATCCGCATTTCGTCTCACGTCGCAGAGGACCGGTCTCCGTGGCTGGAGCCACCTTGGGCGATGCGGGCATGGTCTGTATTGGGTGGAGGCTGCGGAATCTAACCCGGTGGGCGTCGGGGCGCTTCGGGGCAGCCGGTTCACGCCCGACACGGTGATGCGCGCCCTTCCGGGAGGCGGCCATATCGTCGAGACAAGGCTCCGATGGGCGCGGTGGGAGCGAGCCGCGGTGGATCGCGCTTCGCGCGGCCCGCCATGCGCGCGTAGCTTGCCACCCGTGGCCGGGATGGCGGAACGGTAGACGCAGGGGACTTAAAATCCCCCAGGCTCAGGCCTGTGTGGGTTCGAATCCCACTCCCGGCACTCGGTTCGCGGCGAGGCTCACGTCGGTGCCCGAGCGAGCCAATGGGGCGCTCGCGTGAAAAACCCGGCGGGAGGCGTTACTATGCCCGTCGAACCCGGACGACGATCTGGAAACGACGACCGTTTCCTCAAGGACACAACGGCGAGGGGGCCCCATGTCGCAGAAGCATCAGTTCAGCCGCAGAACTTTCTTGAGAGGCGCGGGAGCCACGGCGGTTCTCGGTGCCGTCGGGGCTCGGCCGGGCGGACCCGGGGGTCCGGCCGAACTGCTGGCGTCGACTTCGCGCGCCGACTTCGACTTCGACGAGATCTACGACCGGCGGGGCACCGACTGTACCAAGTGGGACCGCGCGATCGAGATGTTCGGGGAAGGCATCGAGGTCGGCATGGGCATCGCCGACATGGACTTCCGCGCCGCCCCCTGCATCACCGAGGCGCTGGCGAAGCGCTGCGAGCACGAGAACTGGGGCTACCTGGTCCGGCCCGCCTCCTACACCCAGGCCATCGCGGACTGGAACCATCGCCGCTACGGCCTCGAGGTCGACCCCTCCACCATCGAGCTCACCACGGGCGTGCATCCCGGGCTGATCGCGGCGCTCCACGCTTTCTCGCCCCCGGGGTCGCGGGTGCTCATGAACACCCCCACCTACAACGGCTTCTACAGCGACCTGCGCTTCACCCGCACGATCGCCGAGGACAGCGAGATGTACGTGGTGGGCGGCCGTTACGAGGTCGACTGGGACGACTTCGAGCGGCGCGCCACGCGCGTGAACACCTTCCTCCTGTGCAATCCGCAGAACCCCACGGGCAACTGCTGGTCGGAGGAGGATCTGCTGCGCATGGGCGAGATCTGTCTCAGACACCGGGTCGTCGTGCTCGCCGACGAGATCCACTGCGACTTCGTGACCGCGGACAACAAGTACACGCCGTTCGCGAGCCTGCCCGACAAGGACATCGTCGACAACAGCCTCACCTTCAAGGCGGCCAGCAAGACGTTCAGCCTCGCCGCCATGAAGGCCGCCTGGTACTTCTCCACCAACCCCAACCTGATGGCGCGCGCCCGCTCCTACACCCGGGCCGACCTGAGCACGCTGGGAATGGAGGCCAACCGGGCCGCCCTCACCGACGGCGACGAGTGGCTCGACCAGCTCCTGCCCTACCTCGACGCCAACCACGACCTCGCCGAGTCCCACCTGAAGAACGTCCCCGGCGTGAACTACACCAAGGCCCAGGGCACCTATCTGGCCTGGCTGGACGTGGGCGGGCTGATGGACAAGGTCGGCGCCCGCGAGAAGGCGGCGGAGGAGAACAAGACCTCCGAGTCGGTCGTCAGGCCCGAACAGGTCATGCAGCGCTGGTTCGCCGAGAACGCCAGGATCTATCTGAATCCCGGGCACTCCTACGGCACCGGCGGGTCCGGCCGCATGCGCATGAACCTCGCCACCTCGCGCGTGCTGGTGCGGAAGGCGCTCGACAACCTCGCCGAGGCGGTGACGAAGGCGTAGGTAGCGCGCCACCCTCACGGAGGTCTGCGGGGGGTCGCCGACGCTCCGCCAAAATGGCAGAAGGACGCCGTTACGCGATGAACGGGTCCGCCAAAATGGCAGATTCCCTTGGGGGCCGGTCTGCCAAAATGGCAGGCAGCGGCCGCGAGCCCCGGGTGAGACGCGGGGGCTTCCAGAGAGAATACTGCAGAGCGGCGGCGTCCGCCGGGACGGGATACAGGAGACCGGGAGCCATCCGAATGCGTGAGATCACCTGGAGTTCGACGGTTTGAGCCCCCAGCGCCCCCACTGGAGTCCCGAAGCCCTTCGGCGGCAGATCGAGTTGGGCGAGGACAGCCAGTTCGAGCTCAAGGAGGCGTTCTTCGGGAAGGGGCGCGTCACCGCGCCGCGGAAGGAGCGAGTCGCGAACGAGTTGGCGGCGTTTGCCAACGCACGCGGCGGTACGCTGGGGTTCAGCGTGGCCGACGACGGGAGCGCGCGCGACATGAGCCGCCGACAGCTGGATGCACTGGAGGAGTACGTCGGCAACATCTGCGAGAGCCGGATCGACCCACCGCTGCCGTTCCTGACTCGCCGCCTCCACATGACCGGTGGGCAGGCCGTGCTGGTCGTGGAGGTGGAGCGCAGCACGTTGGTTCACAGGAGCCCCGGCGGCTACCTTACCCGCAATGGCAGTTCCGTTCGGGGCTTGTCGCCAACCGCGCTGCAACGGCTGTTCCAGCATCGTGGTCGTTCCGGTCTGCGGGGACCGGATCTGACATTGGTGGAGGGTACGGGCCCGGGGACGCTCGACCGCGACCTTGTCGACCGGTTCCTCGGCTCGCGCACCATGGTGCCGGATGATGTGCAACTGCAGAAGCTGAAGCTCCTCATGCCGGACCCCACCGGCGAACTTCAGGCCACCGTTTCCGGTGTTCTCCTTGGCACCGCGCGCCCGGACGAACATCTTCGCGGCGCCGTGATCGAGGCGGTCCGGTACGATGGCAACGTTCTCGGCGAGGCGCGGCAGCTGGACGCAGCCACGATCCGTGGCCCCTTGGACACGCAGATTCGCGACGCCACGCAGTTTGTGAGGCGCAACACATGGGTGGCGGCACGCAAGGATCCAGGCCGGGTCGAGACTCCTCAGTTCCACCCCCGCGCCGTGTTCGAGGGCATCGTCAACGCGGTTCTGCACCGGGATTACGGGATGGAGGACCGGAAGATCCGCCTGTTCGTCTTTGACGACCGGATCGAACTGTATTCGCCGGGAGCCCTGCCCAACTCCCTTGAGATCGAATCCATGCGGCTCCAGCAGGCAACCCGCAACGAAACCCTGGCCTCGCTTCTGCGCAGGCTGAGCGTTGAAGGAATCTTCGGCTCCGGGGACCGGCAGCGGTTTCTGGAGGAGCGCGGGGAAGGGGTTCCCACCATCTACGAGCGCACCCGGCAGCTCACCGGCCGCGATCCCGACTTCGAGTTGATCGGCGGGACCGAGCTACGCTTGACGATTCCTTCGGCGCGCCGGCCGTCGGACGAATTCGAGGGCCATGTAACCGTGACCGCATCGGGAAGGCCTCTGGCCGAAGCCCAGGTCCTCGCGCAGTATCCGAACGACACGTGGCTGCTGGAACGAACCGACACATTCGGCCGCGCCACCTTCTCGTTGCACTCCGAACTTCCAATGACCGTGTTCTGCGCCGCACCGGGCCATCGAGCAGGGGTGGCCCGGGACTGGCGCGCGACCTCGGAGCTGTCGGTGGATCTGGAGCCCCTGAGGGAGGGCGGCTCGGTGGTGTTCACCGAGGGCACGGGGCATCTTCCGGGCTTGCGGGGACGCCTCAATCCGATCCTGGACGCCCTGGACCGCATGTACGTCTACGCCACCAACGTCGGCATCGACGGCGGCAAGCGGCATCCGGTTCACTTCAAGCTGGGTCAGACGCTGCGCATGACGGACGTGCACGGATTCCGCCTGATGGTGCGATTCGTGGATATGGCGGGGAGGTCGGCGTTGGTGGAGTACTGGTCGGGGTGACGGGTTGCAGCGCGGTTTTCGCCCCGAATGAGCTGTCTCGTCCCTGTACTTCACTGGACTCCGACCAGCTCGCTCGGCTCTACCGCCGTCAAGGTGACGTCGGTCAGTGGAGGTCCGGTGCCCGGCCACATTACAGTCTGAGCTTTCAGGATTCGATGACGGGAACGAGGATGCAGAGATGAGACTGTTCGGAGTGATTGCGACGATGGTCGTGACGGTGGCGAGGCGGACGAAGTGCGTCCCCGAGCGCTCAGCCATGATCGGACCGGAGCCGGAGCGTCTGGTGAGAGAATCATCATGAAGTGGCGCCGGAAGCGGCGCGTCCGCAAAACAGACACACGCAAGCCCCCCGGCATCGCTGAGAAGGTTCGCTTCTGGGAAGAACAGGACCGAATCAACAGAATCCTCATCCCTAGGGTCATCCGCCAAGGCGAGGTGCTCCAAAAACTCAACAAGGAGCACAAGAACCTGCCGGAGCTGTTCAACCGTCAGCTCGCGTTGGAGGAACAGTTCCGCCGATTCGAAAGGGAACGCCGTGAGCTCCTGGCCGCGGTGAAGGAGCAATCCCGCCAGTTCGAAAAGGAACGGAAGAGCTTGGATATGGTAAGGAGCCAAGCTCGCCGTGACCGACTACTCCGGTGGCTTGTGATCGGTGCCCTTGTGGTGTCGCTGACGGCGATCATCGTATCTCTGTGGGCGTAGAGAAGGAGCAGGCGCGGAATGGGCATGAAATCCCTTGACCTCATTCCGGATCTCGAGAAGCTGCCGGGCAAGCGCAGGTCCTTCCGGGAGACGATTGAGGCGTGGTGGCGGCCGCAGCGACCACAGGAGGGTCCCAATCACACGCGGAAGTTCTTTAGGGAGACGATTGAGGAACTTCGCGCCGGCGAGTCCGCGCTCATGGCCGGAGAAGCCGTGGCAGCAGCGTCTATTGCGTTATGGGGCATCTGGGACCAGGTCAATGTGCCCGACTCGCTGATGCAGGCGTACGAGGCCCAATACCCAAGGGAGGCCGCCGAACAATCCCTGCTCGAGAAATGGCAGGAAGAGCAAGCGGACGGACCGGACGCGGCCAACGGTTTCATCAGCGGATTGAAGGGCAAGCTGGCGGAGATCCAGGCCGCCGAGATGCTCGAGCAGGAAGGCTACCGCGACGTCAACATCGCTCGCAGTCCTAATCAGGACACTTGGGACATCTCGGCGGTTAACGAAGCCGGAGAACCAGTCTCCTTCCAAGTCAAGACAGGAGCTGAGGGATATGCCAGCGATGTCGCGTCCGACATGGCGGCGGCCGAGAATGTCGAATTCCTGGTCAGTTCCGAGATAGCCGACAAGATCATCGAGCGCGATCCCGGCTATGTCGATGGGATGACCGACATCGGCCCGGACTACGAGTTGGTCGTTGAGGTCCAAGATGGGCTCGAGACGCTTGCGGACAACCAAGGACTGGATATCCCGGACTCCATCGGCGAGGCGATCCCGTATGTAGCAGGGGTCAGCGTTGCCGTCCGCCTGATTCACACTGCTTTGAAGAGCGAGGGCGAGTTCAAGGACGCTGACCGAACCACGACAAACAGGATCCATGTCGTGCGAACCCTGACCATGATGTCCCGCTTCGGCATCACCACCGTTCTGACCTTGGCTGCCGCCGGTGGGGGATCGACACTTGCTGGCCTCCCTGGCGCTTTCGTGGGCGGGGCGGTGGGCTGGCTCGGGAGCTTGCGCTTGAACAAGACCTTGCGGCCCCGCATGCTCGATCTGGCGTTGGACATCACCGAACTAACCCGTGACGACCTGTTCTATTACAGGAACAAGCGACGTATCGATCAAACCGGACGGGCGTTCCGCGAGCGCGCAGATGCACTATGCGGAGGGCATCGGGGACGCATGGCGTGACTGCGACGAGCACCTATCCACCACCGGCGCCACCGGCTGAGGGAATCGGTGCCGCGAGTGTACCCGCAGCGGGAACAGGCGACCCCGCTGTGGTCCGCGACCTGTTGCTCGGTCTTGTTCCTGGCTCGCGAACTGATAAATACTGTCGTCTACTGTCTATTGCTGGCAATATCGCGGTTCTGCGCCCCCTTTGGCGTCCCCGGTGTTGGCCGGGCCGGGCAACGCCGCTCGTCACGCCGGCAGCCCGTGCCGGATTACGTGCTCCATGGCGTCGCCGAAGCGGTCGAGCTCCTCCAGGGTCGTGTACACGCTGGGGGTGATGCGCGAACCGGTGCACTCCTCGTGGCCGATGCCGACCGCGATGATGCGGTGCTCGTTCCAGAGGTACTGATTCAGCGGGCCGGGGTCGACGCCGTCGATCTGGACGTTGGCGAGCCCGCAGGCGAAGCCCGGCTCGCGGCTGGTCTGGAGGCGCACCCGGTCGTGCCGGAGCAGCCGGTCCGCCCAGTAGTCGCGCAGGTAGACCATGCGCGCCTCCTTGCGCGCCCCGCCGATGCCCTGGTGGAACGTGAGCGCCTCCGCGATGGCCAGGTAGTTCGCCGCCGGGTGGGTGCCGATCTCCTCGAACTTGCGGATGTCGCCGTCCCTGCTCTCGGGCGCGGCGGTGAGCGGCCATACCTCCGGGATTCTCTCCCTGCGGATGTAGAGCAGCCCGGTGCCATGGGGCGCGAACAGCCACTTGTGCAGCGAGGTGGCGTAGAAGTCGACGTCCAGTTCGCCCAGATCGAAATCGAAGTGGGCCAGTGCGTGGGCCCCGTCCACCAGCACCGGGATCCCGTGGCGGCGCCCCAGGGCGGTGAGCTCCCTCACCGGCAGGATCTGGCCGGTGAGGTTGATCATGTGGCAGCACAGGATCATGCGCGTACGCGGCGTAAGGGCTTCCTCGAACAGCCGCGTGATCTCGGCCGGATCCTCGGCCGGAACCGGGATCCGGATCTGTTTCAGCACGATGCCGTCGCGCCGCTCCCGCTGCCGGAAGGTGGTGATCATGCGCCCGTAGTCTTGGGTCGTGGTCAGGACTTCGTCGCCCGGTTCCAGGTCGAAACCGTGCTGCAGGATCTGGAGACCCTCGGAGGCGTTGCGCGTGAGCGCGATCTCCTCGGCGTCCACGCCCCACTCGCGCGCCAGGCGCGCGCGCACCGTCTCCCGCTGTGGCTCGAGGATCTGCCACATCGTGTACGTGGGCGCCTCGTTGGAGTAGTCGAGATGGCGCTTCATCGCCTCCTGCACCCAGCGGGGCGACGGGCTCACCCCTCCATTGTTCAGGTTGATGAGGCTCCGGTCGACGGTGAAGGCGCGGGCCACCTCGACCCAGAAGTCCTCGTCGCGCGCGATCTGCCCGGGCGTTCCGGACCAGTTGCCCAACTCGTCGGCGACCCCGCGGGCACCCGCGGAGAGGCGGGCGGGCAGAAGAGGGAGTCCGGCGGCGGCCACCGCGGGCACGGCCATGGAACCTAGAAACTGGCGGCGGTTGGGCATCATCGGGTTTCTCCCGCAGAGGATCGGCGCTCGCTCCGTCGCAGCCACGATACGACGCGCGGGATCGAATGTCACCTGCCCATGACGGCAGTCGACTGCGGGCGGGGGGACGACCTCAAGCGTGGAGGGACGGGTGCCGCCTTTGCGCTTTCTCCGCGGACGTCTCCAAACCGGGAACATTTCGCCCGTCGACGGGCTATTCCGGCGTCGTCTCCGTGTTTCGAAGTTCATCCCGTCCCACACGGCCCATCCCTCGAAAACCTCGCGCGCCCTGCGCGGTGCCGGGCAACTCAGGCATGAACAGGAAGAGGATTGCGATGCCGAAGTTGCCGTGTCCGGTCTGCGTCCTGGTTTGCGCGGCCATCCTTCTCGTCGCTGCCCACCCCGCCGCGGCCCAGGCGCCGCCGGATGAGTCGGATCCGGACTCGACGGCCTTCCAGCTGGATCCCCTGGTGGTGACCGCGACCCGTCTGGCCACCACCACCGACGAACTCGCCGTGTCGGTCAACCTGGTGGGGCGGGCCGAACTGCGCGACCAGCCGAACCGCCTCCTCCTCGATGCCCTCGTCGCCGAGCCCGGCGTGCTGGTGCAGCAGACCACCGCGGGGCAGGGAGCCGCCTTCGTGCGCGCGCTCACGGGAAGCCAGGTGCTCCTGATGGTCGACGGCGTGCGGCTCAACAACGGCACCTTCCGCCAGGGTCCGAGCCAGTACCTTTCGTCCGTGGACCCCGAGATCATGGAGCGCATGGAAGTGGTTCGGGGAGCTTCGTCGACGCTCTACGGCTCCGATGCCATGGGCGGGGTGATCAACGTGATCACGCGGCGGGCGGGAGACCTGCTCGAGCCGGGCGAGAGCTGGGTGGCGGAGGGCTCCTATACCTTCGACGGAGCCACCCGCGGGAGCCGAACGCGGGTCTCGGCGGCGGCCGCCGTGCCGGATTTTCTGTCGGGTCTGGAGCTCTTCGGAGGCGGCGGCTTCGGATCCTGGTCGGACTTGAAGCCGGGCGGGGGCCTCCCGCCCCAGGATCCGACCGGCTACGACCAGTGGAGCGGCGACCTCCGCCTCGACCTCCAGGCCACCCGACGACTTCGCATCGAGATGGCCGGCCAGCATTCCGAGCAGAGCGATGTGCCGCGCTACGATCGCTACGTTGATTTCCGGGCTCCCGGGGTGGCCGGAGGAGGGGTGGGCCGGAGCGCGCTCTATCTCTTCGAGCCCCAGGACCGTTCGCTCGCGCGCCTGAAGGGGATTCTTGCCACGAGCCAACCCTGGATGTCCACCCTGGACGTGCAGGTGTCGTGGCAGGTTCAGCGCGAGGGACGCTCGATCCGCGGGCAATCGCTCAGGGACGACATCCTGGTTCCGTCCGACCGCGTCCGGTACGTGACGGACGACGTGCGTTCGGTCGCGTTGGATGTCCAGAGCCAGGCGATTCATGGCGACGGCCGCGGCGGCGTCACGTACGGGCTGGAGGTTTGGGACAACGTCACCCGCTCGCACGGCCGGGAGGAGAACCTGGCCACGGGCGCAAGCACCGCGTCGTACCGGTGGAGCGGGCCGGAGGCCGTGCCCACGGGGCGGTTTCCCGATGGCTCCCGCTTCGGCGGCGGCGCGCTGTATGTCTTCGCCGACGAACCCCGGGGCAGGTTGCGGATGCAGTTGGGCGGCCGCGCGAGCGTCTACCGGACCACAACCCGCGTGGGCGACGACTTCGGCGGCGACGTGGACGCCCGGGTCGGAAACGTCACCGGCGAGTTCGGCCTGGTATACCGGGCCGCCGAGGGAGTGTCGCTGCGGGCGCGGGCGGCCCAGGCCTTTCGCGCGCCCAACATCTACGACCTTACCTTGGTGGGCGACGTCCCCGGCGGCATCGCCCTGCCCAATCCCGACTTGGGCCCGGAGCGCAGCTACACCCTCGAGATGGGGGCCAACCTGACCCGGGGCTCCGCGACGGCGGAGCTGACCGTCTTTCGCATCGGCATCGACGATCTGCTCGAACGCACCTTCGGGACCTTCCAGGGCCGGAGCACCTACGGACCCGACCGGCTTCCCGTCCTCACCATCCAGAACATCGGTTCGGCCACCATCGATGGTGTCGAGGGAGGCCTGTCCGGATCCCTGCCTGCCCGCGGACAACTGGATCTGTCGGCCTCGTGGACCCTGGGAGATGCGGTGGTCGCGCGCGATGGGGTGCTTGCCGAGGAGCCGCTCAGCCGCGTGCCTCCGGCCACGCTGTCGTATCGCCTGCGCTGGCCGCTTTCCCGGGACGGTCAGTCGAGCTGGATCGAGTATTTCGGCAAGGTGGCGGGCGGCCAGGACCGGCTCGGCTTCCGCGACCGGATCGACAGCCGCATCCAGGAGGGAGGGACGCCCGCGTACCACGTCCACTCCCTCAGGGGAGGCGCCTCCTGGCGTGATCGTTTGCGCATCTCCGCCGGGATCGAGAACCTCTTCGACGAGCTGTATCGCGTTCACGGCTCGGGCATCGACGCCCCCGGCCGGCACCTTTTCGTGCGGCTGGACGTGCGGAGCTGAACGAGCCCGCCTCAGGCGCGAGAGATGATTCGAGTCACCTTTCTGGGCACCTCGGCCGCGTGTCCGACGGTGCGGCGCAACGTGAGCGCGATCTCCCTGCAGCGGGAGGGCGACCTCATGCTCTTCGACTGCGGCGAAGGGACCCAGCGCCAGATGATGCGCTACGGCACCGGCTTCTCCCTCTGGGCGGTGTTCATCACGCACATGCACGCGGATCATTTCGTGGGCGTGACCGGGATGCTGCGCACCATGGCTCTTCAGGGGCGGAGCGAGCCGCTGCTGCTCACCTGTCCGGTCTCCGGCCGGCGAGTGCTCGATGATGCCGTCCACCTCGGATTCGACCGCCTGAGCTTTCCGGTCGAGGTCCGGGAACTGAGGCCGGGGGACCGCGTCTCCCGGAACGGTTACGAGGTGCGCGCCTTCCGGGTGAACCACGGCATGCCGGCGCTCGGATACGCGCTGCGCGAGGATGATCGCCGGGGACGGTTCGATGTCGAAAGGGCACGCGCTCTGGGCGTCCCCGAAGGACCCGTCTTCGGCCGTCTGCACCGGGGCGAGACCGTGGAGGTCGACGGGCGGATGGTACGGCCGGAAGAGGTGGTGGGACCGGATCGGCCAGGCCGGACGGTGGCCTATACGGGCGACACGCGTCCCGTGCGCTCGACGGTGGAGGCCGCCGCCGGAGCGGACCTGCTGGTCCACGAGTGTACGTTCGCCGGCGAAGAGGCGGCGCGGGCGCGCACGACCTTCCACTCCACCGCCGCGGGCGCCGCGCGCGTCGCCCGCGACGCCGGAGTGGCCCGACTCGCGCTCACGCACATCTCCGCGCGCTACTCGGAACACCCGGCGCGCCTCGCGCGAGAGGCGCGCCGGGTGTTCCCGGCGACCATCGTGGCCGCGGACGGGCTGACCCTGGAAGTCCCCCACCGGGAGGATCCGCCCGCCACCCCGCCCGCCGGCGGGCGAGTCGGGGCAACGTGAGCTCCCCGACCCCCGACCACCCCTTCCGCACCGTGGCGATCGTGGGGCTCGGACTCATCGGCGGGTCGCTGGCCCGGGCGCTCGCGGCGCTGGAGCGGCCGCCGCGCGTCGTCGCCACCTCGCAGACGGCGTCCAATCTGGAGCTGGCCGAGCGCGCGGGCGTGATCGACGCGGGATCCACCGACCCGGCGGCCGTCCTCGCGGGCGCCGACCTGGTCGTGTACGCCACCCCTCTCGACGTGACCCTGCGCCTGCTCGCGGGCCACCGCGGCCGCTGGCCGGCGGGAGCGGTCGTGACCGACGTGGTCAGCCTGAAGGGCCCGGTGGAGGACGCGATTGCCGCCCTCGGCGAGAGCGCCCGCTACGTCGGGTCCCACCCCATGGCGGGCGGGGAGGGGTCGGGGTTCGGTCACTCCGCGGCCGATCTCTTCGCGGGCGCGACCGTCTGGCTGACGGGGCGCGGGGTGGGGGCGGCCGCCTTGGAGGTGCTCTGGCGCGCCGTGGGCGCCCGTCCGCGCTGGACCACCGCCCCCGAGCACGACCGGCTCATGTCGTGGTGCAGCCACCTCCCCCAGCTGGTCTCCAACGCCCTTGCGCGCGTGCTGGAAGAGTCCGGTCACGCCCCCTCCGACCTGGGCACCGGCGGTGCCGACATGGTGCGCCTCGCGGGGAGCTCTCCGGAAATGTGGCTCCCGCTTCTTGCGCGCAGTGAAGCGGGCGCCGCGCTTCGGGACATCGCGCGCGCGGCGCGCGAACTCGCGGACGCGCTCGACCGCCGCGACCTGGAGGCCATCGAGGACTGGATGAGGTCCACCCGCGCTTGGCGCGCCGGCGATGCGGGATCGCGGCCCTCGGCGACTCGCCCCTCGCCCGCGCCACGCGGGATCCCGGCGAAATGAGCGAGACCTCGCGGTGATGACCGAGCTGAGGGTGCCCGGCGACAAGTCCATCTCCCACCGGGCGCTTCTGCTGGCCGCGCTGGCGGGCGGTGAGAGCCGCATCCGCGGCGTCCTCACCGGAGAGGATCCCCAGGCGACGGCCTCCATCCTCCGGGAGCTGGGCGTGCGCGTGCCGCGCCTGGTGGCCGACGGGGAGCTGCGCATCAACGGGGTGGGCGTGCGCGGGATGCGCGCTCCCGGCGGGATCCTCGACTGCGCCAACAGCGGCACGACCGCGAGGCTGATGCTGGGCGTGCTGGCGGGGCAGGAATTCGAGGCCACCCTCACCGGCGACGAGTCCCTGCGCCGCCGACCCATGCGACGGGTGACCGATCCGCTGTCGCGGATGGGCGCGCGCTTCGAACCGCTTGCCGCTCCCGGCAGACTCCCGCTGCGCACTACCGGGGGAGCGCTGCGCCCCCTCGACGATCGCCTCCCCGTGGCCAGCGCCCAGGTCAAGAGCGCGCTCCTGCTCGCGGGGGTGACCGGCGGCGTGCCGGTGCGGCTCATCGAGCCCGGCTTCTCGCGCGACCACACCGAGCGCATGCTGGCGGCCGCGGGGTGCGCGTTGACCACCTCCCCGGAGGGCGGCGCCAACCGGGTGCGCCTGACCGCCGCGCCGCCCGCTCTCGATCCACTGGACATTGTCGTGCCGGGCGATTTCTCGTCCGCGGCCTTCGCGCTCGCGCTCGCGCTGCTGGGTGGGGCGGGCGAAGGGGTCGTGCTGAGGGGTATCGGGCTCAACCCGACACGGACCGGACTGCTCCCCGCACTGGAGAGGATGAACGCTCGCATCGAAATAGAACAGGGATCCGCCCCGAAAGGCGGGGAGTCCGCCGGCGACCTGATCGTCCACCCCTCCGACCTGACCGGCACCGAGGTGCGGCCCGAGGAGATTCCGGGACTCATCGATGAGGTGCCCGTCCTGGCGGTGCTCGCGGCCCGCGCCCGGGGAACCACGCGCATCACCGGAGCGGAGGAGCTGCGGGTCAAGGAATCCGACCGGCTGGGCGCACTCGCGGCCAACCTGTCCAAACTGGGCGTGGAGGTGGAGGAGCTTCCCGACGGCCTGGTGATCGAGGGGAGCGACCGCCCCTTGTCCGGTCCTGTCGAGGCGCGCGGCGACCACCGCATCGCGATGGCCTTCGGCGTGCTCGGCGCGCTCGCCGGAAACGCCATCACCGTCGATGCGCCCGCGGCCGTGGACGTCAGCTATCCCGGATTCTGGGAGATGCTCGAGCGCGCCTCCAGGCTGGCCGCGCGACCTTCCGTCCGGGATTCCGGCGAGGAGGACGTGGAGCTCGCGCGACCCGTCCACGGGCGCAAGCGCGGACCGGTGATCGTCATCGACGGCCCGGCCGGTTCCGGAAAGTCCACCACGGCCCGCGAGGTGGCGCGCCGCCTGGGCTTCCGCCACTTGGACTCGGGCGCGCTCTACCGTGCCCTCACCTGTGCGCTGCTCGAGTCGGGTCTCCCGCCGAACTCGTGGCCCGCGCTGACGGAAGCCGACCTGAACGCCTATCCCGTGCGGATGGTGGCCGCCGGATCCGACTTCCGGGTGATGTTGGGCGCGCGCGCCCTGACCACCGAACTGAGGAGCCCCGAAGTCGACGCGCACGTCTCCGCCGTCGCGCGGCTGGCCGCGGTGCGCGGCTGGCTGTTCGGCCGGCAGCGGCGGGCGGGGAGGGAGGGGTCGCTGGTGGGCGACGGCCGCGACTTGGGCACGGTCGTGTTCCCGGATGCGGAGGTCAAGATCTTCCTGGTGGCCGATGTCGCCGAACGCGCCCGCCGCCGCCTGCTGGAGAGGGGGCGCGAGCCGGACTTGGACGGCGCGGTGACGGCGGAGGCGGCCCGCCTGCGCGCCCGCGACCGCATCGACGCGACCCGGGGAATCGCGCCGCTGAAGAAGGCGGCCGACGCGTTCGAAGTCGACGGAACCCGCCTCTCTTTCGAAGAGCAGGTGGACGCAATCCTCGGTGTGGTGCGCGGCCGGATCGGTGACCGGAGCGCGAGGGAATTCCGACTACCGGGCAATGAAGTGAAGTGAAGTGGTTGACGCGTTGACCGGAGAACCACAGCTTATACTGCTTAAGGATAGTCGTTTGCCCGCAACCTCCACCGGAGGAGGGCGCTCCCCGATCCCGGCCTTCGGCGGACCGGAAGCCTGCCCGGGACGGATTCTTCCTCCTCCGACATTTCGCGAACCCTGAACCCGGCCCGCGGCATGCGGGGCCGGCCAGAAACGGTGCCCCCTTTGAGGGTATGCGCCAGGGACAACAACCGATGACCGACCAGACAGAAGGCATTCACCCCCCTCCACCGGAACCCGCGCCCTCTTCCGTCCTCCCCTCCGGCGATTCCCCGGGAACGGATTCTTCGGATGGCGGAGAGTCGGACGATGCCGTCCGAGTTGATCCGTCCCCGAGCCAGGCCTTCGGGGACTTCGCGGCGTTCGACGCTCCCGACGAACTTTTCGCCGATCCACGAGGCGACAGCGGCTTCGGATTGTCGGACGACCCCAGGGGCGACGACGATCCGTCCATGTCACGCGACGACTTCGGCACCATGCTCCAGGACTTCCAGTCCGGAATTCAGGAGGTGCGCGAGGGCGAGATCGTGCAGGCCAAGGTGGTGCGGGTAACAGACACCACCGTCATCCTGGAATTCGGCTTCAAGAGCGAGGGCGCGGTCCCGCGCGAGGAATTCCGGGACACCGAGGCCCTCGCGCCGGGATACGAGGTCGAGGTCCTCCTCGAAAGCCTCGAGGACGACGACGGGGTGGTGGTCCTGTCGAAGAAGAAGGCCGACTTCCTTCGGGTCTGGGAGAAGATCCGCGAAGCCTACGAGAGCGGTTCTCCGATCGAGGGCAAGCTGGTGCGCAAGATCAAGGGCGGCATGACCGTGGACCTCATGGGCGTGGACGCCTTCCTGCCGGGCTCGCAGATCGCCCTGCGCCGGGTGCCCAACATCGAGGACCTGGTTGGCGACGTCTACGACTTCAAGATCATCAAGCTGAACAAGAGGCGCCGCAACATCGTGGTGTCGCGGCGCGTGATCCTGGAGGCCGAGCGCGGCAAGAAGCGCGAGACCCTGGTGAAGGAACTGCTGGTGGGCCAGGTGCGGGCCGGCGTCATCAAGAACATCACCGATTTCGGCGCCTTCATCGATCTGGGCGGGCTGGACGGGCTGCTGCACATCACGGACATGTCTTGGGGACGCGTGGGACACCCCTCCGACATGGTGAGCATCGGCCAGGATCTGGACGTCAAGGTGCTCGACATCGACTGGAAGCGGGAGAGGATCTCGCTCGGGCTCAAGCAGTTGCTTCCCTATCCGTGGACCGACATCGACCTCAAGTACCCGGTCGGCGTGCGCGTGCACGGCAAAGTGGTATCGATCACGAATTACGGCGCTTTCGTCGAGCTGGAGAAGGGCGTCGAGGGACTCGTCCACATCTCGGAGATGTCGTGGACGCGCAACATCCGCCATCCCTCGAAGCTGGTCTCCATCGCGGAGGAGATCGAGGCCGTGGTGCTGAAGGTGGATCCGGCGGCCGAGAAGATCTCGCTGGGCATGAAGCAGATCGAGGAGGATCCCTGGTTGGCTCTCCCGCTCAAGTATCCCACGGGGACGCGGCTACAGGGGAAAGTGCGCAACCTGACCTCCTTCGGTGCCTTCGTCGAGATCGAGCCGGGAATCGACGGGCTGGTTCACGTGTCGGACATGAGCTGGACCAAGCGCGTGGAGCATCCTTCGGAGATCGTGAACAAGGGCCAGGAACTGGAAGTGATGGTTCTCGACGTGGACGGCGAGAACAAGCGCATCTCCCTCGGGATCAAGCAGGTCCTCGACGATCCCTGGCCCTGGCTCTCGGAGCGCTTTGCGCCGGACGTGGAGTGCGAAGGCCGCGTCGTGCGGGTTCAGGAGAAGGGGGTGGTGGTCGATCTGGGTGACAGCGTCGAGGCGTTCGTCCCCATCTCGCACAGTCGAGTGCGGGATAATCGGTCGCTTGAGGACTACTACGGGCCGGGGGACGAGGTCGACCTCAAGGTGCTCGAGTCGGATGCCGCCAACCGCAGGATCGTGGTGGAGGTGACCACCGAGCCCCGTCGGCGCATCCGGGAAGAGCCCGACGCCGAGGCTGTGCCGGAGGGCGGCGAGGAAGCCGCGGCCGACCACGAAGCGGAGGGGTAGGCGCCTATCCGTGATGCGTAGCCCGCTCCGTGTCCGAGCCCAGGCCGTCCTCGCGGCCATCGCCGGCTGCGTGCCGGTGGCGACAGGGCCGCCGGCGCTCGAGGTCCCGCCGCCGGAGACGGAGCCCCCAACGCTGACCGCGCCCGAATCCGCGGTGCCCGAGCCCGAGCCGGAGCTCGCGGCTCCCTTGGTGGGGGTCGTGCTGCCCATGTCCGGCTCTCCGTTCATGCGGCAGTATTCCGAGCTGATCGAGGAGGGGGTGATCGCCGCGGTCGCCACGGCTCCGGAGAGCGACGGTCTGCCGATCGTGCGCCTCATCGACAGCGGTCGAGGACTCGACGAGGCCCGCCAGACCCTCGCCGAGTTGGAAGCAGCCGGCCTATCGGCGATCGTGGGGCCGCTGCGGGACGCCGCGGTGGCGCGGGTGGCCGAGGGCCGCGGACGACCGGTCCCGATGATCGCCCCCGCCGCCCGGGAACTGCCCGAGGACCAGGTCGGGGTCTATTCGCTGGCCGGGCCGGATCCCGGTCCCGCGAGGGCGCTGGGCCGGGCGGCCTGGGGGGAGGGCATCCGGCGTGTTGTGGCGATCGCACCCTCCACCGCGTACGCGCGCTTCGAGGTGGAAACCTTCACCGAGGCGTTCCGCGTGGGAGGCGGGGTTCTCGCCGGGGCCTTCTACTATCCCCCGGGACAGGTCGACTTTCGCGCTGAGGTCGCGGAGCTGATCCGCATCGATCCGGACGGCGTGCTGCTTCCACTTCCATCCCCGCCCGCGATGGACATACCGCAGGTGGCGGGCCAGGTGCAGCACTACGGCCTGGACGATTCGCTCAGCGTCAGGGTTTTGGGGACCGCCGGATGGTCGACACCCGACGTGCTCCGCGATGTCGACGTCAACTTCACCGAAGGCGTTTTCACGGTGACCGCCCGCCCGCCCGGGCGCCGGGAAGCGGCGTACGAGGAATTCGTGCGGGCGTACGAGACCGTGCACCGGAAGTCCCTGCGCAGCGATGTTGCGGCGCTCGGGTGGGACATCGTGGGCCTGCTCCTCGAGGCGTTCCGCACGGGCGCTCGGGCACCGGCGGAGGTACGCGCCGCGCTCGATGAGATCGACGGCTTCGAGGGGGCGACCGGAACCCTCGCCGTGGAGAACGGCCGCATCACGCGCGTCTACGAGGTCGTCGTGATCCGGGATCGGGAGTTGGTCCGGGTCTACTGATGCCCTGGCGTGTGCCCACCCTCACCCGGGTGACGCCGGTCCTGCCCGGGCCTCTTCTCCCGTGAGCGCGCGCGAGGAACTGACCCGCCTGCGACGCTTGCGCCGGGAAGCGGAGCAGGGCGGGGGGGAGGAGCGCCTGGCGGCACAGCGTGCGCGCGGAAAACTCTCGGCACGCGAGCGTCTCGATCTGCTCCTGGACCCCGGGAGCTTCGTGGAACTCGATCGCTTCGTCACCCATCGCGCGACCGGGTTCGGGCTTGAGGAGCGCAAGGTCCTCGGGGACGGGGTGGTCACCGGCCACGGGCGCATCGACGGACGCCTGGTCCACGTCTTCTCCCAGGACTTCACGGTCTTCGGCGGCTCGCTCTCGGAAGCCCACGCCGAGAAGATCGTGAAGGTGCAGGATCTGGCGCTGAAGACCGGAGCGCCGGTCGTGGGGCTGAACGACTCCGGGGGCGCCCGCATCCAGGAGGGGGTGGTTTCACTGGGGGGCTACGCGGACATATTCCTGCGCAACACGCTTGCCTCGGGCGTGATTCCGCAGATCAGCGTCATCATGGGGCCCTGCGCGGGTGGCGCCGTGTACTCACCCGCGATCACGGATTTCGTCTACATGGTGCGCGGCACCAGCTTCATGTTCGTGACGGGGCCGGAGGTGGTGCGCACGGTGACCCACGAGAATGTGGACATGGAGAGCCTGGGCGGCGCCGGCACCCACGCTTCGACCTCGGGGGTGGCGCATTTCGTGGGCGAATCCGAACTCGATACCCTTGCTTCCGTGCGCGAGCTCTTCCGCTACATCCCGCAAAACAACACCGAGCCCGCGCCGCGTCGGGAAACGGAGGATCCGGTGGACAGGGCGGACGAGGCGCTTCTGGATGTCGTGCCGTCCAACCCCAACAAGCCGTACGACATGAAGGAGGTAATCGGGCGCGTCGTGGACGACGGCGTGTTCTACGAGGTGCACGCCCGCTTCGCCCCCAACCTGATCACCGGCTTCGCACACCTGGGGGGGCACGCGGTGGGGGTGGTGGCCAACCAGCCGGCGGCGCTCGCGGGTGTGCTGGATATCGATTCGTCGGACAAGGGGGCGCGCTTCGTGCGCTTCTGCGACGCCTTCAACGTCCCGCTGGTGGTCTTCGAGGATGTGCCGGGGTTCCTTCCCGGGGTCGGTCAGGAACACGGCGGCATCATCCGCCACGGCGCCAAGCTGCTGTACGCCTTCGCCGAGGCCACCGTGCCCCGGGTCACCGTCATCACGCGCAAGGCGTACGGGGGCGCCTACGACGTGATGAACTCGCGGCACATTCGCGGGGACATGAGCCTCGCGTGGCCCACTGCGGAGATCGCGGTGATGGGACCCAAGGGCGCGGTCGAGATCCTCTTCCGCAAGGAGATCGCGAGAGCCGACGACCCGGAGGCCGCACTCAGGGAGCGGATGGAGGAATACCGCGAGCGTTTCGCGCATCCCTACATCGCCGCGGCGCGCGGGTACGTCGACGACGTCATCGATCCGCGCGAGACCCGCGCCCGGCTGGTCGGCGCCCTCGACATCCTCGAGAACAAGCGCGACGCCAACCCGTCCAGGAAACACGGCAACATTCCGCTCTGAGGAGCCGCCGGTGCTCGAATCGGTTCTGATCGCCAACCGGGGCGAGATCGCGCTGCGCGTCGTGCGCGCCTGCCGGGAGCTGGGCGTGAGGAGCATCGCGGTCTACTCGGAGGCGGACCGCGGCGCGCCCCATGTGCTGGCGGCGGACGAAGCCCACGGGATCGGGCCAGCGCCCTCCGGCGAGAGCTACCTTCGCATCGATCGCCTGCTCGAGGTCGCGGCGCGCTCGCGGGCGCGGGCGGTGCACCCCGGATACGGCTTCCTGTCGGAACGGGCCGTGTTCGCGCGCGCGGTGCGGGACGCCGGGATGGTGTTCATCGGCCCGCGGCCCCACACCATCGCCGCGATGGGCGACAAGGTGCGCGCCCGCAGGCTGATGCGGGAGGCGGGCACGCCGGTGATTCCGGGTTCCCCGGGCCCGGTTCGCGACCCGGCCGAGGCGCGCCGGCAGGCCCGCGAGATCGGCTTTCCGGTGCTGCTCAAGGCGGCGGCCGGGGGCGGCGGCAAGGGGATGCGCGTGGTTGAGCGCCCGGACGGGCTCGAGCGGGCGCTGGCGGCGGCGGGCCGCGAGGCGCAGGCCGCCTTCGGCGATCCGGCGGTCTACCTGGAGCGGTATCTGGACGCGCCCCGGCACATCGAAGTGCAGGTGCTGGGCGACGAGCACGGCAACCTGGTCCATCTGGGGGAGCGCGAATGCTCCATCCAGCGGCGGCACCAGAAGCTGGTGGAGGAGTCGCCCTCTCCGGTGGGCACGCCCGGGTTGAGGGCGCGCATGGGGGAGACCGCGGTGCGGGCCGCGCGGGCGGTCGGGTACGTCGGCGCGGGCACGGTGGAGTTCCTCCACCTCGACGGCGATTTCCATTTCCTGGAGATGAACACCCGCCTGCAGGT
>JAAXGM010000053.1 GCA_012267435.1 Gemmatimonadota bacterium
TACACCACGATCATGACCCGCTGGGCCCCGGCCATGGTCCGTTGCCACGGCACGCCGACGTGACGCCGGTAGTTCGCCGCCAGTTTGCGGATCTGGTTCACGCGCCATCTCCCGCCATCGTGCCCCGCGCGGTGCATCCGTCGGTGCCCGCCGCAACAATCATCATCGTCTCGCCCAGGGATCCAACCGGCGGGTGCCGATCTCGACCACGCTGCCGGAGACCCGGGCCTGAATCAACCCCAGGCGCTTCGCGTCGAGTACGAAAGGCAGGAGCGCGCTGCCCCGGGCATCGAGCACCGCCGCCCAGTCCGAGTCGAGAAGGGGAAGTCCGGCCCGCCCCTCCACCTCGCCCAGCCAGAGCGCCATGGCGGCGGCGGCGGGCGTGGGTTCCGCCCGGCGGCGGATCTTGCGGACGCGGCCCTCGAGGTGGCCGGACTGGGCCCAGGAACTTGCCGCGTTGCGCGCCACCTTGTCGAGCACGGCCTCGTTCAGGCGCGAACCCACGTGGCCGCGAATGGCAGCGGCGAACCGCGAGCGAACCAGCTCCTCGCCGGGCCCGAGGGCGAGCACCGGGGACGCGGTCGAGCGCAGCAGGGGGTCGCGCGCAAGGGCGCAGAGCATGGCGAGCAGGGGGCGAGCTTCGGGGTCCAGGCGCCAGAGGCGCCGCAGGACGCGAAAGAGGGCCAGCTCCGGGTCGAGGCCGTACATCTCCGTGAGGCGCTGGCGGGAGCTGAGCCGGGTCGCGTAGGTTCGCTTGCCCAATGCGTTCTCTTCGACGACGGCGGCCCTGTAGTCGTCGCGGGTAGCTTCCGAGGGGAGCACCGCGAAGAGCTCGGCGAGCTCGCGCAGCATGATCGTGCGGCTCGCCTGGGTGCCGCGCGGGCCGAAGCGGAAGCCCGCGCGTTCCATGGCGGGGTTGTGGGCCAAGGTGGCGAAGATGGAGACCATTGGGGATGGAAGATGGTAACCGGATCGAGTACGGTCAATAAAGATAGACGGCAAACTTGCCGTCTATTCCGAACCACGCGCCGGCACGACCAGGCCCGAGGACTGGACAAGGCACGGCCGGCGGGCGTGTTCGCCGGCCCCGATGCCGACCGTCGAGGATGACCGAACGAACCTGGGCGAGGTTCGCAATATCACCATCGGCTTTCTGGAAGAGGCGATGGTGGTATTCGCGATGGTGGTACTCGTCCGGGCACCCCGAGACGCGCACACAGAATCATCGGCCGAGGAAGGCGTCAATGGAGCCAGCCGGAATCGAACCGGCGACCTCCTGCGTGCAAAGCAGGCGCTCTCCCGACTGAGCTATGGCCCCTGGAGAGGCGGGAATGTAGGAACGGGAGACCCGTCGTTCCAGTCCCGCGCGCGTTTCGCACGCACCGCGCCTACGACCGGGGCTGCCCGCCGCGTCCCGGGCACCGTATACTGTCGCATCATGGTCGCCGCCCGCACTCCTCTTCCCGGAGCCGTCTTCCTCGACCTCTACGGCACGGTCGCGCGCGAGGTGGGCTACATCAACCATCCCGACCGCTTCCGCCTGCACGACTTTTCGGGGGAGGCCATCCGCCTGCTCAACCAGACCGGCTACCGGGTGTTCGTGGCCACCAACCAGTCGGGAATCGCGCGCGGGTACTTCACCGATGAAGTGCTGAACGAGGTGCGCGGCCGCCTGGTCGACGGCCTGGCGCGCGAGGGAGCGCGCGTGGAAGCCGTGTATCACTGCCCGCATCTTCCTACCGAGGGACGGCCGGCCATGTGTGACTGCCGCAAGCCCCTTCCGGGGATGTTGCACCGGGCGGCGCGCGAGCACGGGGTGGAACTGGCTACTTCCTGGATGGCCGGAGACATGATCACGGATGTGGAGACCGGACACGCCGCCGGCGCGCGCGGGATCCTGCTGCGCACCGGCTACGGGCGCGGCCAGATCGAGTACCAGCGCCACCGCTGGCGCGTCGAGCCCGACCTGATCTGCGACGACCTGCTTGCCGCCGCGCGCGCGATCATTGCGGCGGTGCCGCGGGATCACGAGTGAGGAGGAAATGGCTCTCGACGAGCGACTGAAGTGGGCGTGCGACAAGGCCCTGAAGACCCTCGACCTGTTGGCTGGCCAACGGATCCTGGTGGCTGGCGACTTCCTGCTGGACCGCTATGTCATCGGCCGGTCCACCCGCCTGTCCCGCGAGGCCCCCGTGGTCGTCCTCGAGCACGAGAGCGGGCGCACCAACCTCGGGGGCGCCGGCAACGCGACGCGCAACGTGCTCGCGCTGGGCGGAGAACCGGTGCCGCTCGGGCTGGTGGGGGAAGACCGGGAAGGCGACGAGGTGGTCGAGCTGCTCCGGGCCGGAGGCATCGACACCCACGGGATTCTGCGCGACCCGGAGCGGCCCACGGTCACCAAGACCCGGATTCTCGCGGGTGCCGCCAACACCGCCAGGCAGCAGGTGCTGCGCATCGACAAGGGAGAGGAATACGGCTCGAGCCAGATCGAGCGACTCAACCGGCGCGCACGCTCGCTGCTCGGCGATGTGGGCGCGGTCCTGTTCTCCGACTACGGATACTCGACCCTGGCGCCCCCGGTGCGCTCCTGCCTGATCCAGGTCGCGCGCACCCGAAACATTCCGTCGTGCGCGGACTCGCGCTACCGGCTGACCGAGTACCGGGGGGTCACGGTGGCCACGCCCAACGAGGAAGAAGCGGGCGCGGTCCTGGGCCGCGCCCTTCGCAACGACGCCGACGTGACTTCGGCCGGGAGGGAGCTGCTGAGCCGCCTGAGCGCGCGTGCCGTGGTGCTCACCCGCGGAAACCTGGGGATGCGCGTCCTGGAGGGCACCGGATTCTTCCGCGACATCCCGCCGGCCCGCAAGGGAGAAGTCGCGGACGTGACCGGGGCCGGTGACACGGTTGCGAGCGCGCTGGTGCTCGCGCTCGCGGCCGGCTCCGACATCCTCAGCGCGGCCGTACTGGCGAACACGGCCGCCTCGGTGGTCGTCGGACGCCGGGGAGCCACCACGGCGGTGCCCGAGGAGGTGGCCCGCGCGCTCGAGGCTTGGCGATCCTCTTCCGAGTGGACTTAGTCGATAGGACTAAGTCCGCTTTCCTCGCGCGGCAGTGCGCGAGGTCGGTCGCGAGGTCCGTGGCGAGCGCCGTCCTCAGAGCATGATCACGACGATGAGCGCCTCCCACAGCGGCGTGCGCGGCGACTCGACGACCCCATCCAGGTGGTCCCCGTGCCATCTGAAGCCGCATGGAGAGGAGGATCCTTCGACCGGATCAATGCTTATGTAGGAGCCTTCCGCATTCTCCCGGACGAAGCAACCGATCCACATCCAAGGCACCCGGTCCATGTCTCCGGCCTCTGGAAAAAGATGCCCGACGCCGATCCCGGCTTGGCTGAGCCGCCCCTTGAAGGCGTAGCGGAAGCCGACGAAATCCGCGGGGCCTTCATATCCCGCCGGCACAACGGCGGGCTCGAGCTGCCCGGGTAGCTCCGGTGCCTCGTTGGGGTTGGAAGGGTCTTCCCCGCAGGCGGTGGCCAGGACCAGGACGACCGTCCAGGCCTTCCTCACGCCTCCACCGCCCGGGCCGCGCGCAGGAGGGTGGCCTCGTCCCAGGGCTTCGCAGCGAGCTGCACCGCGAGCGGCAGGCCGTGCTCGCCGTTGCCGCAGGGTACGCTGATCGCGGGCCAGCCGAGCGCGTTGAACAGATTCGTGAGGTCGGTGGAGGCGGGCATGTCCAATAGTGGGGCCACTCCGGGCTGGCAGGGCAAGCTCAGCAGGTCCACGCGGCGGCACGCGGCATCCCACCGCTCACGGATCCGTTGCCTGAGCCGCTGCGCCCCCAGAAAGTCCTGGGCCGAGAAGGTGAAGGCGGCCACCAGGCGGCTACGGCAGAACTCCCCGTAGTCGCCGTAGTGGGCCCTCAGCAAGGGCGCGTGATGCGCGGCGGCTTCCACGCCCAGCGTGAGCAGGGCAACCTGGCGCAGCACGTGGATCTCGTCGAGGTCGATCTCCACCACCGTTGCGCCCGCCTCCTCCAGCGCGCTGTTGGCGCGCGCCCAAGAACGCGCAACGGCATCCTGGAGGGGCGCACCGAGGTGCAGGTCGCGGGGCATACCGACGCGCAGACCGTA
This sequence comes from Gemmatimonadota bacterium, assembly GCA_012267435.1. Taxonomy (GTDB): domain Bacteria; phylum Gemmatimonadota; class Gemmatimonadetes; order Longimicrobiales; family Gaopeijiaceae; genus BD2-11. The sequence goes on from JAAXGM010000053.1 coordinate 4,133, forward strand.
CAGGCCGGCAACCGGGCGGCGCGCGCCTCCGGCCGGGTCGCCGGGCGAGCCGGACGCCGCGAAGGGAGGGGCCGGCCGGGTGCGGGGGTCGCGCGGATCGGGTCCCGCGATGGCGGCCAGCACGAGCGCGGCATCCTCGGCGCTGCGCGCCAGCGGGCCCACGTGGTCGAGCGACCACGCCAGCGCCATGCAGCCGTGCAGGCTCGCGCGACCAAAGGTGGGCTTGAGGCCCACCACCCCGCACAGCGCCGCCGGGATGCGGATCGAACCGCCGGTGTCCGTGCCCAGGGCCGCGTACACCATGCCGCGCGCCACCGCCGCCGCCGACCCGCTGCTCGACCCGCCCGCGTCGCGGGTGGGGTCGCGGGGGTTGGGGGTGGGACCGTAGTGGGGGTTGGTCGACCCCGGCCAGTACGCGAACTCCGACAGCCGGGTCTTGCCGACGATCACCGCTCCCGCCGCGCGCAGGCGCTCCACCACGGCCGCGTCCTGATCGGTGACGCGATCGGCAAGGACCTTCGATCCGGAGGTGGTGACCGTGTCCTTCATGGCCAGGAGATCCTTCACCGCGACCGGAATCCCGTGCAGCGGCCCGCGCCACTCCCCGCGCGCCACCTCGTCCCGCGCGCGACGCGCCGCCGCCAGCGCCTCCTCCGCCAGAACCAGCTGAAAGGCGTTCGCCCGGCCGTCACGCGCTTCGATGCGGGCCAGCGCCCGCTCCGTGAGTTCCACCGGAGAGATCGCGCCGGCGCGCACCAGCGGCGCCAGCTCGGTGATCGTCGAGGGCCAGGGCATCCGGTCGTCGCAC
>JAAXGM010000054.1:0-1564 GCA_012267435.1 Gemmatimonadota bacterium
GCGCGCTTCCTCAGGCGAGACTTCGAGTCCTCGTGGGAGGGGCGTTCCGAGTATGCGCGCGCATCCTTCGCAGGGCCGGGGTTGGACCTCCATCTGCTGCCCGGAGCAGGCAACCGCTCGGCCTATGGCGACCTGCTGGGGCTCATCGATGGCGCCGGGCGCTCGATCGACGTAATCAGTCCCTATCTGAGCCCTCCCTTCACGGACCATCTGGCGGCCGCCGCGGCGCGCGGGGTCCGTGTTCGGATCGTGACGCCGCGCAGCAACAACAAGGCCTATCTGCGGAGGTATCTGCTGGCGATGGCGGAGCGGGCCGGCTTCGAAGTCTGGCTGTTCGAGGATGGCATGATCCACATGAAGTGCATGCTGATCGACGACGGCATGCTCGTCACCGGATCCTCCAATTTCGACCTGATGAGCTACAACGGGTTCTTGGCCGAGATCGTCGCCGTGTTCCGGTCGGCGGAGGTCATCGAAGCCTTCCGGCGCCGGGTGCTGGAGCCGGACCTGAGGGCTTCGCGGCGACTGGAGGGCGACGGCGGTTCCGGAGCGGGACGGCTAGGGAGAACGCTCGGCGCGATGCCGATTCGGGTGGCGGGACGGATGGCGAGGGTGCTCGGTCCCGGGTGACGGCACTTGGTCCCGACGCGGCGTCCCCTCTCGCTGCCGGGCCACGCCAAAACCGGCGAAAACGTCTCAGCCGCGCTCCACCGGGCGGTCGGGATCGGTGATCCAGTGGCTCCACGAGCCCGCGTAGAGCCGTCCGCCGGAGAGCCCGGCGTGCTCCATGGCAAGCAGGTTGTGGCAGGCGGTGACGCCGGAACCGCAGTAGGACACCGAGCGCTCCGGGGGCGTGTCGCCGAGGATGGCCCGGAAGCGCCGTCGGAGTCGTTCGGGGGACTTGAAGGTGCCGTCCGGGGTGAGGTTTTCCTCGAAAGCCGCGCACACCGCCCCCGGGATGTGGCCCGCCACCGGGTCGAGCGGTTCGACTTCGCCGCGATAGCGTTCGCCGGCGCGCGCGTCGACGAGGGGGGCGGAGGCGTCTCCGAGGCTGCCGAGCACGTCGGCCGCGGGGACGACGCGCTCGGGTCGCGGGGCGGCCGTGAAGGTCCGCGCCGGCCGGGCGGCCACCTCCGTCGTGACGGGCCGCCGCTCGGCGCACCAGCGCCGCCAACCGCCGTCGAGCAGGGCGACCGCGTCGTGGCCGACCCACCCGAGCATCCACCAGAGCCGCCCCGCCATGGCGCCCCCCATGTCGTCGTAGACCACGACCTGAACCCGCTCGTCGATGCCCCAGCCCCCGAGCCTGCGCGCGAAATCGGCGACCTCGGGAAGGGGATGGCGCCCGGTCGTGCCCGGGAGGATGGGACCGGACAGGTCTTCCTCCAGGTGGGCGTGGGCGGCGCCCGGAATGTGCGCCAGTTCGTACTCGCGCCGGCCGTGGTCCGCGTCGGCCAGGGAATGGCGGCAGTCGAGGATCATCCAGTCGGGATCGTCGAGGTGGGTGAACAGTTCGTCGGGCGTGACAAGCGTGCGGAAGGACATATCGGCGTGACGGGGGTAT
>JAAXGM010000054.1:1728-4643 GCA_012267435.1 Gemmatimonadota bacterium
GGGATGTCGTGCATGGGTTGCGCGGCGACCATAGAGAACGTCCTGCGCGCGGGCGTCCCCGGCGTGGTGAGCGCGGACGTGAACTTCGCCTCCGGGCGCGCGACCATCCAGTACCAGCCCGACGCGGTGACCCCCGCCGAGATGACGCGCGTCATCGAGGAGGCCGGCTACGGGGTGGTCGCCGAGGCGGTGGAGGCGGAGGCCGGGGGTTCCGGGGCAACGGCGGAAGACGCCGAAGCGGCGGCGCGCGCGCGGGAGATCGACCGGCACTCCCGCGAGTTCCGCACCGGGCTGGCGCTCACCCTTCCCCTCTTCCTGGTCAGCATGGCCCGCGACTTCGGGCTGGTGGGCGCCTGGGCCCATGCGCCTTGGGTGAACTGGGCCTTTCTCGTCCTCGCGACCCCGGTCCAGTTCCATGTGGGGCGGAGCTACTACACGGGATCCTTCAAGGCACTGCGCAATCGCGGCGCCAACATGGACGTGCTGGTGGCGCTGGGGTCTTCGGCGGCGTTCTTCTACAGCGTGGTCGTGACGGTTGCGCTCACCGTCGGGGTGACCACCGCGGGCGAACACGTCTACTTCGAGACGGCCGCGGCGATCATCACGCTCATCAAGCTGGGCAAGTGGCTGGAGGTCCGGGCCAGGGGCGAGACCGGCGACGCCATTCGCCGGATGATGGCGCTTCGCCCGCGCACCGCCACCCTTCTCGCGGATGGGGAGGAGCGGAACGTGCCGCTCGACCAGGTGCGGGTGGATCAGGTCGTGCTGGTGCGGCCCGGCGAGCGGGTTCCGGTGGACGGCGTCGTGCTCGACGGGCGCTCCTCGGTGGACGAGAGCACGTTCACCGGCGAGAGCCTCCCGGTGGACAAGGAACCGGGAGCGGAGGTGATCGGCGGCACCCTCAACCAAGAGGGCCTGCTGCGGGTGCGCGCGACCCGGGTGGGCGCCGACACCGCCTTGGCCGGGATCGTGCGCCTGGTCCGCGAGGCCCAGGGCAGCAAGGCGCCCGTGCAGCGGCTGGCCGACCGGGTGGCGGGGATCTTCGTGCCGATCGTGATCGCGGTCGCGGCGGCAACCTTCCTGGTATGGTGGATGGCCGCCGGCGCCGGTGTGCCGGCCGCGCTGATCCGCATGGTCGCGGTGCTGGTGATCGCCTGCCCGTGCGCGCTGGGGCTGGCGACTCCCACGGCCGTGATGGTCGGGATGGGGGTGGGGGCGGGGAAGGGCATCCTGTTCAGGAACAGCGAGGCGCTCGAGCTCGCCCGGCGGTTGAGGGTGGTCGTGCTCGACAAGACCGGCACCATTACCAGGGGCGAGCCCGCCGTGCGCGCGGTGGTTGGCAACAACCCGCGCAGGATCCTTCGAATGGCCGGTTCCGCCGAGTGGGGCAGCGAGCATCCGCTGGCGCGCGCGGTGGTGCGGGAGGCGCGGGCGCGCGGAATCGAACTGGAACGTCCGCGCGACTTCGAAGCTGTTCCGGGGTTGGGGGTGGCGGCCACCGTGAACTATCACCGCGTTGTGGTGGGGAAGAGGCGGTTTGCGGGCATCCACGGCAGTCGCGGACAGGACTTGGCCACTCAGGCGGAGCGCCTGGAGGCGGAGGCGCGCACGGTGGTCTGGGTCGCGGTCGACGGACGCGCGATCGGCTTGATCGCCATTGCGGACGAACTCAAGCCGGGTGCCCGCGACGCGATCGAGACGCTGCGAAGGCGCATGCGGGTGGTCATGGTCACCGGCGACAACGCGGCCACCGCCGCCGCCATTGCCGACGAAGCCGGCATCCGCGAGGTGCGCGCCGGCGTCCCGCCGCGCGAAAAGGCCGAGGTGGTGAGCGCCCTCGGGGAGGAGGCGGGCGGGCGGGTCGCCATGGTGGGGGACGGCACCAACGACGCTCCCGCGCTGGCCCGCGCGGACGTCGGCATCGCCATCGGAACGGGCACCGACGTGGCCATTGAAAGCGCGGACATCACCCTCATGGGCGGCGATCTGGCGGGCGTGCACGAGGCTATCCACCTTTCGCGCGCGACCATGCGCACCATCCGCCAGAATCTCTTCTGGGCCTTCGGCTACAACGTGGCGCTCATTCCGGTGGCCGCCGCCAGCAGCCTGCTCCACCCCGTTCTGGCGGCGCTGGCGATGGCCTTCTCGAGCGTCAGCGTGGTGTTGAACAGCCTGCGCCTGAAGCTCAGGGCCGACCGGCCTCTGGCCTGGTGAAAGCGACCACCCGCCAGACCACGCCGGAGCGCTCGAATCGCTTCAAGAGGCCGTAGCTCTCCACCACCGCCTCCACCGCGGAAGGGTCGTGGGCGAAGACCCGGAACGGATGCCGCCTGAGGCGCTGGATGAAGTTCACCAGCCCGACGCCGAAGCGCGCCAGTGGTCCGCCGCGCGGCATCACCAGCCCGAGGGTCCGCTTCGCCAGGGGTGCCGCCGCGCCCAGCAGGGCCGGCATGTCGGGATAGCAGCAGACCACCCGGTCCAGGGTCACCAGGTCGGCCGCGGGGAGCTCGCGCGCCCGCTCGACGAAGTCGCCGTCCACGTAGCGAATGCGGTCGGCATGGCCCCGCGCCTCGGCCTCGGACCGGGCCGCGCGCAAGAATGCCGGAGCCGCGTCCGAGTGCGTTCCCCCGGCGGCCCCGCGCGCCATCAGCTCGTGCTGAATGGCTCCGATGCCCCCGCCGACGTCGATGAAGGTGCGGCCCTCGACGCCGTCCTCGGCGATGGCCCGCAGCAGCCAGCGCGTGGGTTTCGCCGGGCCTTTGCGGCGGAACCTGCGCAGGTTCCTGCGCGCGTGCGCGTCATCGAACTGGCGTTCGAGCCCGCAGCACCGGGGACGGCTCACGGCGATTCGCGGATCAGATGCGCTGGTGGTCGGCCCGCCAGTCCCCCACGGCCTGCTTGATCGCCTTCCGGTC
>JAAXGM010000055.1:0-1968 GCA_012267435.1 Gemmatimonadota bacterium
GCGGCGTCCAACTCCACGGTGACCACCCGGGCGGGAAGCGGATCGCGACCCATGTAGACCCCAATGTCGAGGGGCATCCGGAACAGTCCCGTCTCCTGCGCCTGGCGCAGGTCGACGCGCACCGCTCCGGCATCGGAGTCGTATGCCCACGATCCCTCGAAGACCGGATTGCCCCCGTGTCGCAGCCACTGGTCGAAAAAGGCCCGCAGGTCGTCGCCGGAGGCCTCCTCCATGGCCCGCATGAGGTCGTCGGTGGAGGCCGTGCCGTTCAGGTGACGGGCATAGTAGGCGCGGATGCCCCTCTGGAATGCCTCGTCGCCGACCCGCTGCCTGAGCATGTGCAGCACCCAGGCGCCCTTCTGGTAGGTCGCCACGCTGGTCACTCGCGACATGTCCTCGAGGCCATCGTGGACGATGCGATAGTTGGGGTTCTCCGCGTACCAGGCGACGACGCGCCCCGCCGCCTGCCGGAGGCCGGTGACGAAGTCGTCCCTCCCGTAGGCGTGCTCGCGGAAGAGCAGCGTGAAGTAGGTCGCGAACCCCTCGCTCAGCCAGACGTCGTCCCACTCGGACTCGGTGACCGCGTTGCCGAACCACTGGTGCGCGATCTCGTGGATGACGACGTTGCGCCAGCGCACCGGCCGGTCGCCCGTAACCGCGTTCTCGCTGTACATGAGGGCGGTGGCGGCCTCCATGCCCCCGCCGGTGGCCGGGGAGGTGATGTTGGCCAGCTTCTCGTAGGCGAAGGGGCCCACGTAGTCGTCGAAGAAGGCGAGGACGCGGAAGGTGGGAACGGCGAAGTCGTGGAAGCCGGCATCGCGGTCGCGCGCGTACACCCAGGTCTGCACCGGCTTCCCGTTGAACTCGCCCAGGTTCTGAACGGCGAAGCGCGCCACGCCGACCACGAACAGCCAGGGCGAAATGGGCGCCGACTGCCTCCAGTGGGTGCGGCGCATGCCTCCGTCAAGGTCCGTCTGCTCGACCACGATGCCGTTGGACACCACCTGGTAGTGCGCGGGCGCCGTGACGACGAACTCGCACGCGGCCTTCTCCGCCACATGGTCCACGGTGGGCAGCCAGTGGCGCGCGCGGTTGGGCCAGTTGTCGCTGAAGAAGGTGCGCTCGCCGTACTTGTTGGGCCCTACGCGGAGGCCGGACGCCGGGGCGCCCCGGTAGCTCACCGTCACCGAGTCCCGCTCGCCGGGAGAGCCGGCCCGGGGCAGCCGAACCGTGAGGAGGTCGTTCTCGTGGCGGTACGCGAGGAGACGCCCCGCCCTCCGGACGCCGGTGACCTCCATCCCCTGTCCGTCGGGCCTAACGCCGATCAGATCGAGCGGAAGCTCCACGACTCCGTCCGCCGTGAACCGGAACCTCACCGTGGCTCGTCCGGTGATCCGGTCGATGTCATCGCGAAGCGTCAGCTCGAAGCGGTACGCCTCGATGTCGATCCCGGGGCGAGGCCGCTCGACGACGATACCGCCGTGGGGCCGCTCGACGAAACGGGGAGCGGGCGTCGTCCCGAGCAGAAGTAGTGCGGGTATCCACGGTAGCGCGAGGAAGCGGCGCATTGGACCTCCAGTGGAACGAACCAGAGAGGAATGCCACGGTCGCGGCGGCGACCCGTAGGGAACAACTTGTGGCGAGGCCGGCGTCCTTGCCAGGCATCGCTCCGGAGGGTGCCGGTCCCGCACCGCGGATGAGTCTGACGCTGAATCAGGGGATTCCGACGCATCCATCGGGTCGAGCGCGGGCTTCGGGACCCGGCGCGAGTCCCGGGGGTTGACGGAAACACCAAGGGGTTTGACACGGGGCTGCCCGTGTTGCATATATTGGTTTATCCAGTTTGGGAGACAATACAGCCGTTTCAGGGTGAGCCGCGTGAGATGCGGCGGGTGTGTGTTGTGCGCGGCAGCCGGACGCCAAAAGTGCGGTAGCTGTGTGTGTGTAAAATACGGCCGGATAATTCAG
>JAAXGM010000055.1:2044-4085 GCA_012267435.1 Gemmatimonadota bacterium
CGATTCGGTCATCTCCGACTGACGCCGCTGGGGAAGCCTCTTCCCGCGTCGTTTCCCGCTCCCGCACGCCGCGCGGGAGCGCGGAGCCCATCACCCCTTCTCTCTGCCAAACATCCTTCTGAGCGCGCTTCCGTCGGCGGAGCACACGCCCCGCTCGGTGACCAGCCCCGTCACCAGCCTGCGAGGGGTCACGTCGAAGGCGAAGTTGGCCGTGCGCGTACCCTCGGGAGTAATCCGCACGCTGCGCTCCACCCCGGCTTCATCGACGCCGCGCACCAGCGTCACCTCGTCCGCATCCCTTTCCTCTATCGGGATATCGGCCCCGTCTTCGGTGGCCCAGTCGATACTGGGGGAGGGCACCGCCACGTAGAAGGGAACACCGTTGTCACGGGCGGCGAGGGCGAGGGGATACGTGCCCACCTTGTTGGCGACATCACCGGAGGCGGCTGTGCGATCAGTGCCCACGATCACGACATCGACCTCCCCGCGACTCAGCAGATGGCCCGAAGCGCTGTCGGAGACGAGCGTGTGCGGCACCCCGTGCTGGCCGAGTTCCCAGACGGTGAGGCCGGCTCCCTGAAAGCGCGGGCGCGTCTCGCGAACCCAGACGTGTATGTCCAGCCCTTCATCGTGTGCCCGGTACATGGGGGCGGTGGCGGTGCCCCAGTCGACGGTCGCCAGCCAGCCTGCGTTGCAGTGCGTGAGCACGTTCAGGGGCCGGCCGGGCTCGCGCGACCCACCTTCCGCGGACCGGTGGATCTCCCGGAAGATATCCAGTCCGATGTCGCCGATGCCTCGGTTGATGCGCACATCGTCCTCGCAGAGGCTGTGGGCGAACCCATAGGCGGCTCGCGTTCGACGCGGGGGAGGCAATCGCCGGAGCGCGGCGTTGGCGTTCTCGAGCGCCCAGCGCAGATTGATCGCCGTCGGTCGCGTCGCCATCAACCGGCTGACCGAGGCCGCGAGCGACGCGTCGGAGGGATCGGCGCGCATGGCGAGCGCGACCCCGTAGGCGGCGGTCGCGCCGATGAGGGGGGCCCCGCGCACCACCATGCCGGAGATGGCATGCGCGGCGCCGGCGGCGCTCGTGAGCCGACGGACGCGGAACCGGTGTGGCAGCAGGGTCTGGTCGACGACCTGAACGTCGGCGCCCACGCCCTCCGTGAAGATGCTGCGATAGGGAACGCCGCCGACCCTCACCGGCCCCCCCGCTCCCGTGACCCGGACGCGCCCGGGGAGGCGGAGCCGGCGGGGCCGCCCTCGTCCACCACCACCGGGCGGTCCCGCGCGCGGTCCACCACGCAGAGAAAGCCCAGCGCCTCCCCGGCGTCGGCGGAGAAGCGGTGGACATCGTGCGGAGCCACGTACACGACATCGAGGGTCGAGACCGGCTCCGTTGCCTCTCCCAGGCGAACCGCGCCTCTCCCCTTCACGATCACGACTGCGTGCCCGTGCGCATGGCGCTCGAGAGAGGAATAGCCTCCGGGCGCAATTTCGAAATACCGCAGCTCGAAGCCCAGGCCGGCTTCGCCACTCCCCGGGCCGGCTCCGAGAAGCGCGTGGCGGGTCACGTCGCGGAATCGGGCAAGTCCTTCTTCCCCGTGCCGGTAACGCCTGGGCTCAATGCCCGCCCAGTCGCCGGCGCCACCCCGAATGACCCGGGATTCGCTCACCTTCTCACCTCTCCCATCGAGCCGCGACCTCCACGAGTCGCCGTGCCGCGCTCTCCGGATCCCGCCGCGCCAGCAGGCTTCCCCCGATCAGCAGCATGGTGTCCGGCCCGTAGCGGTCGAACCAGTGGCCGGCCTCGGCGGCGTTCACGCCCCCGGCGGGCGCGGGTAGAGCGCGACGATGCGGTTCCAGCGGCTCCCGCAGGCGCCTGTTGACCGCGTGGCAGGTCTCCTCCGGCCACGAGAAGCGCCCGCCCGCGTTCACGTACACCACGATGTCGGCGCCCGCAACCCGGTAGAGGGTGCCGAGCAGCGCATCCGGGGCGATTCCCTCCGCCCGCCCGGGCGCGGTCTGCGCGTGGGAGGGGTGG
>JAAXGM010000055.1:4187-5220 GCA_012267435.1 Gemmatimonadota bacterium
TCGTCCTTCACCACGTCCACGCCCGCGCGGGCAAAGGCGGCGGCCTGTCGGGCAAGTCCGCTCGAAGACAGCCCGACCGGCTTGATGGCGGCGCTCACCAGCGGCCGAGCCGGGGCCTGCACCAGCGAGCGGATGCCCTCGATCCCCAGGCGCGGCCCCGGCAGCGAACGAAGAACCGACGGCGCAAGCTCAAGTCCCACCAGCCGCACCCCGTCCATGAGCGACACGTTGCCGTATGCCACGTTCAGGAGCTGGGTGAGTTCGGTCGTGGTTGCGTCCAGCGGGTAGGCGATCCGCGCCAGCCATCCCCCGCCGCGCTCCGGCTCGATGCGTTCGATTCGCCCGAGCATGCGCGCCTGAAGCCGGTCGCCGCCAACGCCGGGAGGAGCCTCCACGGTCTGTTCGCGCGCGATGGCGCCCGCGAGGGACAGGGCTTCGCGCAGGTGTCGGCAACCCAGCAGATAGCTGGCTCGAAGGCCGAGCTCGCGCACCGGTGCGTCAGTCCCGGATGGCGGACAGGATGCGGTCCTGGAGCGCGGTCCAGCTGGAGAACTCCGCGCGCTCGTGCAGCGTCCAGCCGTTGAAGAGCACGATCAGATCGTGCTCCGGCACGATGTGCAGGAACTGGCCGCCGTAGCCGTTCCCGGAAAAGACCCGGGTCTCGCCTTCCTCGTGAAACGGCACCCACCACTGGTATCCATAGCCTCCGTCGTCACGGTCGTTGCCGGGATCGAGGTCGGGGATGACCGGCGAGGTGGAGGTGCGAACCCATTCGCGCGACACGATCCGCCGCCCCTCCCATTCGCCCCCGCGCAACATCAGGTACGCTATTCGCGCGAGGTCATGGGACGCGAGGTAGAGCCCGCCCTCCGTGTCCGCCTCTCCGTCCGGAGTGATCTTCCAGTAGTACTCGCGGATGCCGATGGGATGAAACAGATGTTCCTCGGCCCACGCGTCGGCGCGCCGCCCAGTGGCCTCGCGCAGGATCTTCCCAAGGAGGACGCTCACGCCGTCGTTGTAGTCGAAGCGGGTT
>JAAXGM010000056.1 GCA_012267435.1 Gemmatimonadota bacterium
GCTAGCGTCCGGCGGCGCCCCGCTCCCCCGCGAAGCCGTAGTGGGTCCGGAGGAAGGACTTCAACGAGCGGGCCAGAGCGCCTGCGAAGCGACGGCGGTTCTCGTCGGTGTCGCGGATCCCCGGGTTGTGCAGTTCGATCTGCACGCCGTCGATCACGCCTCCATCAAGTGACCCGTGGCGCCGCGTGCTGTAGCCCCCGCTGAGGAAAGGTTCGCCATGCGGATCGGGAATCATCGGGCTGGGCACCGTCGTGACCCGCTCGCCCGAGAGCAGCGCTCCCAGGCTCTCTGGGCCGCGTACGATGTCGGCGAAGGAGAGTTCGACCCGGCGGGCGAGCGAGCGGATGCTGGACCGCTCCGGGAAGCGCGGCGCGTTCAACTGGGTGTCGGAGCGGCTCAGGTCGCTCCCGGTGAGAAGGTATCCGAGTTCGACCCGGGGGACGGGGTGCGAGTGACCGTGCAGGTCCACGTAGAATCCGCGGCCGTGGTCCTCCGCGACGCGGTCGCGCGCAATCGCGATGAAGCGATGGTATTCCCGCCAGGCCTGCTCCGCGAACTCGCTCCCCTGGGCGGCCTCCACGATCTCCCGGTTGGGATCGAGGCGCGTGCGCCGGAGCCGGCTGATGACGATGTGCGGCTGACCGCCCTCGAAGTAGGCGATGATGGAGTCGCGGACCGCCCGGGTCGTCTCCTGCGTCCACGAGTCCCGCGCCAGGGTTCCGTAGGTGCGGCGGGGAATCTCGTCGGGCTCCTCGCCGCCCCCGTGCCCCGCGCTCACCACCAGCGGGAGGTCGCCGGCGATGTACTCGACGTAGCGGTTGCGCCCGAAATAGGTCTGGCCGGGGAGGTACTCGGCGACGAGCGGGGGGATGTACACTTCCAGGGTGGCCGTGCCGGACACGTCTCCCGCCGTGGCTCGAACCTCCGTGCCGCCCGTTGCGACGGCGGTGGCCTGTCCGTTGGCGTCGACGGTCGCGACGGAGGGATCGGTGACCGACCAGGCAACCTCCGCCCCGGCGATGGGCGAGCCCCGCGCATCGGTCACCCGGGCTTCGAAGCGAATGGTCAGGCCCCGCTCCAGCAGCAGCTTCCGTTGCGGCGAAACGGCGACGTGCGCGGGAGGCGAGGGCGAGGTGCCGCCGTCGCACGCCAAGGCGGCGAGCAATATCGCGGAAAGCCATTTGCGCATGTAGCTTCTCCGGGTCCTCTCCCGCGGACTTCCCCTGAATAGTGATGGTCCCCGGCGTCCGCGATCAAGGGCGAGGGGGCCGGCGCCCGCCGCGGAGCCGGACCGCGAGGAGACGATCGAGACAACGACATGATCCGAACCGAGGCGCTCAGCAAGGAATTCCGGTCGCGCGGGGCCAGGCGCGTGCGGGCGGTGGATCGCTTGGAGCTCAGCTGCGACGCGGGCGAGATCTACGCGCTGCTGGGACCCAACGGGGCGGGGAAGACCACGGTCCTGCGCATCCTGAGCACCCTGATGGACCCGACCTCGGGGGAGGCTTGGGTGCGGGGACACTCGGTGCGAACGGACAAGGCGGCCATCCGCGCCGTGATCGGCTTCGTGTCGTACGAGACCCGGGTGTACGAGCGCCTTACGCCACGCGAGATCGGTCACTTCTTCGGCCGCCTGAACGACATGGCCCCGGCCGCCATCGAAGACAACCTCTCCTACATCTTCGATCTGCTGGACATGCGCGAGTTCGCCGACGAGCGCACCGACGCGTTCTCGACCGGGATGAAGCAGAAGACCGTGCTCATGCGCGCGCTGGTGACCGACCCGCTCATCCTCATCTGGGACGAGCCCACCTCCGGGCTCGATGTCCTCACCGCCAGGAAGGTGATCGACTACATCCGCCTGCTGAAGGGAGAGGGGAAGACGATTCTGTTCTCGACCCACATCCTGTGGGAAGCGGAAAAGCTCGCCGACCGCATCGGCATCATCCATCGGGGAAGGCTCAGGTCCGAAGGAACCCTGGAATCGCTAAGGGCGCATACCGGTCTCGGGGATCTGGAGGACATCTTCTTTTTCCTCGTGGGGGCCGACGGGGAAGTGAGCGGCCGATGATTCGCAAGGCCCTGCTGATCTACGGCAAGGAGATGCGGGTCCTGAGGCGGGACGTCCGGCTCATCGCGGGCATGGTGGCGAGCGCACTGATCTTCTTCCCTCTTCTGATGGGGCTGGCGAGCAACCTCGACCGGCTCGCCGGCGGGAACGCCGCGCCGGTACCCGTGGTTGCCCCGGGGGCCGACGACGTCCTGCGCCGATTGCTCGACGCCAATCCGCTGGTTCGCGTCGCGACGCTGGAGGAAGTGGCGGACGGCGGCGAAGCCCACGTGAGCGTGCTGCGGGAAGGCGCCGCATACCGGATTCGGGCGGCGTCCGCCGAGAACGCGGTCTGGGCGGCCGCGATGTCGCTGCGCCAGGATCTGCGGGCGGTGCAGCAGCGCGCCGTCGAGGACAGGCTTGCCGAGCGGGGCCTGCGCATGCGCGATCTGCGGCCCTTCGAGGTCGTGTTGATCGATACCTCGGGCGGCATCGGGGGGGCGCTCAGCCTGCTGATTCCCTACATGGCGGTGATCCTGCTGGTCACCAACGCGGCGCGCGCGCTCTACGTCGCGGTCGGGGAGAAGGAGAAGAACACCTTGGCGGCGCTACTGGTGTCGACGGTGCCGCGTCCCGCCATCGTGGTCGGCAAGAGCCTGGCCATCATGACGTTCGCGGTGGTGGCGTCGCTCCTGCTGATCGTCGGGATGATGATGGCGGCCCGCCTGGGGCTCGCGCCCGAGGACTTCGCCGGTCCGGGCGAACTGTCGCTGGCCCCGACGCAGGTCGCGGCGCTGGCCGTGAACCTGGCCGCGCTCGCCCTGCTGGTGTCGGCCCTGGTCATGGTGATCGGCACCTGGGCGCGGTCGCAGCGGGAGGCCGGGATGTACACGGCCCCGCTCGTGTTCCTGTCCGTCTTTCTGGCCATCTTCGCCCTCGCGCCGGCCTCGTTCGGGGCTCTCGTGTACGCGGTGCCCATCCTCGGCAACGCGCTGGCGATGCGGGAAGCCATGCAGGGGCGGGTCGACTGGCTGGCGCTGGCGCTGCTGGCCGGCGTGAACGCCCTCGGCTTCGCGCTGCTGACCTGGTGCTCGATTCGGCTCTACGGGCGCGAATCGGTGCTCTTCCGGGTGTAGGCCGGGGCCAGCGCCTAAGCCTTCCAGTCATCGAGGAGCCGCCGGTCGCGCTCCAGGTCGAGTTGAAGCTGGTTGCGCCGTTCCTCGGGAAGCGTCCTGAACCATTCCAGCGTGTCGAGAGCGGTGACCGCGATGGGGCGGAACTTGAGCCCCTTTGCCACGGCCTTGTGAGACCTGACGCGCGAGAGGCCCCGAACGGCGCCTTCCGTGGGCGGATACCAGAGCGGGAACCGCACTTGCCGGTCGGCAAGGAACTGCTCATCGATCCAGGTGAAGGAGAGCGGAGTACTCGTTATCGCGCGGATGCCATAGACGAACTCGGCCATCGAGGTCGGGGCGAGGGCCGGACCGGCGGTGTTGAAGGTGCCGCCGACATCGCGCTCCAGGCACAGGATCATGAACTCGGCCAGATCGCGCACGTCAATGTACTGGACCGGTGTGTGCCGGCTCCCCGGCGCGATGATCTCGCCGCCGTGGTCGATGCGCACGGGCCAGTAGGTGAAGCGGTCGGTGGTGTCGCCGGGCCCCGCCACGACATGGAGCCGCACCACGGTGCCGCGTTCCCGGTAGACGTCGGTGACCGCGTTTTCGCAGAGGATCTTGAGAGGTCCGTAGTAGCGGTCGACGTCTTCGCTTTCGGGATCCTCGATGGGGAGGAGCTCCGAATCCTCGGTGAGCTCGTCCTGGTCGAAGCTGTATACCGACCCGGTCGAGGTGAAGAGGTATCGGCCCACCGAGTCGCGCAGCAGCTCCGCCGAGTCGCGCACGTGGCGCGGCACGTAGCCACTGTTGTCGATCACCGCGTCCCAGGTGCGGCCCTCCAGGGCGCCGAGCTGCCCGTCCCGGTCGCCGATCAGCGTTTCCACTCCGGGAAAGAGGTCCGGGGCGGTGCGGCCCCGGTTGAAGATGCTGACCTGGTGGCCCCGGTACATTGCGTACCGCACTTGGTGCGGGCCGATGAACCCGGTGCCGCCCAGGATGAGGATGCTGAGGGGGCGGGATGACGGTTCGGGGGCCGCGGACGCCGGGGAGGCCGGGGTCGGATCGGCCGGTCCCGGGGAGGCGGCCAGGGCGCGGGCGGATCCAAATGCGGAGGGTCCGAGCGCCGCCGCCCCGGCGGCGGCGGAGTTGGCCAGGAAGCGGCGGCGAGTGTGTGTCATGTCAACAGCTCCTAACGGATCCCCGGCGACGCGAGCAGGGCTGTCGCGCGGCGGTTCGATTCGGTGATGGCCTCCAGCAGCCGGTTCCGCTCGCGCACCAGCGTGGCCGTGGCGAGGCGGTAGCGCTCGCTGCCGGGCGCCGCCGCAACGAGGATTCGGGTCGGAGCGAGGCCGGGAAGCGGGCCGGGGACCGCGCCCGCGTCCGGGTGGTGCGGGGTGAGGGGGACGTAGAGCACCCGGTGCAGTGGCCGCAGCACGTCCACGAGCGCCATGTCGAGTTCGGGTGAGCCGGTCGCGCGGGGGAGGGCAGCCTGCAGCTTGCCCGCCAGCGCGAGAAGTTCGCCCTGGGCCTCGGAGGCCTGTGAGAGATCGAACTGACCGCTGCCCGCTTCCGAGCGCGCGGCGATGGCCGCGCCCAGAGCCTCGACCTGACCCACCAGGTCCACCGGCAGCACTTCCCGTCCGACCAGCGCCGAGAGCGCGATCGCGTAGAGGTAGGTGTCGCCCTCCAGGATGTCGAAGTCGATCTTGTCGAACGTGTCCTCCGGCGTGTGCCACCACCAGTAGCCGCCGTCCTCCTGCGCGCGGTTGCGGTAGAGCTGCAGGAGCGGCAGGCCGACTCCGTTGAACGACTGGTCGGAGTTTCGTGCCGGGCGGGTGGGCTGAACGTCGGCGTCCTCGCCGCGCTGCATGGCGAAGCGCGCGACCTCGGCCAGCGAGGCGGTCGTCGCGGATGCGAACAGACGCGCGCCCATCTGGCCGATCCCGTCCACGTTCACGTGCGCTACCGCGCGCGAGCGCAGCTCCTCGAAGAAGTGGTCGGCGAACCAGGTCGATCCGCCATAGCGCGCGTTCGAGTGCCCCGGCCACCAGGCCACCACCAGGCCGCGCCGCATGCGCTCGCGCTCGGCGTGGAAGGCGAGGGCCAGGTCGAGCATCGCCGCGTTCGACGCCCCTTCGTCGGTCGCCGCGTAGTGCCATCCGTCGATGTGCCCGCCGAAGAGCACATAGGGGCCCTCCGGCTCGGGTCCGGGGATGCGGGCGAGGGCGAGCCGAAGCTCCTTCCATCCCGCGTCCGCGCGCGCCGAAAGTTCGACCTCGAGCGGTCCGCGGGCGAGCAGCGCCCGAAGTCGCTCCCCGGCGCTGCGCGCGACGTGCGCGACGGGCATGTCGGGCAGGCGGTGGTAGTTGAGCAGCGAAGGCGTGCCCCAGGTCGAGGTGACGATGAGGTCGTTCACTCGCTCCTCGGGGTGCACGAAGATGACCCCGACGGCGCCCAGCCGGTCCAGAACGATGACCGGGATGTTCCTCGGCTGCCCGTCCAGGAGCACGATGGCCCCCGCGACGTCGGGAAGGTCGGGTGCGCCGGCTCCGTCCATTCCCTCCCCGGCGAGCACGATGCGCTCGCCCGTGCCGACCTCGACGGGAGGCAGATTGGCGGGCGCACCCAGGTCGACCAGCGGCGCGCGCAGCGAGCCCACCGTGGCGGAGAACGACGACGTGATGGCGCTGAATGTGGGGCCGTCGGGCACGGACACCGATGCGGAGATCGGATCGGACACGTAGGCCTCGAAGGCATGCACCTCCACCGGTACGCCGGCCGCCTCGAGCGTCGCGACGACGTAGTTGATCGCAGCGTTTTCGCCCTCGCTCCCGGAGAGGCGGTCGTGCTCCACGATCGCGCGCGCGTGCGGCTCGAGCGATGCCGCGGAAATGTGCGTGCGCACCGCCGCGGCCAGCAGATCCGCGTTCATGTCCGCCTGCATGCCCGACCGCTCGCCGGGGCCGCAGGCGGTCGTCAGCAATGGCGCGAGCGCCAGCGCGATGAGGGCAACCTGGGGTTCGGATCGAGGCATGGGGCGTTCCTCCGGGGCCATTGGGGCAACGCCATGGATGATGGAGCAGCGCCCGAGACCGCGCCAGCCTGTGGGCGACTCGGCGGGTGCGATCAGCTGTCCCTGGACCCGGACCTCGAACGCCGGCCCAGAAAGGCTCGTTCTTCCAGGAATCGAACCCGCGTGTCCACTTGGCGAAACCCGTCCCGCACATCGCCTCGGAGGGTGCCGAGATCCTCTCGCACCTCGGTCCTGAAGGCGCCGAGATCCTCTCGCGCCTCGGTCCTGAAGGCGCCGAGATCCTCCCGCGCCTCGGTCCTGAAGGCACTGAGGTCCTCCCGCACCTCGGTCCTGAGGGCACCGATGTCCTCCCGCACCTCGGTCCTGAGGGTAGCGATGTCTTTCTTCAGTTCGGTCCTGAGGGTGCCAATGTCGTCCTTTAGCTCGGTCCGGAGCGCCGCCGCCTCGCTCCTGAACTCGGCTCTCAGCACGCCCATGCCGTCGGTCATCTCAATCCGCAACGTCTCCAGGCCCGCCTTGGTATCGGTCTTGAGCGAAGCGACGCTGGCCCGCAACACGCCGGCGATGCGCAACTGGAGGCCAGCCAGCGCTATACCGACGGCCAGGATTGCGATCAGGTCGGTGTTCACGGGCCTACCCCGCCGACGAGGCTTTCCCCCCGCATATCTTCGTCCCAGGTTGAGGTTTCCGGTCGCCGCACATTATCGACTGTTGCGGGCCGAACGCCGGAGGCGTACATGCATGATACTCTCCGAGGCCGGGCGATGGAATGTTCGATTTGGGCCATCACGTTCTTCCCGGGAGGAGGCTTCATGAAGCGAACAACCGGACTTCACATCATCGTGGTACTCGCGCTGGCTTCGTCATGCGCGCCGCCCGACCCTGACTATTCGGCCGTATTCGACGGCACCGCGGGCCGCTGGATCGACCTGACCCACGACGTTTCCGCCGACGCCGTCTTCTGGCCCACCGCGGATCCGTTCGTGCTGGACACGGTCGCCTACGGCATGACCGAGGGAGGGTACTTCTACGCCGCCTTCAACTTCGCGTCGTCCGAACACGGCGGCACCCACGTCGACGCGCCCATCCACTTCGCCGAGGGAAGGATCTCCACCGCGCAAATCCCCCTTTCCGCCCTGATCGGGCCGGCCGCCGTCATCCGCGACCCCGCAGGGGACAATCCGGACCACCAGGTGGGGGTGGAGGCGATCGCCGCGTGGGAGGCGCGCCATGGTACCATCCCCGCGGGAACGACCGTCCTGCTCGACACCGGCTGGGCCGACCGCTGGCCGGACCCCGTCCGCTACCTGGGGACTGCGCTGCGAGGCGAGGAGGCGATTCCGGAGCTCCATTTCCCCGGACTTGACCCGGAGGCGGCGCAGTGGCTGGTCGACAACCGCGACATTGCGGCGCTGGGCCTCGACACGCCCAGCCTCGACTACGGGCAGTCGAGCGCCTTCGAGACCCACCGCATCCTCTACTGGGAGAACATCCCGGGCTACGAGAACGTGGCTTCCCTCCCGGAGCTTCCCGAGTGGGGTGCCTTCGTGGTGGCGCTGCCCATGAAGATTGTGGGGGGCAGCGGAGGGCCGCTGCGCATCGTGGCCTTCGTGCCCGACTGAGGAATGGCGACCGGACTAATCTAGTTTAGTCCAGTTAGCTAATTGCCTCTCCAGCCCGGCCCGCGCACGAAGCGGCCGGACATCGCGCCGGTGGGTTCGGAGTCCTCGAGCACCACCACGCCGTTGACGAACACATGCGTCACACCTGTGGCGAGCTGGTGGGCGTTCTCGTATGTGGCGTGGTCGATGACGGTGGCCGGGTCGAAGACCACGACATCGGCGAAATAGCCTTCCGCGAGCCGCCCGCGGTCGGAGATGCGCAGGTTGGCGGCCGGCAGCGAGGTCAGCTTGCGCACCGCCTCCTCCAGCGGGATGACGCCTTCCTCGCGCACGTACCTGCCCAGCAGGCGGGCGAAGTTGCCGTACGCGCGCGGATGAGTGCTGTTCTGCAGGAAGACGCCCTCGGGCGCCATGGAAGCCGCGTCGGAGTCGAACGAGACCCAGGGCAGCGCGATCTGGCGGCGCACGTTCTCCTCGGACATGAGGAAGTAGACGACCTGCACCCGGGTGCCGTCCTCGATCACGAGGTCGATGGCGGTCTCCTCGGGCGGCGTGCCGCGCTCCTCGGCCACCTCGGCCAGGGTCATGCCCTGGTAGCGGCGCAGCTCCTCGTTGCGGAACCCGACCAGTAGCGCCCCCTCGGGTCCGGATGAGAGCAGCAGGTTTTCCCACTCGTCGGTCGGTGTGCGCATCTCTTCCGCCACGCGCGCGCGAATCTCCGGATCCCGGATGCGCGCCGCCCAGGCATCGTAGCCGCCCTCCTGCACCCAGGGCGGCATGGCGGCGTCGAGCCCGGTGGAGCCGGCGGTGTAGGTGTACATGTCGGCGGTGATGCCCAGCCCGTCGGCGCGGACCTGCTCCACGCGCGCGATCACGTCCTCCAGCTTGTGCCAGTTCTCGCGCCCGGCCGCCTTCAGGTGGTAGATCTGGGCGCGGATGCCGGCCTCGCGCGCGATCGTGATGAGCTCCTCGACCGATTCCCGCAGCCGCGCGCCCTCGCTGCGCATGTGCGAGATGTACATCCCGTCGTACTCGGCGGCGACCTCGGAGAGCGCGATCAGCTCGTCGGTGTCGGCGAAGAAGCCGGGGGTGTAGATGAGCGACGAGCCCACTCCCATGGCGCCCTCCTCCATGGCCGTGCGCACGAGGGCGCGCATGCGCTCCAGCTCGTCCGCGGTGGGGGGGCGGTCGTCGTAGCCGATCTCGTGGATCCGCACGGTGGTGGCGCCGATGAAGGAGCCCACGTTGGTGGCGACGCCCTTGCGCTCCAGGAAGCCCAGGTATTCGCCGAGCGTCGTCCACGGCACTTCCAGCGGTGCATCCGGCGGCAGGCCCAGGGCGCGAGCGGCGGCTTCCGTCCCGCCCAGCCAGGACACGAAGTCATCGAGGAAGTCCGCCTTCATGGCGTCGTTCGCAGGTCCCATCGATGTGCCTTCGCCGAAGATCTCGAGCGTCACTCCCTGGCGGATGTCGCCGAGCGAGCGGCCGTCCACGATGAGCGATTCGGTGGCCCAGCTGAGCATGTTGATGAAGCCCGGCGATACCGCCATCCCCGAGGCGTCGAGCACCTGTGCGGCCTCGGCGCCGGAGAGGTTGCCGAGCGCCGCGATCCGGTCTCCGCGGATGCCGACGTCGGCGACCACCGGGGGTGAACCGGAACCGTCGTAGACGGTGCCTCCACGGATCACGACATCGTACCCGGTCCCGTCATCCGCGCATCCCGCAGCGAGCGCGCCCGCGCACAGCACCGCCGCCAGCCCCCACCGCGCGCGGCTCACGCCGACACCTCATGCGCAGGGCCGGATCCCTTCGGCACCCGGATGCGTTCCACGAGCCGGCCCACCTCTTCGGGCGGCGCGGCGGTCGAGCGCGACACGATGCCCGCGACCACGAAATTGATCAGCATGCCCACGAAACCTATGCCCTCCGGCGAAATCCCCAGGAACCAGTTGTCGGCCGTGTTGGCGGCCGGATTCACGTAGTTGAAGTAGATGATGTAGGCGGCCGTGAATACGATTCCCGAGATCATCCCGGCGATGGCGCCCTCGCGGTTCATGCGCCGCGAGAAGATGCCCAGGATGATGGCGGGGAAGAACGAGGCCGCGGCCAGCCCGAAGGCGAAGGCCACCACCTGCGCGACGAAGCCGGGCGGGTTGATGCCCAGATAGCCGGCGAGAACGACCGCGAAGGCCGCGCTGACGCGCGCCCACACCAGTTCTCCCCGCTCGGAGATGCCGGGCCTGAACACTCCCTTGAGCAGGTCGTGGCTGATGGCCGAGGAGACCACCAGAAGCAGTCCCGCCGCCGTCGACAGGGCCGCCGCGAGCCCGCCCGCCGCCACCAGCCCGACGACCCAGGCCGGCAGCCCGGCGATCTCCGGGTTGGCGAGCACCATGATGTCGCGGTCGATGGTGAGTTCGTTCTGCACCGGTTGGCCCGAGTCATCGATGGCATCGGGGCCCACGAACTGGATCAGCCCGTCGCCGTTATGGTCGTCGTAGGCGATCAGGTCCGTGTTCTCCCACGTGGTGAACCACTCCGGCACAGCCTCGTATGGCTGCTCCGACACCGTGTTGATGAGGTTGGTGCGCGCGAAGACGGCGACGGCGGGCGCCGTGGTATACAGGATGGCGATGAAGAGCAGCGCCCACCCCGCCGAGATCCTGGCGTCGCGCACGCGCGGCACCGTATAGAAGCGGATGATCACGTGGGGCAGCCCCGCCGTCCCCACCATCAGCGCGGCGGTGATGGCGAACACGTCCAGCGTCGACTTGGAGCCGTCCGTGTAGGCCGCGAAGCCCAGCTGTTCGTGCAGCCCGTCGAGCCGGTCCAGCAGGTACTCGCCGCTGACCAGGTCCGCACCGCCCAGCCCCAGTTGCGGCACCGGGTTGCCGGTGATGAGGATCGAGAGAAAGATGGCGGGCACCATGTACGCGAAGATGAGCACGCAGTACTGCGCCACCTGCGTGTAGGTGATGC
>JAAXGM010000236.1 GCA_012267435.1 Gemmatimonadota bacterium
CCCGCACGAGCTTCAGGCGCACGAGCAGCGTCTCGATGGCGTCGAGCTGGCTCGCGGCACCCACGCCCGGGGGGCTCATCGTGGCGCTCCTTCGACCCGGGCGCCGGCAAGGGCCTTGCCCAGCGCCTCGTACACGCCAAGTGGACGTTCGATGACGCACTGTCCGGGGCGATGCGCCCGGTCGGGCTCGGGGAGCTTGTGCCGCTTCGGTGGCGAAGCGCCCGGGGGCGGCCAACCACGGTGCTCCGGCGCAACCCGGCGCTCGCCGCGCCCTTCGAGCACCGGATGCTCGGCGACGAGCTGTCCGGCGTCGTAGATCCTCAGTTGCTCGGCGAGTCGGTGCACTTCCACGGTAGGTCCGGTGAGGCAGTCCGGGACCGAGTACTCGTTGCCCTCCACGCTCACCATGCCGTCGCGCGACAGGCGCCGCTGAAGGCGAAGCACCGTCGTGTACGGATGGGCCGGGAGCTCCTTGAGCGCCTCTCGCTCCTCGGCGAACGCTTCACCGACCCGCCGCCCGGTGGTGCCGTGCACGCGCCGGTTCGCGACCGTCTCGCGCCATTGCCCGAGCCGGGCGTTCAGATCGTGCAGGTCGGCGAACTCGGTGCCGAGGAAGAAGTCCTCACGCACGTACCGGAACACCCGCTCGACCTTGCCCTTGGTCTTCGCACGGTACGGCGCGCACGCCCGGGGCCGGAACCCGAAGTGGCGGGCCACGTCGAGCAGCGCCGGGTGATAGCGCACCAGGCCATCGTCGTCCTCGCCCAGCACCGCGGTCTTCATCCGGTCGTATAGCACCTCGCGCGGTACGCCCCCCAGCTCGGCAAACGCCTCGAGGTGACAACGAACCACGGTGTGAAGGTCCTGGCGCCGCACGAACCGCGCGAACACGTACCGGCTGTAGCCGAGCACCAGCGAGAACAACCACACCACCTGGACCCGGTCCGGCTCCTCGGTGAACACGGCCTTGAACTGCGCGAAGTCCACCTGCGCCTGATGCCCCGCCGGCGTCTCGAACCGATGCTCGAACCCGGTCACCGGGCGCGGACGAATCGTGGCGATGTAGTCCGTCACCGCCGTGCGACCCCCGCCATACCCCAGCTCGCGGATCTCGCGAAGCAGACGCATCGCGCTCAGCGTGGGGTATCGCTCCAACCGGTCACGAAGATACTTCCGGTATGGGTCGATCACCCGTGGGCGAGGGGCCCGTGGTCCGTACGTCGGGCGCTCCAGCCCTTGCTTCAGATACTTCCGGACCGTCTTGCGGTCCAGCCCCGTGCGCCGGGCAATCTCGCTGATCGACTCCCCCTGCTCTCTGAGCTGATGAATCACCAATAGCTCCTCCAGCCTGAGCACCCGCGCACCCCCGGTCCAATCGACACCGTGGAGCAGACTCCGGGCGCTCTCTCGTCTGAACAAGACCTCTCCGGATCCCGGTCAGACCCCGTGCCGGGGTGGGGACTTTTACTTCGGCAGATCTGGGGAGTTTTACTCCGGCAGCGACAACAGAACGCCGAGTCACCACGAAC
>JAAXGM010000057.1 GCA_012267435.1 Gemmatimonadota bacterium
CGGTCCTGTCGCGCGGGCTCGGGCGCTTGAGGGTCGACTGGCCGCGCCGCTACCGCCTCGAGCCCTGGCTGGTGGAGACGCTGGTGGACCCGAGCCGCCACCACGGCGGTTCGTATCGCGCCGCCAACTGGGTGGCGTTGGGCGCCACCACCGGTCGAGGGCGGATGGACCGGTACGGCCGCCGTGTCGGCGAGGCGCCCAAGACGGTTCTGGTCTATCCTCTGGTCCGGGATGCGCAGCGGCGGCTTCGGGAGGGCTGAGCCATGCGAGTTGTTCCCCACCCCGCCGCGGCATCCGCCCCGGCGGTGTATGCGGCGGCGGAGACGGCCTTTGCGGAGGCCAAAGCCTACCTCTCTTCGCGCGAGGCCCGGCAGATGAGTGAGAGCGATCTCGAACGGGAGCTGCACCGGCGGGGCCAGGATCTGATGCGGAAGCTCCTGCAAGGTCACCTCGACCAACGCAGTCCCGGGGAGGCGGCGGGTCCGGTGGCGGGGACGGATGGTGTCGAGCGCCGGGAACGGCGCGTGCACAAACGCGCGGTGGAGACGATCTTCGGGACGGTGGATGTCGGTCGCGTGGGCTATGCGCGCCCCGGTCACGAGAGTCTCCATCCGCTCGATGCGTCGCTCAACCTGCCGGTGGAGCGTTACTCGCTGGAGGTGCGGCGTCGGGTTGCGGAGGTGGCGGCGTCGCGGTCTTTCGACGAAGCGTTGTTCGATCTGTCCCGCAGTACTGGTGCGGAGGTGCCGAAGCGTCAGGCGGAACAGTTGGCGGCTCGCGCGGCGGAGGACTTCGACGCGTTCTACGAGGCGCGGCGTGCGGCGGCGGGCGAGCCGACGCCGGCGGAGTCGGTTGTCGTGCTCACCTTCGACGGCAAGGGGGTGGTGCTGCACCGCGAGGACCTGCGCGAGGCGACGCGCAAGGAGGCGGAGCGGCGTCGGCGGCAACGGGAGCAGCTCTCCCCGTTCAATCGCTTGAAGCCGGGGGAGAAGAAGCACTCGAAGCGGATGGCGACGGTGGCCGCCGTCTACACGGTCGCGCCGTACGTGAGGAGCGCGGAGGAGTTCCTGCAGAGCTTGATGCCCCGACAGCCGGGGGACAAGACCAAGAAGAAGGGCAAGAAGGCCGAGACCCCAGCGGTACGGCCCCGCCCGGTAGCGAAACGGGTGTGGGCGAGCCTCGAACGGGAGCCCGGGGAGGTGATCGTCGAGGCGATGCTGGAAGCGGAGCGCCACGACCCGGAGCGCGTCAAGCGCTGGGTGGTGCTCGTCGACGGGGCGGAGACGCAGCTCGACCTCGTGGAAGCGGGCGCGGCCCAATTCGGGGTGGCGGTCACGGTGGTCCTGGACATCATCCACGTGGTCGAGTACGTCTGGAAGGCGGCGCACGTATTCCATCGCGAAGGGAGCCCCGAGCTGGCGTGCTGGGCGTGGACGCGGGTGCGGGACATTCTCGAGGGCAAGGCCCGCCGGGTGGCGTCGTCGATGCGGCGTGCGGCGACCGTCGCGGGCTTGTCGTCCGACACCCGCAAGCCGGTCGATACGTGCGCGGACTACCTGCTGAAGTATGCCCCGTATCTGCAGTACGACCGCTACCTCGCGGCGGGCTATCCCATCGCCACCGGCGTGGTCGAAGGGGCGTGCCGGCACCTGGTCCGCGACCGGATGGACTTGACCGGCGCCCGCTGGCGCCTGGTCGGGGCCGAGGCGGTGTTGAAGCTCCGGGCGCTGCGCGCCAGCGGCGACTTCGATGCGTACTGGGACTTCCACGAAGCGCGCGAGTACGAACGGAACCACGCCGAGCGCTACGCCGACGGGATAGTCCCGCCGGTCGAGCCGCCCCCACCTTCACCCCGCCTTCGACGGGTCAAGTAGCTCTTGCCATGCTGGTCGCCGAACCCCATCGGCCTCTCCGGACCGCCGACGCAAAAGAGCCGCACCCTTCGGCGATGGGGTCCGGCCGGATCTGGCGATCTATGACGCGCACGGGGAGGTCCGCCTCTTCGTCGAGAACAAGTTCTGGGCGGCGCTGACCGACTATCAGCCGGTCGGCTATCTGAAGGCGCTTCCGGCCGAGGGTGGATGCACGCTGGCGTTCATCGCCCCGGAAGACCGTGCGGGCAGCCTCTGGGCCGACCTGAAGGACCGGTGCAGGCAGGCGGAGCTCAGTGCCGCGGACGAGACCAGCACGCAGGAGATCCGTGCGATGCGCGTGGGCGGACACAGGTTGGTGCTCACGAGCTGGAGGCGGGTGCTCGAAACACTGGAGCGCTCCGCGGCTGCGGGGGGTTACGCGGGCATCTTGGAGGACGTGGCCCAACTCCGTGGTCTCACGGAACGGATGAACTCGGACATTATCCCGCCGATACGGGGCGACGAGTTGACGGACGTGTGCGTGGCACGGCGTATGTTGAACTACGCTGGGCTGATTGACGACGTCACGGAGAGACTGGTCAAGGAGGGCGTCGCCGAGACGAGGGGGCTGAGGCCGAGCGCGTGGGGGCGCTACCTGCGCCTGCATGGGAGGTTCGGGCTGTGGCTGGGCGTGGATCTCTTGGCTTGGCGGGCCATTGGCGTCACCCCAATCTGGTCGGCACACAACACCAATAGCTCGTTCTCGGGCATCAAGGGCGAGATCCGGCAAGCGGCGAAGCTGTTCGACGATGCGCGGGAAGCGGACGGCCAGTTGGGCATTCCGATCCGCCTCAAGACCGGGGTCGAAAGGGATCGGGTGGTCGACGACGCGGTTGGACAGATGCACAGCATTGCCGACAGGCTTGGGGACGCGTTTCCGGATGGATGACCGCGCAGGTTCGGGCGGGGCCCGGGAGTTGGCGAGGAGACCACCAACCGGGGCATTGTCGGCCGTCTGCTAACAGCGGCATTCCGTTCAGCGCTTGGCCGTCCCGTCGGCTGGGCGCCGGCACTTCCATCGGTGCCGGGCCGCGCGCTGCGACGAGGGCGTCA
Source organism: Gemmatimonadota bacterium (assembly GCA_012267435.1). Taxonomy (GTDB): domain Bacteria; phylum Gemmatimonadota; class Gemmatimonadetes; order Longimicrobiales; family Gaopeijiaceae; genus BD2-11. The sequence continues at coordinate 2,967 of JAAXGM010000057.1, forward strand.
CAATGGAAGCTGAAGGCCGCGTCGGTGCCGTTCTCTATGGTGGTCTCGACGTTGATGCGACCCATGGACCCCTCCCGCACCAACCAGTGTAGCGCGGCGCGGCGGTCGAGCGGCAGCCACCGACTCGCGTCGGCCGGCGCCGAGCCGGTTCCGACGTTGCGAAGCAGCGCTCCCCGCACAGCTCCGGCGTGAGTCTCCTCATGGACAGGCGCAGGCTCCCTGTCGGCATTCAGACGTTCCGGGAGATCCGGGAGGAGGGCTGCTACTACGTCGACAAGACTCCCTATGCCCGGCGGCTGGCGAACGACGCCGGCAAGCACTACTTCCTGTCGCGTCCCCGTCGGTTCGGCAAGAGTCTGTTCGTGGATACCCTCAAGGAGCTGTACGAGGGGGCCGAGGGGCTGTTCCGGGGCCTCGCCGT
>JAAXGM010000058.1 GCA_012267435.1 Gemmatimonadota bacterium
CTAGTGGATCTGACGCGACCTCACCTCACCTCCACCTCATCCACCTCGAACGCGAACTCACCCACCGGCCCCTCCGCCACAAACGCCAGCCCCGCAATGATTTCCGGCGTCGCCGTCGGGAAATCCTCCAGCCGGATCTCCACCTGGGTCCACGCCTCGGGCGCGATGAACGTAACGGTGGGCGGCGGGCCAGCCGGCTCCGCGCTGCTGATCAGCATCACCGAGTACTGCCGCCCATCCCCGCGCGTGCGGAAGCGGATCGCCTCCCGGCCGGCGAAGTCCACGGGCTGCATGGGCTGCGCGCCGGGCATCCAGATCACGCCCGCCCATGGGAAGGCGACTCCCGGGGCGATCTCGCCGGTGACCACCAGCGCGCCGTCGCGCACGGCCACGTTGGCGGTGGAGGAGCCGCCGGTCAGTTGGTCCGTTGTCACGTCCCATGCACCGAACGTCGCCTCGAACCCCTCCTCGAAGTCCGCGACCAGGGTTTCCGCGGGAGCGGGCGCAATCTCGGCCTGCGGCCCGGCCCCTGCGGAGCCGACTGCACGGTCCACCAGATACCCATCCTTCCAGATCCCGACGATGTCGTGGCTGCGCGACACGTCCTCCTCGAGGTCGCCGCGCACCAGCACCAGGTCGGCGAGATGGCCTTCGGCGATCCGGCCGCGCTCCGCAACGCCGAACGCGTCCGCCGCCAGCGAAGTCGCCGCCGCCAGCACCTCCGCGCTCCCCATGCCGGCGCGCGCGAGCAGGCGCAGCTCCCCGTGCATGGAGATTCCCGCCCCGGTTCCCGGGTTCGGGGCGTCCGTGCCCGCGATCAGCCGCACTCCGGCCGCGCGCAGTCTGCGGACGTTCTCCATCGCCACGTCTCCGCCCTCCCCGAGGCCGCCCGGGAAGCGGCCGGCGAGCGTCTGCCGCTGAATCGGCGAGAGCATCGCTTCGTCGGTCTCGCGCACCAGTTCCGCCACCGAGGGGTCATCGGCCGAAACCATGACCGAGAGCGTCGGGACCACGAAGATGTCCGCCTCCGCGAAGCGCCGGGCATCCTCCTCGGAGACGACCTCGTCGCGCCACACGTGCACCAGCCCGTCGGCGCCGAAGGCCATCGCTTCGAGAGCGGTTTCGAGGGTGCTCACGTGCACCACGGCGGCGAGTCCCTCCGCGTGCGCGGCCGCGATGACCGCGGCGACCGTTTCTCCATCGAGCGACGGGATCTCCATGTCGAAGGCGCTGCCGTCCTCGTAGATGATCTTGATCCAGTCGGAGCCCTCGGCCTTGCGCGCCCTCACCCACTCGGCGGCCTCCTCCGGACCGGTCAGCGTCTCAACGGGGATCCCGAACTGCGTGCCGTGACCTTCCGGGGCGGTTGCGGTCATGCCGGCGGAGAAGAGGTCCGCCTGGGTGCCGCGCGCCACTTCCTCGCGCGCGGGTCGCATCGCCGCGGCGAAGGCCGGGTCCGTGGACTGGTCCAGCACCGTGGTCACCCCGAAGCGGAGCGCGTCCCCCAGCGTCGAGAGGAAGCTGTGCACGTGACCATCGATCAGCCCCGGGATCAGCGTGTGGCCCCGCCCGTCCAGGCGCGGGAGATCCCCGGGCAGGTCCAGCCTCTGGCCGGCGTGGCGGATCCTCCCGTCCTCGACCCACACGTCCCATCCCTGCCGGAAGGCCTCGCCGTCGAACGCCGTGACGTCCACGATCGCGAACGTTTCCTCGGGAACGCCCCGGGCCAGGCCCTCCGCGGCCTCCGGCACCGGTAGCGTCGCGAGCACGCCGGTGAAGACCGCGACTCCGATCACGAGCCAGGTCAGGCTGCGGCCAACGAGATGACGTGCGCTCTTCATCGGGATCTCCTCATTGAGAAACTGTCCGCGCGGCGGAACCCGAGCGCCGCCACGGCGAGGAAGACGAGCGTTTCGCCCGCCAGAACCGCCAAGTGCATCGGGACCGGCTGCCCGGCGTCCATCGCGATGACCTTGAGCGCGAGTTGCGCGTGGTGATAGGCGGGAAGCGCGAGCGCGATGTCCTGCATGACATCCGGGAACATGTAGATGGGGAGCCAGAGCCCGGAGAGCATGGCCATGGGCAGGAAGACGAGGTTGACCACGGCGACGGCCGAGCGTCCTCTGGCCCACGCGCCGATCGCCAGCCCCAGGGCGCAGAACGGGATCACGCCAGCGAGCAGCACCCCGGCCAGCGCGAACCACTGCCAGCGGTAGAGCGCCACCCCCGCCGCGTGGGCGGCCATCAGGAACAGCGCCGCCACGACGACCGCGCCGAAGATCAGCGCCGCCATGACCTTGGCGAACAGGTAGGCGCCCGCGGGCATGGGCGTGGTCTGCTTCAGGAGCAGGACGCCGGTGTCGCGTTCGTTCGCGAGCCCGGCTCCGAAGCCGAAGAGCGCCGGCCCGAGGACGCCGAAGACCCCGTAGGTCGCCAGCACGTAGGTCGGCACGGCCAGCGACACCCCGCGCGCACCCATGATCACGCCGAAGAACAGATAGAAGATGAGCGGAAACGCCAGCGTGGGGACGGCGAACATGGGCTCCCGCAACACCTCCACGAACTGGAAGCGGGCTTCCAGCAGGTAGATGTGGAAGCGACGGGCAGGGGTCAGCCGATGGGTGTCGCGAGCTTGCATCGAAGCGCCCGCGCTGGGGGCTTCGGCCTCTGCCAGCTTACCGCTCATTCCGCTCCCTCGCGAGCCATTGACGCCCCGCCGGTCATGCCGCGCCCTCCCTACCATCCCTCGTCAGCGCGAGAAACGCCTCTTCGAGCCCCGCGGCCACCACGGTGAGATCCGCGAGCGCCTGGTCGCGGGCGAGCAGCTCCCGGACCAGTGCCTCGGGCTGCGTCGTCAGCGCCTCCAGATGCTGTCCTCGCGTCCTGGCCTCGACGACGCCGGGCAGGCTGGCCGTTTCATCGGGCGCGATCCGGGTGACGCAACGCACCAGACGGCCCGCCGTGCGCGACTTGATCTCCGCCGGGGTGCCCTCCGCGATCCGCTGCCCCTTGTGGATCACCACCACGCGGTCGGCCAGCGCGTCTGCCTCGTCCAGGTTGTGCGTGGTGAGCACGGTGGTGCGTCCGGACTCTCTGAGCGCCCGGATCTCGCTCCACAGCCGGTGCCGCGCATCGACGTCGAGTCCGGTGGTGGGTTCGTCCAGGAACAGCAGTTCCGGATCGCCGGCCAGCGCCAGCGCGAACATCACCCGTTGCTTCTGACCTCCGGAGAGCTTCCCGTACCGGCGCCGGGCGAGATCCTCGAGCCCCGCCATCGCGAGCAGGCGCGAAGCCGGAATCGGCGCGGGGTAGTAGGCGCGGAAGAGCTCGATATGCTCGCGGACGGTCAGATTTGCGGAGATCCCCGAGATCTGCAGCATCGCCCCCCGCCGAACCCGCACCTCCGGCGCCCCCGGAGCAAAGCCGAAGACGCTCGCCGCGCCCTCCTGCACCTGAAGACTCCCGAGGAGAAGGCTGATGGCGGTGGTCTTGCCGGCGCCGTTGGGACCGAGCACCCCCAGCACCTCGCCACGGCGCACCTCCAGGTCGAGATCGTCCAGCGCCAGCACCGGTCCGTATCGATGTGTTATGCGCGAGAGGCTGGCGAGGGGAGAGCTATGCGTTGTACCGGCTTGCATAGGCCAGCCTACGAGCGGGTGGTCGGGGCTGTTTCGGGGGCGCTGCTAGGGACCTGACAGCAACCTGACTGGACAGCTAGCTACGAGGTGTGCCATACTGAATTCAGTACGAATAACATATGGAGACGCCACATGCACCGCACTCAGGACACCTACCCACTGAGCCACTTCCGGCAGCGCACGGGAGAGCACCTCGAACGGATCCGCGATGGCCGGGTTGAGACGATCACCCAGAACGGCCAAGCCGCAATGGTGGTGATGAGTCCGGAACGGTATGACTTCCTTGTGCATTCCGCCGAACGGGGTCACCTGTGGCGTGAGGCGATCCGAGCCTACAGGGCAGGTGAACGCGGCGTCCCGGCCAACGATGCGATCCACAGCTTGGCGGCCGAGTTCGGCATCGCCCGAGGAAAGGAAGGCCTACCATGAGCGGACAGCACGATAGCCCCCTGACTCCCGAGCAGATCGCGAAGGTGAGGGATGAGGACATCGATTTCAGCGACATCCCTGAACTGGACGAAGGATTCTGGGAGCGGGCAGAACTCGTCGAACCGGATCGCACCGATCAGATCACCATGCGCGTCAAACGATCCGTGCTGGCCTATTTCAAAGCTCCGGGAAAGGGCTACCAGACGCGGATGAACCGTGTGCTCGAAAGCTACGTGCGGCACAGGACGGGGAATCTTCCCCCTTCTGCGGGCTGATCGTCAGCTCCCTCCGCCTACGTCCAACCGGGAAAATCAAAAGCGCAACTTTCGTTTTTCCCGTTTGCAGGTCGTCAATCGCCTCCCCTCACACCCGCACCGTCGCCTGAAACGTCGGCGGCCGCCGCACGTTCGTCGCCTGCTCGAACGAGTACGCGAGCCGGATCAGCGTCGCCTCGCTCCAGGCGCGGCCGCAGAGCGACATCCCGATCGGGAGCCCGTGGACGAACCCCATGGGCACCGACATGTTGGGATAGGCCGCCATGGCCGGGGGCGTCGAGCATCCACCGCCGCCTCCGCCCGAGGCGTCGAGCGGGTCCTGCATGGCTGGAATCCCCGACGTAATCCCGACGAGAGCGTCCAGTTGGTGCTCGTCCATCGCCCGGTCGATCCCCTCGTCTCGCGAGAGGCGATGGCTAGTGGCCAGCGCGTCGATGTAGCGCTGGTCCGTCAGCGGCCCGCGCTCCTGGGAGCGCACATGGAGCTCCTGCCCGTAGAGGGCGAGCTCCAGATCGGCATTCGCCTCGTTGTACTCGATGAGTTCGGCGAGCGACTTGATCGGCGCGTCGGGCCCGAGCGATGCGAGGTAGGCGTTCAGGTCGGCCTTGAACTCGTGGTACAGCACCTCCATCTCGTACTCGTTGCCGAAGCGCAGCTCCCCGGGGAGCGTGACCGGATCGACCACCGTCGCGCCCTCCGCGCGCATGACGTCGAGCGCCTCCTCGAACAGGGCGTCGACGCGGCTGTCGAAGCCGGCGTACTCGCGCAGCACGCCGACCCGGGCGCCGCTGAGGCCGGCCGGGTCCAGTGCGCCCGTGTAGTCGGTGAGGTAGTTGCCCGCGCTCGCGGCGGTCAGCGGGTCGCGCGGATCGACGCCGACCATCGTCCCGAGCATGATCGCGGCGTCGCGCACGGTGCGCGCCATCGGGCCGGTGCTGTCCTGGCTGTGGGCGATGGGGATGACGCCGCCCCGGCTGTGCAGGCCGATCGTGGGCTTGATGCCGACCAGGCAGTTGCGCGAAGACGGGCCGACGATGGAGCCGTCGGTCTCGGAGCCGATCGTCGCGACCGCCAGGTTGGCCGCCGCGCCCGCTCCCGACCCGGAACTCGACCCGCCCGGCGTGCGGTCGAGCGCGTAGGGGTTCTTGCAGAAGCCGCCCCGGCCGCCGTCCCAGCCGCGGCCGCTCCAGCCGGACGCCCCGAACTCGAACGACTTCCAGCCCGCCCACTCGCTCATGTTCGCCTTGCCGAGCAGGAGCGCGCCCGCATCGCGCAGCCGCGCGGCCACGAAGGCGTCCTGCGGCGCGATCGACCCACGGAGCGCCGTCGACCCGGCGGTCGTCGTCATCCCGTCCGCCGTATCGATGTTGTCCTTGAGGAGAAGGGGGATGCCGTGCAGCGGCCCCCGGGGCCCCGAGGCCTGGAACTCGCGGTCGAGCGCGTCGGCGATCTCGAGCGCGTCCGGGTTCACCTCGAGCACCGCGAACAGCCGCGGCCCCTGCCGGTTCAGCGCCTCGATGCGGTCGAGGTACATCTCCGTGATCGAGCGGCAGGTGTACTCGCCCGTCCGCATGCCCTCGTGGAGTTCGTCGATCGTGATCTCGTCGAGGGCGAAGTCCGGCACGCCGCCCGGGGTGCTCTCCTGCCCCGCGCCACCGCGCCCCGAACCAGAGTCGCCGCCCGGAGCGTCGCAGCCCCCGAGCGCTACCAGAGCGCCGGCCGCCGTGCCGGTGCCGAGAAACGTGCGTCGATTCATTTCAGACATGGATCACCTCGTTCGGTCAAGCCGGTCTCGCCAGCCGCTTCCACAAGCGTGGCGGCTGAACATCCACGGTGAGTTCGGCGTGCCGTTCAGGCAACATCTCCGCAGGTGATCCGGCCCATCATTCGCCAGTTGGATACGAAATCGTCGCATCTATTCGGCGGTTTGTCGCACACGCATTTGCCAAACCGCGCCCGCGGCGCGACATTTGCGGAGTCCGTAACGGCGGAAGAAGGCAGCAGTTAGCTCGAATCACATGAGCCCCGGTGCGATCATCGACCCCTCAGCAACCCGGAGCCGCATGATTACGAAAGCCAACGGGCGGATCCCGCGCCGCGTCGATCGACTTCCTCCGTTCCCGGAGGGGTGGTACTTCATCGCGACCCGCGACACGCTGCTGAAGGAAAAGCTCATCGAGAAGACCTGGATGGGCGAGCAGATCGTCGCCTGGTGCGACGACGAGGGCCGCGTCTGCGTGGCGGACGCGTTCTGCCCTCATCTGGGCTCGCACCTGGGGCCGACGGCCGGCGGCACCATCCGGGATGGGTGCCTCGTTTGTCCCTTCCACGGGTTCACCTTCGATGCCACCGGCCAGTGCGTCGCCACGCCGAACGCCTCGCCTCCCCGGGCCGCGAAGCTGAAGCTCTACGAGACCCGGGAGATCCTGGGCATGGTCTTCGCCTGGTATGGCGTCGGCGGGCGGGCGCCGCAGTGGGATCTGCCGGAGGAGCCCCCCACGGGCGCGGACTGGAGCGGGCTCAGGTCCGCCACCCTGCGCTTCCGGGGCCATCCCCAGGAGACAACCGAGAATTCGGTGGACGTGGAGCACCTGGAGTACACGCACGGCTACCGGGATGTGGAGCCGACCGCCTTTTCCATCGAAGGCGCCTACCTGAAGAGCTGCTTCGAGTTCACGAACGTCCGCACCGTCGCGGGGCTGATCGACATCGTGTCCGAGGTATCGGCCGTCACCCATGTCCATGGCCTGGGATTCTCGTTCGTCGAGGTTCACGAGAAGACGATCGGCATGGACTCGAGACTGTGGGTGCTTTCGACCCCGGTCGACGGCGAGTTCGTCGAGTTGACGCTGGTCAGCCAGGCGCGCGAAGTCGCCAGGCCCGGGCGCTACATCGCCGGTCTGGGGTTCCTGCCGAAGAAGCTCCGCAACAGGCTGATGAACCGCATCCTGATCTACGAGGAGCGGCGGTTCGTGGCGCAGGACGTGGTCATCTGGGAGCGGAAGCGCTACCAGTCCCCGCCGCGTCTCTGCCGGGCCGACAGGCCCATCGGCAAGTACCGCCTGTATTGCCGTCAGTTCTACTCCGACATAGGTATGAGTATCCATGTTGTCAAGGG
>JAAXGM010000059.1:0-651 GCA_012267435.1 Gemmatimonadota bacterium
AGATAGGGATGGGCCAGGTCCGCGGCCCCCCGCACATCCTCGAACCAGGCACGGGCTCGTGCGCGTCGGGTCGCCCCGTCCATCTCCCAGAAGCGCGCCGTGAAACGATGGTTGGCGAAGTGCCCGAGCACCGTCGGACGCCTCGCGATGGTCCCCTCGCTGTCGCTCACTGCTCTTCCTCGCCGATGCCGATGCCGGATGACCTCACGCTGATGAACTGATATCTCATGACAAATAAACTGACATCTACTGTTAAGTTATTCCAGTTGCGGCCGGACACCCGGATCGGCGTCGCGCCATCCCGGGAACGACCATGCCCGGACGCGGACTCGCGATCCACCACGTGTCGATGTCGCATCTCGTTTTCGTATTACGACTTGGGCTCGCCTTACGACCTGGGAATCCGCTTGCCGGGGTCCACGAAGGGCTTGCGCACGATCATGGCGTCCCGCTCACCGTCCGGGGTGGAAACGCGGAGGTCGGTACCCAGCTTTCCGAAGGCCGCCGGCACCATCGCGTAACCGATGTTGCGGTCGAGGCGCGGCGAATGCACCGCCGACGTCACGAAGCCGATCTCCCGTCCGTCCCGTTGCACGGGCCAGCGGGTCATGTTGAGGTCGAGCGGGGCGCCCGTGATCTCGACGCCCGCCA
>JAAXGM010000059.1:767-1656 GCA_012267435.1 Gemmatimonadota bacterium
CCGGTGGGGGAAATCCCGAGATCGCGTCCCGCTTCCATCACGCGGTCCCAGAGTTCCATCCCCCGGCTGCCGTCCCGCAGGTAGATTTCATAACCGACCTCGCCGCTCCAGCCGGTGCGCGTCACCACCACCGGAATGCCGTCCAGGTCGGTGTCGGCGAACCAATAGTAACGCAACCCGCTCACTTGGTCCCCGAAGAGCCTGCGGATGACTTCCTTCGATTTCGGACCCTGCACCTGCATGGGCGATACATCCGGCTCGCACAACTCGATGTCGAGCCCGGAGTTGAGGGCGACCCCCTTCGCCCAGAGCAGCACGTCGCTGTCGGCCAGCGCCAGCCAGAAGTGGTTCTCGCCCAGGCGCAGGAGCACCGGATCGTTCACGATGCCGCCGTCCTCGCCGGTGATGAGGACGTATTTGCCCTGGCCGACGGCGCACCTGGAAAGGTCGCGTGGCGTGAGCAGATTGGTGAACTCGAAGGCGTCCGGGCCGGTGATCTCCACCTGCCGCTCCACGCTCACGTCCCACACCGTCACCCCGGCCAGCAGCTTCTCGTACTCGGCGTGCAGGTCGTCGTACCGGGTCGGGAGGAACATGTGGTTGTAGACCGTATAGCTAAGGCACCCCGCGCGCAGCGTGGACTCGAAGTAGGGCGATCTGCGCAGCCGGGCGCCGCGCTGGATCAGCGCCATGTCGAAGGTCGGGGACATGAAGTTCGCTCCTCGGGTGGGTCTCAGGTCAAGCGCGGGCGACTCGGGCCGGTTGCGCCGTTCACGGCGGGTCCCGCCCGCCCAAAGGCGCGCCCGGCCTCCCGTCGCGCAAGATCTCGCGCGCGGCAAGTCGGCCGGGACCGCCCGTGACGCCCCCTCCCGGATGGGTGCCCGAGCCG
>JAAXGM010000060.1:0-134 GCA_012267435.1 Gemmatimonadota bacterium
CGGCCCGCGTCGATCAGCGCGGTCTGGCCCCCGGGCGCCTGCAGGAGGACCGCGTCGCCCTGCCCGACATCGAGGAAGGTGACGCGGAGGATGGTGTCGGGTGGGGTGGGGGCGGTGGTGAGGCAGGGGCGGGT
>JAAXGM010000060.1:206-9418 GCA_012267435.1 Gemmatimonadota bacterium
GTGGTGAGGCAGGGGCGGGTGTCGGCGGCGAGGGGGGAGAGGACGGTGGCCGCGGCGGGGGACGTGGCGAGGGCGGCGGCCGGAGCCGTGAAGCCGGCGGCCGCGAGGAAGGAAAGAGCGAGCCACCGCGCCGGAAGCGGCGGTTGTCTGGCCGCGGGCGTTGCCATGGTCGGTTGGGACATGCGGGGTAGTGTAGGGGTGTCAGGCCGAAGCGACCAGCACATCCGCGCACCATTGCGTCCCGGCCGGCCGCCGGCAGTAGATTGCCCGCGAGGGACACGATCGCCCGGCAACACCGTGGGCCCGGTCCGGGGCGCGCCCCCCGGCTCACCCCGCGAGGCGCACCGGCAAGTCCGGCCACCCGCCGCCCAAGGGGGCACAAGATGCAATTTCGACGTGGAGCCGCCTTCATCCTCCTCGCTCACCTGTCCCTTCTGCCTGTCACCACCATTGCCTGCGGCGACCCCGCCGCCCCGGTCGACGAGTACGACTGGATCGACGTCCTCCTGGAAGAGGAGGCGCTGGTCAAGGCGGGACTCGCCAACCGTTCCTTCAGACAGTTCGATCCTTCCAGGGACGGGGATCCCCGAAAGGCGATCGTCATCGACTTCCACGGCGGACTCGCCATGTGGGCGGAGTTCGCGGAAGACGGCCGCGCTACGGACGAATGGGAGGTCTCCGAGGACAGCTACTGGATTCAGAGGGCGGCGGGGAGATACGACATCTACAGGCTCAACTTCAGTCGGCCGAGGGTCCGGCGCACGCTCCCCGAGGAATGCGAGGACTGCATCGACGTGTCGGGCCTGGCGATTCTCGTCAGGGACTACGGAAACGCGGCGCGGATCAACTTCATCCTGGTCGACGCCGACGGCAACCTGCCGCTTCCGTTCCCCGTCTTCCATTCCTGGACGCGGTTCGAGGAGGACGAGACGGTCCAGTAGGGGCACCACCGAACAGGGGTGCCACTCAATTGACACCCCTTCCCCCCCGGGCGAGCTTTCAGGGCTGTCATTTTGGCGCCGGGGATCCCGGAGCGGCGCCACGGGTTCAACAGGGGGTCGGATACGCACCATGCTCAAATCATTTCGGGGCCGGATCGTCGTTATCGTGCTGGCGGTCGGCATCTGCGGCTACTACCTGTGGGCCCGCGATCTCAAGCTGGGACTCGACCTTCAGGGCGGGATGCACCTCGTCCTCGAGATCGACGATCCGGACGGCACCTTCACTGCGGAGCGCCGCGATTCCCTCACGGAACAGGCGCTGAAGATCCTGCGCACCCGGATCGACGAATTCGGCGTGGAGGAGCCGATCATCCAGAAGCGGGGCAGCGACCGCATCATCGTGGAGCTCGCCGGGCTGGACGACGATGACCGGGCCAAGGAGATCATCAACCGCCAGGCCTTTCTCGAGTGGAAGCTGGCGCTGCCCGTGACGGAGGTGCAGGATGCGCTGCCGCGGCTGGACCGGGCCATCGTGACGGCCCTGGGAGAGGACTCTCTGCGGGCCCTGGGCGCCGAGACCCGGGTGCAGCAGGCCGACGAGCTTTCGCCGGAGCTGCTCCTCTTTCCGGAAACCGGCGACACGGCCCGGGCCGGCGACACCGCCGTGACCGAACCCGCGCCGGAAACGGAGGCCGCCGCCGACACCGTGGCACAGGACGAGGAAGAGGACGAGAACCTGCTCCGCCCCTTCACGGGCCTGCTGCTGACGGGAGGTTTCGACGACAAGGGACGGATGGTCAGCTACAACGTCGACGAAGCCAACGTCGAGAAGGCCACGATGTACCTGGCCCTCGAGGAGTTCCAACGCGCGCTCCCGCGCAACGTCAGCCTGCAGTGGTCGATGGACCCGCTCGCGCAGGGGGGCCGCTTCTACCGCGAGCTCTACGTGCTGCAGGAGGATGCCTTCCTGACCGGTGACCAGCTGCAGGACGCCAGCGCCACCCGGGACCAGCAGTTCAATCAGCCCGAGGTGCTCTTCGAACTCAACCGGCGCGGTGGCCGCATCTTCGAGCAGGTCACCACCGTCCACGAGAAGGAGCGAATCGCGATCGTGCTGGACGAGGAGGTGGTGAGCGCCCCCGTTGTCGAAAGCAGAATCCGGAACCGGGGGTCCATCAGAATGCGGGGAGCTCAGATGGTGGAGGCCGCGGACCTCGCGCTCGTTCTCCGGGCGGGGGCCCTGCCGGTGCCGCTGCGGATCATGGAGGAGCGCACCGTGGGCCCGTCGCTGGGCCAGGACTCGATCGACCAGGGGCAGATCGCCGGGCTCGTGGGCATCGTGCTGGTCATCGCGATCATGATGCTGTACTACCGCGCGGCCGGCGTGCTCGCGGTCGTTGCGCTCGGCATCTACCTGCTCCTCGTACTGGGCGGGCTGTCGGCGCTCGACGCGACCCTGACGCTGCCCGGGATCGCCGGCCTGATCCTCTCGATCGGGATGGCCGTCGACGCGAACGTGCTCATCTTCGAGCGAATACGGGAGGAGCTCGAGGCCCGCCGCGCGCCCCGCACCGCGGTCGACGAGGGCTTCGGCAACGCGGTCTCCGCCATCGTCGACGCAAACATCACCACGCTCATCACGGGTCTGATCCTCTTCCAGTTCGGAACCGGGCCCGTGCGGGGCTTCGCGGTCACGCTCTGCATCGGGATCGTGGCCTCCTTCTTCTCCGCCATGTATGTGACCCGCACGCTCTTCCTGATGTACCTGTCGGGCAAGCGCGGTTCGGATCCCATCAGCGTCTAGCAGCGCTCAAGACGATATCTCACGGACTGATACGGCCATGTGGCTCTTTCACAAATCGAAGTACGAATTCATCAGGCTGCGCCGGAAGGCGTACGTCGTCTCGGGCATCGTCCTGGCGCTGGGGATCACGGGCATCGGATTGAACGTGGTGCGCACGGGGACCTGGCAGAACTACGGTGTGGATTTCACCGGGGGGGTACTGGTCCAGATCCGCTTTGACCAGGAGACCAGCGACAGCGACCTGCGCGAGGCCCTCGGCGGGGTGAACGCCCCTCCGATCACCCGCTTCGGCCAGGAAAACGAGTTCGTCGTGCGCGCCCCGATCGACGAGGAGTCGAATCTGGACGAGGTGGCCGACGACATCGCCGCGCAGGTCGCGGTCACCTACGACCGCGACGGATTCGAGATCGTGCGGCGCGAGTCGGTCGGGGCCAAGGTCGGCGAGGAGCTTCAGGGCCAGGCGGCCATGGCGATCCTGTTCTCGTTCGTCCTCACGCTCCTCTACATCGCGATCCGCTTCGAAATCCGTTTCGGCGTGGCCGCGATCATCGCGACCGCGCACGACATCCTCATCACCCTGGGGCTCCTCGCCCTCTTCCGGGTCGAGATCTCGCTCCCCACCGTCGCGGCCATCCTCACCATCCTGGGGTATTCGCTGAACGACACCATCGTCGTCTTCGACCGGATCCGCGAGAACCTGAACAAGCGCGGCGGCAGGCGCGAGGACCCGTACCGCCTGGTCAACCGTTCCATCAACGAGACGCTTCCCCGCACGGTGCTCACCTCGGGCACCACCCTTGCGGTGCTCCTGTCGCTCCTGATCCTCGGCGGCGCGGTGATCCGTCCGTTCACGCTGGTCCTGATTCTGGGCGTGCTGATCGGAACCTATTCCTCGATCTTCATCGCCTCGCCGGCGCTGCTGGAGATCCAGAGGCGCTACGGCACGGCGGACCCCCGCGAGAAGGAGAGGAAGCGGGCCGCCCGGAGGGCCGCCGCGGTGTGAGGTTCGCGGATTCCCACTGCCACCTCACCGACCGTGCCTTCGGCGGTGACCGCGCCGCCGTGCTCGCGCGGGCCCGGGAGGCTGGAGTCCGCCGCATCGTGACCATCGCCTCGGACGCCGCCGACTCCCGCGCCGCCCTTGCGCTGGCCCGAGCCCGCGACGAGGTGTGGGGCACGGCGGGGATCCACCCGCATTCGGTGAACGGTGCCCCGGCCGCGGACGATCTCGGCGCCGTCCGTGACCTGGCCGCCCACCCGCGCTGCGCCGCCATCGGCGAGACCGGCCTCGACTACCACTACGACAACGCGCCACGCGACGCGCAGCGCCGGAGCTTCGCCCGCCACGTCGAGCTGGCCTCCGAGCTGGACCTGCCCGTTGTCGTGCACTCGCGCGAGGCGGTCGCCGACACCACGGCCGTCATCCGCGAGAGCGCCGGCCGGGTCACGGGCGTTCTCCACTGCTTCACCGGCCCCCCCGACCTGCTCGAACTGGCCATGGACGCCGGCTGGCACGTCTCCTTCACCGGCATCGCCACCTTCAAGAGCTTCGACAGCGCCCTGGCCCGCGCCGTGCCCCGCGACCGCTACATGATCGAAACCGACGCGCCCTACCTTGCCCCCGTGCCGAAGCGCGGCCGCCGCAACGAACCCGCCTTTGTGCCGCACGTGGCCGCCGCCCTGGCCCGTATCCGCGGCGAGACGCTGGAGCGGGTGGCCGCGGACAGCTGGGCCAACACGCTGAGTTTCTATGGGATGAAAAAGCGTGGCCGCGCGGAGGAACCCCGGCCCGGCGAAGGCCTCCAGGAGCGCGGCCCCCGCCCATGAAGACGCAAGCCAACGCCCCCCGCCCGCGCATCCGCGTTCTGCCGGACCACGTTGCCAACCAGATCGCGGCCGGCGAAGTCGTCGAGCGGCCGGCATCGGTGGTGAAGGAACTCGTCGAGAACGCGCTGGACGCGGGGGCCGGCGCGGTGAGGGTATCGATCGAACAGGGCGGCAAGGGCCGCATCCGCGTCGCCGACGACGGCTGCGGCATGATCCGCGAGGACCTGCTGGTGTGCCTGGACCGCCACGCGACCAGCAAGATCCGCCGAGCCGAGGACCTGCGCGACGTCCACACCCTCGGCTTCCGGGGCGAGGCGCTCCCTTCGATCGCAGCCGTGTCGCGCATGGTGATCGAGACCGCCCCCGCCGCCAGGCAGGCCATGGGCAGCCGCCTGCGCGTCCTGGCGGGCCGGATGCAGGGCGTTGACGATGCAGCGCGCCGCCCGGGCACCACCGTCGACGTGCGCAACCTCTTCCTCAACACGCCCGTGCGGGCCCGCTTCCTGCGCGCCGCCGGCGTCGAGACGCGGGCCGTTTCCGAGGTGCTGCACGCCCTGGCGCTGGCCAACCCGGACACCCGTTTCGTCTTCGAATCGAACGGGCGCACCGTCTTCGACCTGCCCGCGGGACGGACGCTGGCGGCGCGCATCGGGGCGATCTGGAAGGACGCCGACGCGGCCGGGCTCATCCCGGTGGCGACCCGGCGCGGCGGCATGCGCCTCTCCGGCGTGGTGCAGCGCCCGGACAGGGCGCGGCCAGGGTTCCGCCGAGCCCACCTCTTCGTGAACGGGCGGCCCTTTCGGGACTCGGCCGTCCTGGCGGCCGCCGACTGCGGCTACCGCACCACCGTGTCCGAGAACACGCGTCCGTGGCTGTTCCTGTTCCTGGCCGTGCCGCGCGGCGAGGTGGATGTGAACGTGCATCCCGGAAAGGCCGAGGTGCGCTTCCAGCAGCCCGACCGGATCGAGGACTTTGTCGAGGCGTCGGTGCGCGAGACGCTGGAGGGGGTCGAGTCGGCTGCGACGTGGGGGGAGCCGCGGCCGCTCCAGGTGGTGCGGGAGGGTGGGGGGGCGGAGCCGGAAGCGGAGACCGCTGAGGGTGCGGAGGGTGCGGGGGACGAAGACGCGGACGACGTCGCACAGATCGGCCTCTTCCGCCCCCGGGCCGCACAGGCGGAGGACGCCGCGGCGTCGGAGGAGGTGTTCATGCCCCGCGCTCCCCGCCCCGCGCTGCTGCAGATCCACAACAGCTTCATCCTGGCCGAAACGCGGGACGGGATCATCATCCTCGATCAGCACGCGGCGCACGAACGGGTCCTCTACGAGCGGATCATGGCCGGGTTCGAGGGCGCCGGAAGCGAAGGCCAGCGGCTCCTCTTCCCGTTCACCGTTCGCCTGACCGGGCCGGAGCTGGAAATCGTCGAGGCGGTGTCGGAGCCCCTGGCCCGGCTCGGTTTCGAACTCGAGCCCTTCGGCTACAACGCGGTTCTCGTGCAGTCGGTGCCGAGCCCGCATCCGTACTTCAACGCCGAGCAGTGCATACGCGAGGTGATCCGGGAGCTCCTGCACGGCTCGGACCTCCTCCGCTCGGCCGGCAACCAGAACGAACGGGTGGCCATGAGCTTCGCCTGCAAGGGCGCGATCAAGGCCGGCCAGAAGCTTGCCCAGGAGGAGATGCACGAACTCTTCGACCAGCTCTTCGCAACCGAGCTTCCCTATCACGACATCCACGGCCGCCCCACCGTGGTGCGCCTCGGGCTGGGAGAGCTGCGGAGGAAGTTCGGGCGGTCGTGAGCGCACGGGGGCCGGTGCGTCCCGGATTCCTGGCCATCGTCGGATGCACCGGCGCGGGCAAGACCGCGCTCTCCCTGCTCGTGGCGCGCGAACTGGACGCCGAGATCATTTCGATGGACTCGCGGCAGGTGTACCGCGGCATGGACATCGGCACCGCCAAGGCCACCCCGCGCGAGCGGGCGCTCGTCCCCCACCACGGCCTCGACATCCGCGACCCCGGCGAGCGCTACAGCGCCGGCGACTTCGGCCGCGACGCCCGCCGCTGGATCACGGAGATCCGGTCGCGGGGACGGGTGCCGCTGCTGGTGGGCGGCACGGGATTCTTCCTGCGCGTCCTGACCGATCCGATCTTCCGCGAACCGCCGCTCGACCGCGACAGGCAGGCTGCGCTGGAGGAGCTGCTGGGCACGCTGGAACGCCGGGAACTGGAGCGCTGGGTGCGCGTGCTGGACCCCGAGCGGGCGCCGGTCTCGATCGCGGGGGGATGTCAGCGCATGCTCCGAACACTGTCGGTGACCCTTCTGACGGGTGAAAAGCTGTCCCGATGGCATGTCCGTCATCCCACCGAGGGGAAACCGCTCGCGGGCGTGGTGTGCCGGCTACGCGTGTCCGCCGAGGTGCTGCGGGAGCGAATCGGGCGCCGGGTGCGAGCGATGATGGCGGCCGGATTCGTGGACGAGGTCGGGCGGTTGCTTGACGCAGGCTGCACCCCGGACGACCCCGGCATGAACGGCGTCGGGTACCGCGAGATTGCCAGCCACCTGGCCGGCGCGATCACCCTGGACGAGGCGGCCGAGCGCATCCGGCGGTCCACGCGCCGGTACGCGAAACGGCAGCGTACGTGGTTCCGGCACCAACTGGGACCGGGCGTGGTCGGGGTGGACGGCGCGGCCCCGCTCGAAGCGCAGGCGGCCACGGTGGTCAAGGCGTGGCGCGAACGCACCCGGGCCCCGGTTGCCCACCTCGCCGCTGCCGCCTCAGCGGCAAACGCGGAGCCCGCGCACCCATGAAGATCGGGATCACCTGCTACCCCACCTACGGCGGCTCCGGCGCCGTCGCGACCGAGCTGGGGATCGGCCTGGCCGACCGGGGCCACGAAGTCCACTTCATCTCCTACGCCCAGCCCTTCCGCCTCTCGGGGTTCCGCGAGCGCGTGTACTTCCACGAGGTGGAGATGGAGCGGTATCCCCTCTTCGAGCACCCGCACTACACGCTGGCGCTCGCCGCGGCCATCCACGACACCGCGGTCCGCGAATCCCTGGACCTCATCCACGTCCACTACGCCATCCCCCACGCCACCTCCGCCTGGATCGCGCGCGAGATGCTGGAGGAAAACGGGGGTGCGCCGCTGGTCACCACCCTGCACGGCACCGACATCACGCTGGTGGGACTGCACCCCTCCTTCCATCCCATCACGCGCTTCTCGATCATGCGCTCGCAGGGCGTCACCGCGGTCTCGGACTTCCTGAAGGAGGTGACGGTGCGGGACTTCGGCGTGCCGGAGGAACGGATCGAGGTCATTCCGAACTTCGTGGACACCGAACTGTTCCGGCGCGGCCGCGACCCGTGCCACCGCGAGGTGTTCGCTTCGGCCGACGAGAAGATCGTCATGCACGTCTCCAACTTCCGCCCGGTCAAGCGGGTGGTGGACGTGGTCGAGGTCTTCGCGGGGATCCGGGGCGAGATGCCGGCGAAGCTGGTCATGGCCGGTGACGGTCCGGACCGTCCCCGCGCGGCCGAGCGGGCGCGCCAGCTGGGCGTCGAGCGCGACGTGGTCTTCCTGGGCAAGCACGGCGCCATCGAGGAGCTGCTCTCGTGCGCCGACCTGTTCCTGATGACGAGCGACCGGGAATCGTTCGGACTGGCGGCGCTCGAAGCGCTCTCGTGCGGGGTTCCGGTGGTGGGATACGGCGTCGGGGGCCTGCCCGAGGTGGTGCCGGACGGCGAGGCGGGGTTGCTGGTCGGAGTCGGGGAAGTCGGTGAAGCCACCGCTGCCGCGAACGACCTGCTCGGCGACGTGCGGCTCTGGGAGCGCTTCAGCGGGGCGGCGCGGGCGGTGGCGGTGGAGCGGTTCGGCCGATCCTGCGTCCTGCCGCGGTACGAGGAGTACTACCAGGCCGTGCTGGGAGGCTCACGGTGAGCATGGTGGCGGCCACCCGGGTACGGGAAAATGCCGGCCCCGGGTGCCGGCGCCCGAAAGGACCGGCCGGGACGTGACCTGGTACGAAGGGATCGTGCTGGGCCTCCTTCAGGGGGCCACCGAGTTCCTGCCCGTCTCCAGCTCGGGCCACCTCGTGATGGGCCAGACCCTGCTGGGACTCGAGGTGCCGGGAATGGGCTTCGAGGTTGCGCTCCACGTCGCGACCCTGGTGTCGGTGGTGGTGGCGTACCGGGTCAGGATCGGGGTGCTGCTGGCGGGCGTGGGGCGCCGCGACCGCGAGCAGATGCGGTACGCCGGCCTGCTCGTTCTAGCCTCGGTGCCGGCCGCGATTGCGGGCATCGGGTTCGGGGACTTCTTCGCGTCGCTCTTCGACAGCGCCGCGGTGACGGGCGTTGCGCTGCTGGTCACCGGCTGCGTGGTGTGGTCGGCGCGCGGGGCGCTGGCCCGGGGCCCCGCCGGCAAGCCGGGGATCGGCACCGCGCTCCTGATGGGGCTGGCCCAGGCCGCGGCGATCGTGCCGGGGATCTCCCGTTCCGGCGCGACGGTGGTGGCCGCGCTGTGGCGGGGTGTGGACGCGCGCGAGGCGGCGGCGTTCGCGTTCCTGATGTCGGTGCCGGCGGTCGCGGGCGCGGCACTGTTGAAGGTGCCGGAGCTCGTCTCGGGGCGGGGGGGTGGCGGGGTGGCGG
>JAAXGM010000061.1:0-963 GCA_012267435.1 Gemmatimonadota bacterium
TCGCGGGTGGCCTTCGTCATTACCTCCGTGCTCGAAGAGGAGAACCGGAGCCACAGCGGGATCTGGCTCGCGGACGCCGCGGGAGCCGGTGAACCGGTGCGGCTTACCAGCCCGAGCTTCAGCGCCTCCGGGCCCGGCTGGTCACCGGACGGGCGCCTGCTCGTCTTCACGTCGAACCGCTCGAGTGGCGATGGCGGGACCGGCGGCGGCACCTGGTTCCTGCGCATGGACCAACCCGCCGGCGAGGCCTTCCAGATGGATGGGCTGGGCGGATCTCCCGTCTTCAGCCCGGACGGCGAGTGGATCGCGTTCACCCGGGCGACCCCGCCCGAGCCGGCTGCCGAGCCGGTCTACGCGTCGGACTTCGAGCGCCGCACGGCGGAGCGCTTCGACGGGCGCATGTACGACTGGATGAACTACCGCTTCGACCGGCGCGGCTACCTGGCCGACCCCCGCGACCCCGCCGCCACCCCGCCGCGGGAGGTGTACCTGCTACCGGCGACCGGGGGCGAACCCCGCCGCCTGACCGACCTGAACGTCGACGCCTCCGGGCTGGCATGGAGCCCCGACGGCCGCCGCCTCGCCTTCACCGCCGACGCGCACCAGCGCGACGAGCTGAGCTACGAGCGCGCCGACCTCTGGACCGTCGACCTGGACGGCGCCGTCACTCGCCTCACCGACGACGAGTACAACTACTCCGGGCCCGCGTGGTCGGCGGACGGCGGCCGCATCGTGGTCCGCGGCAACGAGGGGCTGGACGTGATCATCCGCGAGTCGAGGGACCGCGGGGCGGCCAACGACCTGTTCGCGTTCGACCCCGACGGCGGCGGGCGGAGCAACCTCACCGCCGACTGGGACCTGATCCCGGGCGGACCGATCACGTCGCCGGACGGCCGCGTCTACTTCCAGGCCGGCATGCGCGGCAACACCCACCTCTTCCGCGTGCCCGTGGGCGGCGGCGAC
>JAAXGM010000061.1:1072-3758 GCA_012267435.1 Gemmatimonadota bacterium
CTGAGCGAGGTGAATGGGTCGCTGCTGGCCGAACTCGACCTCTCCGAACCCGAGAATCTCGTCTTCCGCAGCCCGGACGGCACCGAGGTGGAAGGTTGGATGCTCCCGGCGCGCGGCTACGAGGCGGGGAGCGGCGACTTTCCCATGATCCTCGTGATGCACGGGGGGCCGCACGGCATGTACGGCAACGACTTCTCCTTCGACCGCCAGCTGCTGGCCGGACAGGGGTACATGGTCCTCTACACCAACCCGCGCGCCTCAACCGGTTACGGCGAGGACTTCCGCTGGGGCACCTGGGGCGGGTGGGGGTTCAACGATTACGACGACCTCATGGCCGGCGTGGACCACGCCATCGACGACTACCGCATCGACACCGGGCGCATGGGCGTGACCGGTTACTCGTACGGGGGCTACCTCACCAACTGGGTCATCACCCAGACCGACCGCTTCGCCGCCGCCATCGCCGGGGCCTCCATCTCCAACTGGGTGAGCGACTACGGCGTCGCCGACATCCCGCGCACCAAGGAGAGCGAGTTCCACGGGCCCCCCTGGGAGGAGCGCGGGCTGGAGAACCTCTTGCGCTCGTCGCCCATCATCCACGCCGACGGGGTGACCACGCCGACGCTCTTCGTGCATGGAGAAACCGACCACCGCGTCCCGATCGAGGAGGCCGAGCAGATGTACGTCGCCCTGCACAAGCAGGGAGTGCCGGCGAAGTTCGTGCGCTATCCCGAGTCCTACCACGGCGGCTGGACCCCTTGGCGCATGGTGCACCGCACCTGGGTGCAGCTCGACTGGTGGGAACAGTGGCTGAAGGCGCGACCGGCGATGTAGGCACGGGTCGGCGTTTAGCGTTCCTCCTCGGGGTTCTCGCCACCATCGGGTGTGACGATGGGCCCACCTCCATCGAGCCCGGCGAGCCATGGAGGACCGTCAGCCCGGACGAGGTGGAGCTGGACGCCGGTCGGCTCGAGGCGGCCCACATGCGCGCGACCGGGAACGAGTGGATGAGGAGCCTCCTGGTTGTTCGGCACGGCCGGCTGGCGTTCGAGCGCTACTACGGCGGTTTCGGTCCCGATTCCCTGGCCGATCTACGGTCGGTCACCAAGAGCGTCGTTTCGACCCTCGCCGGCATCGCGATTGCGCGCGGAGAAATACCCGGCGTCGATACACCCGTGTCGGACTTCGTCAACCCGGACGACTTTGGTGCTTCCCGGCTGGACGAAGCCATCACCTTCCGCCACCTCCTCACCATGATCGGCGGTTGGGAGTGGGACGAAAGCGGTGGCGGGGACTACGCCCACTGGGAAAGCGCCCGCGATCCAGTCCGCTTTCTCCTCGATCGGCCCATCGTCAATCCTCCCGGGACGCGGTTCGTTTACAATTCGGCAGGGGTGCACTTGTTGGGCGTCGCCGTGGCGGAGGCCACAGGCGAGTCGCTGCCGGATTTTGCCGACGAGGTGCTATTCGGTCCTCTCGGCATCCCCGACTCGGCTTGGGAACTCCTCTCGGGAGGCTTCGTCAACGGCGGCTCGGGCCTTGACCTTCGTCCACGCGATCTCGCCCGTTTCGGCCAGCTGTTCCTGATGGCGGGCCGCTGGAGGGGTCGGGCCGTGGTACCTGAGGATTGGATTGAGATGGCCACGGCTCCGGTCTTCACCTGGTCCTCTCCGCGCTCCTACGGCTACCTGTGGTGGATCGACCTGGAGCGGGGAGCCTACTACGCAAGCGGCTATGGAGGCCAATACCTCTACGTTCTGCCTGGGCGCGACCTGGTGGTGGTCGTCACCACCGACTGGCGCGGCGCCGGCAGTGTACCGGGCTACCGGGATGCTATTCGAGCCCTCCGAAGGCTCGCCTTTGACATCATCGTTAACGACGTAGTTCCGGCGGCACGCTGAGTACAACGTGCCCCAGTGGTTTGCCGCCGACCGGCGAATCGGTAGATTCCCCCCCGGCCTGTTGTGGCATGCGCGATTCCGGGCTGCGAATCTCGCCATGCGACTCGATGAGGACCGTCCATGCTCACAGCCTACATCTTCTGCCTCGTCGTGGGCGGCGGCTTCCTGCTCCTGTCGCTCTTCGGCGACTTCCTGGAGGCTGACGCGGATGTGGACCTCGACGCCGACGCGGATCTCGCCATTGGGGACGCCGGCGATGCGGCGAAGCTCTTCTCGCTGCGCGCGATCGTCTACGCCCTTTTCGGGTTCGGCGCGGCGGGCACGGTTCTGCACCTGGTGTGGGGAGGGGGACGGCCCGGACTGACCGCCATCGTCGCGGGCGTTACCGGGTTGGCCACGGGTGCGCTGATCGGGACGGCGTTCGGGTTCCTCAAGCGGGGGAGCGCGGGAGCCATGCTGGGCGAGCAATCCTTCGTGGGGCTGACCGCGGAGGTGTCGCTCGAGATCACGGCCGCCAGTCCGGGCTCGATACGGGTTCTGCGCGGCGACCGGCGCCACGGCATCCGCGCCCGACTGGACGCGAGCTGTCCCCCGGACAGTGCCCTCCGTCCAAGTCAATCGGTGGTGGTCGTCAGCATGGAATCGGGGATCGCCGCCGTGGTTCCGGTGGAGATGAAGCTGATCGATGAGTGACGGCACGGAAGTCGAGCATCCCGATCCGCTGTCCCGAAAGCGTTCCGCGTCACGCTCCCCCGGCTAGAACCGGGGGGGATGACATACAGGAC
>JAAXGM010000062.1:0-8385 GCA_012267435.1 Gemmatimonadota bacterium
TTTCGCCAGCGCTTCCAGTACCGCGGCCGACAGGGCCGCCCCCTCATCCGGGTCTGTACCGGTCCCCATCTCGTCGATGAGCACCAACGCCGTATCGTCGGCGCGCGCAAGGATATCCTTCAGGTTGGCGAGATGGGCGGCGAACGTGGAGAGGTCGTCCTCGATCGATTGCTCGTCTCCGATGTCGGCGAAGAAACGGCGAAACACGGGAATCCGGGTCCCGGGACTCACCGGGGGAACGACGCCGCACTGCGCGAGCACGCAGATCAGCCCGACGGACTTGAGAAAGACGCTCTTTCCACCGGCGTTGGGACCCGATACCACCAGAATCCGTTCCTCCGGCTCCAGCAGCAGGTCAAAGGGTACGGCCTCCACATCCTCCCGCAGCGCCAGCAACGGATGTCGTCCATGAACGATGCACAGCGCGTGTTCCCCCCGGGGCAGAAGAGCGGGGACGCTGCCGTTCCACTCGAGAGCCAAGCGCGCGCGGGCGTCGAGCGAATCGAAGTCGATCAGCGCCTCCTGGCTGCCCGTCAGGTCGTCGCGGAGCGGGGCGAGCTCGCTGGTGCATTCCGCCAGCACCCGGTCGATCTCGCGCACCTCCGCCGACTCCAGTTCACGAACCCGGTTCATCAGTTCGATCGCCAGGGGCGGCTCGACGAAGAGCGTGGCGCCGCTGGCCGATGTCCCGTGGACGACTCCGCCGACATCGCGCCGTCCCGCGCGCCGGACGGGAATCACGTAGCGGCCCTCGCGCACGGTCACCGAGGCGTCGGGGATGACCCACGTGGCCGGGAGCGTGCGCACGTAGGACTCGAGCCGCCCGACGATGACGCCGCGACTGCGCTTCAACCTGGCGCGGAGCCGCGACAACTCCGGGCTCGCCGTATCCAGCACCTCGCCGGTCCGGTCCACGGTACGCAGGATGCGCTCCTCCAGGGCGTGGTCGACCAGGAGGCGCTCGCGCAACGGCACCAGCGGGAGCGGCGGCGGATCCGCCGCCGACAGGTCATGGGCTAGCTCGCGGCCGGACCGCAGCAGAGCGCCCATCGAATGGAGCTCGGAGGGCGAGAGCACGCCTCCCGCGGCACGCAGTCGGCGCAAGGCGCCGCGCGCATCCGGAATCTTCGACAGGGATCGAGTTGCGCCGGCGAGCCGTGCAGTCTCGCGTACGCGTTCGAGTTCGCGCTGGATGATGTCGGGGCGGATCGCCGGCCTGAGCGCGAGTACGGCATCGCGACCCGCGTCGCTGGAGGCCGCGGCTGCGACGCGTGCGAGCACGTCGGGCAGCCCGAGAACTTCGAAGGCGTGTTCCATCAGGATGGCGCGTTCATGCACCGCCCTCCCTGACGGCGCGGGCAGTGGTCGCGAATCGGAGAAGGAAGGTATCCGGCGCTTTCAGAAGGGTCAAACGCGGTGGCGGAATCCGGTCGCTCCCGTCACGGAAGCCGTCTCCGCGGGAAGCACGGGGAGTACCCGGATCGTCGCAACGATCGCGAAACGTCCCATTCGGCCATGGGAGAACCCGCCTCCAAGACCTAACCTATCTGGGACTCATCCTTGGTAACCATCCCGGTGACGCCGCCACTTTCTCGAAGGACGGAGGTTCTGGTTGAACGAGATGGCGGAGCGCATCGGCCGAGTGATGTCGGAGACCTCGATGATCGCCGCCAGCCTGGACACCCTCTTGCGCAGGCTCGGGCGGGACGGTGAGGCGGAACCCGCGGCTCGGGAGGTAGTCGAGGCTGTGCTCCACCACCCCGACCGATACCGTCTCCTCGATCCCATGCGGGGAGCGTGGACCGCCGGCAACCTGCACCAGTCGCCGGGGCCCTACGGTGAGGTGCTCGCGGAGCAGTATCTCACGCCCTGCCCATGGGTGGTTCTTCTCGAGACCGACGATCAACGGTATATGCGCGGCGACCCCCTGGTGCGCTGGAACCACCGTACCCTCGCCTGTCTCGCCCGCAGCCTGGATGGTAAGTCGCCGTCCGCCGTCAACCGCTGGTTCCGACTGCTGAGGGAGCACCGGCGCCTTGGAGAGCGACGTAACGCGGCCGAACTCCGGTTTGCCTATCCGTCCGCCGGTCCGGGGACGAGGCGGAGGATCCCCGCCCACCAGCCGTCTTCGGCATCGTCGTCCCGGAGACGGAAACCGAAAGGCGCGGCCTCGTAGGCGAAGTCGCCTGACTCTTCGGCGAGCAGCCCCGACACCAGGAGCCAGCCGCCGGGCGCCAGGGCGGCCGCGAATCCCGGCAGGAGAGCGGTCAGCACCCCGCTCTCGATGTTCGCGGCCACGCCGTCGAGAGGGTGGTGCGCCGCGAGCCAATGGGGCGAGACCTCCCGCTCCTCGATCTCGACCGCATCGTCGGCGCGGTTGGCGTCCACGTTGTCGCGGGCCGCCGCACACGCGAGGGGATCGTTGTCCGCCGCCAGCACGCGACCGGCGCCGAGTCCAGCCGCGGCGATGGCGAGGATTCCGGAACCCGTGCCCACGTCGGCGATGTTGGCCCCGGGGCGAACCGCGGTGTCGAGCAACCGCAGGGCGCACCGGGTCGAGGCGTGGCGGGCGGTGCCGAACGCCACGCCGGGATCGAGAGTGATCAGCACGCCGCCATCCGGCGCGCGCGGCACGTCCCAGGTCGGCGCCACGATGATGCGACGACTGACCCGGG
The DNA here is from genome assembly GCA_012267435.1 of Gemmatimonadota bacterium. GTDB lineage: Bacteria > Gemmatimonadota > Gemmatimonadetes > Longimicrobiales > Gaopeijiaceae > BD2-11. The sequence goes on from JAAXGM010000062.1 coordinate 2,676, forward strand.
TGGGCCGGAGCCCCCGCCTCCAGGTCTCCGCCCATTCCTCGTGCGGCTGCCAGTGCCAGCGCAGATCGACGGGCCGGCCGGCTGCCCGGTTCAGCTCGCTGCCGAGGGTGGCGAGAAACGCCGGCACGTCGGCGGGGGGCGGGAAGTGGGTGAGGAGCGTCCCGTCCGCCTGCTCGAGCACCGCGCGCGCGCCCTCGCGCACGAGTTCCGCAGCCACCAGGCCGGCCGAGGCGGAGTCGGGGACGCGGGCGAGGATGGCGAGCCAGCGGTCGTGGATCATTGAAGGCGCCTCGCCACTCTGGTGCACGCGCGGATGCATCCACGGACCGCCGCTACGGGACGAAGGCCTCCTTCACGCGTGCCCAGAACCCCCTCCTGCCACGCCCCGCATCCTCGGGAACCGGGTCCTCCACTTCCCGCAACCGTTCCAGCGCCTCCCGCTGCCGACGGTCGAGGTCCTCGGGGGTCCAGACGACCACGCGCACGAGCTGGTCGCCCCTCGTGCCCCCGTCCAGGTCCGGCAGTCCCAGGCCGCGCATGCGCAGCATCTCGCCGGTCTGGACCCCGGCGGGCACCGAAAGGGGCGCGCTTCCCCCGACGGTCGGCACGTCGACGTGATCACCCAACGCGGCCTGGGTGAATGTCACGTGAAGCTCCTGGACGAGGTCGTTGCCGTCCCTCTTGAAGTCGGGATGGTCCTCCACGGCGATCAGGACGGTGATGTCGCCGCGCGGCCCTCCCCGTGGCCCGGCGTTCCCCTGCCCGCGCAGGGTGATGTAGTTCTCCGAGGAGACGCCCGCGGGGACCTCCACGGTGATGGTGGATTCCTCGCGCACCCGCCCCTCTCCGCGACACGCGGGACAGGGATCCTGGATGACCTGTCCCTCCCCCCCGCACCTGCGGCACGGCTGCACGCTCAGGAATTGTCCAAAGGGGGAACGCTGGCTGATGCGCTCCTGGCCGGTGCCGCCGCACCCCGGACAGAGCGTCGGTCCGGCGCCGCGCGCGCCGGTGGCGCCGCAATCCTCGCAGGGATCGAGCAGGCTCACTCGCAAGCGCTTGTCGACCCCGCTCGCGACTTCCACCAGCGTCAGGGGAAGCCGCAGGCGAATGCCCTTCCCTCTCCGGCTGCGCGAGGCGCCCGAGGAGCGACGGCCGAACAGATCTCCGAAAGCACCTCCGCTTCCGAAATCCCGCATGAAGATCTCGATCGCGTCCGAGAAGTCGAAGCCGCCGAAGCCGGCTCCTGCCTGGCCGCGGTTGAGTCCCCGCTCTCCGTACCGGTCGTAGATCTCCCTCTTCTCCGGATTGCTCAGAACCTCGTACGCGCGGGTGACCTCCTTGAAGCGCTCCTCCGCCTCCCGCGAACCCTGATTCCGATCGGGGTGGTGCCGCATCGCCAGACGTCTGTACGCCTTCCGGATCTCCTGCACGTCCGCGCCCCGGGACACCCCCAGGGTCTCGTAGTAATCTGCCATTCGGACCCCGCGCTCAGCGCAGAATGTCGTTCACGAGTGAAGAAGTGTAGCCCACCAGACTGATGACCCTTTCGTAGGGCATGCGTGTGGGGCCGATGACCCCAACCACCCCCTTGAGCCCACCCACATGGTACTCGGCGGTCACGAGCGTGAAACTGGACAGCGCTTCGTCCTGATGCTCCCGGCCGATCGTGATGCGCAATCCGCCGCTGTGACTGCGGTTGCTGAGCACGCTCTCCATAAGCTGGTTGCGCTCGGTCAATTCGATCAGGCCCTTGAGTCGCTGGCCGCTGGTGAATTCCGGCTGGCTGGCGAGCACCGAGGTCTGCCCGAAGAGCACGGGCGATCCACCGGCCTCCGGCCAGTCCAGCAGGGACTGCGCGGACTCCATGAAGATGTTCAGCAACTCGGTGGCGGTATCGCTTTCCGTGCCCGGATCGCGCAGGCGTTCGGGCAGCGACTCCCTCAGGTCCGCGAAGGTGAGCCCGGCGAGACGCTCGTTCAGGATGACCGTGAGGGTCACCAGGGTATCCCTCGGAATCTCCAGTGGAAGATCGACGTAGACCGTGCGGATCAGGCCGCCGCGCACGGTCGCCACCATGAGCGCCTTGTGCGAGGAGAGCCGGATGAGCTCGATCTTCTCGAGTATCGCGGAGTCCAGGCTCGGCACAAGCCCCAGCCCCAGCTCGTGACTGATCAGGCTGAGGGCGCGGGTGGTTCGCCGCACCAGACGCTCGATCGGTGAGGCGGCATCCGGGTCGAGCTCCTCGTCGATCCGGTCGCGCTCCGCGTTGGTCAGCGGCGCGGGGCGGATGAGGCGGTCGACGAAGTACCGGTAGGCGGCGTCGGTCGGGACCCGTCCGGCGGATGTGTGCGGCCGGGCCAGGTATCCCTTCGACTCCAGCTCCGCCATGGTGTTGCGGATGGTCGCGGACGACACGCCCAGCTTCCAGCGCCGCTTCACCGAGTGGCTGCCCACTGGGCCGGCGGTGTCGACGTAGGTGCGTACCACCGCCTCCAGCACCTGTCGTTCTCGAGCCGTCAGCTCTTCGCGGACGACGATGCGCTCCCGCAGTCGCCCTGTCCGCATCGTCATTCCCCGTCCTTTCGATTCGTCACCGCTTCGTCCAGCTCGATGGCGAGGGCGTCGAGCAGCAGCCAGCCTTCGACTGTCAGGCGAAGTCTGCCGGCCTCGACCCGGGCCCAATCCCTCCGCATCCATCGCTCCGCCACGGCCGTGGCCCGCGCGGGAATCGACGCCATGGAAACGCCCCCGCGGGCGCGGAGTCCCAGCCAGATCCGCTCCAAGCGCAGTGCGGCCCGGTCCAGCACCTCGTGTCCCGCGATCGCGGAGTCCCCCTTCGCGACCGATGTACTGTATTCCTTCCAGTCACGCAGGTTCCAGCGGCGCAAGGGCTTGCGAAAGCTGTGCGCGCTGTTGCCCAGACCCAGGTAGGAACGGCCCGACCAGTACACTTCGTTGTGGCGGGATTCCCGGCAAGGGAAGGCGAAACTGCTGACCTCGTAGTGAAGGTAGCCCGCTCCGGTGAGCCGTTCCACTGCTTCCAGATACTCGTCGCGGTACCGACCCTCGGAGGCGACCCGTTCGCGCCCGTCGGCCACAGCCCGCCCCAAGGGTGTGCGCGCCTCAACGGTCAGCCCGTAGAGACTCATGTGCTCTACGCCCAGGTCGAGCGCGCGGTCGACGTCGTCGCCCCAGTCGCGCGCCAAGTGCCCCGGAAGGCCGAAGATGAGGTCCGCGCTCACATTCTCGAAGCCGGCCCCGCGGGCGGTGCGCACGGCCTCGGCGGCGCCCGCGGAACCGTGCAGGCGTCCCATCCAGCCGAGCGACGGCTCGTGGAAGCTCTGCACGCCCAGGCTGACGCGATTTACGCCGGCCTTGCGCCAGGCCCGCGCGACATCGGGGGTGAAGCTCTCCGGATTCGCCTCCGCGGTCCACTCCAGGTCGGGATGCCTCAGGAGGCGGGGGCCGATTACGGATGCCAGCCCGGCCATCCCGCGCGTGCCCAGGAGGGAGGGCGTGCCTCCCCCGACGTAGAGCGTCTCGAGGGGTTCCGGGAACGAGAACAGGCCCTCGCGCCGGATCTGGTCCCATTCCATGGAGATCGCCTTCAGCCAAGCGTCGTGCCGACGCTCACGGTCGATCGTTACGGCGAAGTCGCAGTAGTAGCAGCGGCGGACGCAGAAGGGCGCGTGCACATAGACGGACGATGTCGCGCCATCCACTGAAAACGGCGCTTCCCGAGGTTGCTCCCCGGACTTCGCGCCGGCAGTCGGGGTGACTTTGTCCATGCGTCGTCAAGCCGGGGATCTGGCGAAGCGGAGTCCTGGCGCCCGTCGCACCCATCCGTGAACCTCCATGATCGAAAGGGTCGCGGCCGCGGTCGCGATGTCCAGACGGGCCCTGCGGGCCAGGAGGTCGATGTGGCGGGGCTCCGCCTCCAGTGCGTCCCACAGGGCCCGCTGACGGGCGTCGAGTCCAGAGGGGGCCCGGTCGCGAGGGCGCGCGTCCAGGCCAGCGTCTGCGAGGTCGGCCCCAAGGAGGACGTCGTGGGCGTTCGTGACCAGGCCGGCTCCGTCGCGGATCAGGGCATGGACTCCCTCGCTCTGGGCACGGCCGACCGCACCTGGCACGGCAAACACGTCCCGGCCGATTTCCAGGGCGTGCTCGACGGTGATCAGGGCACCGCTCTTCCGGGCGGCCTCCACGACAACCACCGCCTCCGAGAGACCGGCAATCAACCGGTTGCGCCGGGGGAAGTGGTGCGGGAGAGGCACCTCGCCCGGGAGAAACTCCGAGACCACCAGACCTTTCTCAAGGATGCCCCGGAAGAGTCGGCGGTGGGAGGGCGGATAGGCTACGTCGGGCCCACACCCCAGCACCGCGAGGGTGTCTCCGCCCGCGGCCAGAGCTCCCCGGTGCGCGGCGCCGTCGATTCCCAGCGCCAGCCCGCTCACGACCGCCACTCCCGCCCGAGCCAGCCCCTCCCCCATGCTGCGCGCCATGCCGCGCCCGTACTCGCTGGCCTTGCGCGACCCGACCACGGCCACGGCGGGAGCGTGCAGCAGGGAAGGATCTCCGCGCAGGAAGAGAAGCGGCGGCGGATGGTGCAGGTGGTTGAGGCGCTCGGGAAACCCGGGCAGTCGGTATCCGGTCGCCAACGCCCCGATCCGCCGCGCGATGGCGAGCACTTCCGGGAGCGGGCGTGTGGTGTCGCGCGCATCGCGTGCCCGGCGGGCATGCGGCGGCAACTTTTTTCGGTCCGCCGCGAGCGCCCCTCCGGCGGAATCGAACTCGTCGATGAGTCGCCGCAGGGTCATCGCCCCGAGTCCCTTGTGGAGCGTCCAGCGAATCCGGGCGACGATCTCGTCGTCCGTGACGTCGAGTGGAGCGTCCGCCGCGGGGAAGGTCGATGGACCCGGCACGACCGTCAGCTCGGCCGGATTCGACGCCAGAGCGCTTCGCACATTTCGTCGAGACCTCGGCGGGTTACCGCCGACACCGCGAAGCACCCCCAGGCGTCGGGGGCCTCGATGCGGGGCACCGGGTCGCCGGGATCCACCAGGTCCATCTTGGACACCACCAGGCAATGCTCCCTTGCGGCCAGCGCGCGGGAATGGCTCCGCAGCTCGGATCGCAGGCGCCCGTACTCCGCCTGGGGGTCGCTTGAGTCGGCCGGGATCAGATAGACCAGCGTGCGCGTGCGCTCGACGTGACGCAGGAAGCGCAGCCCCAGGCCCCTCCCCTCGTGGGCACCCTCGATGATCCCCGGAATGTCGGCCAGCACAAAGGATCGGAAGTCGGGCAAGTGAACCACCCCCAGGCTGGGGACGAGCGTGGTAAAGGGATATTCCGCCACTTTCGGCCGGGCCGCCGAAACGCTCGCGAGCAGGGTCGACTTGCCGGCGTTGGGTTCTCCGACCAGGCCGACATCCGCGATCAGCCTGAGCTCGAGCTCGATGCGCCGGGCCTCTCCCTCCGCGCCGGGCTCCCACCGCGTCGGGGCTTGGTTGCGCGAAGAGGCGAAGCGGGCGTTGCCCCGCCCCCCCCGCCCCCCGCGGGCGACCACGACCCGGTCGCTGGCCGCGAGCAGTTCGCCGATGAGTTCCGAGGTGCCTGCGTCCCGCACGGTGGTGCCCGGTGGGACGGACACCACCCGGTCCGCGCCGCCGCGGCCGGTGCGGTTGTTGCCCCCTCCGTGCCGTCCCCT
>JAAXGM010000062.1:8578-10228 GCA_012267435.1 Gemmatimonadota bacterium
CCGTCGCGACGGGACAGCACCCGGCGCCATGTGGCCCGCGCGGCCTCGCTTCGGGCGTCGTCCATGAAGCGAGCGGCCACTGCCAAGGTCTCCACCAGCGCATCCGCCGGAGCTCCCAGGTTGAGCGCCCCGCGCAGATGCGAATACAACTGCGGGCCCGCGTCGGCCACGGCGAGCAGGGCAACGATGCAGTACTCCCGGGCGAGCGCGGCCAGCCCGGGGCGTCCGAGAACCTTCCCGTAGCCCTCCACCACCATCCACCGCTCCATGTCGGGATGCAGGCGCCGGACGCTGTCGCGCAGCTCGCGGTACTGCGTGGAGTAGACGCGCCGGCAGAGCGCCCCGCCCCGACGCGCCCATCCCGGCCAGTCGTCGGGGCTTGCATCCCCGGGCGGTGCCGGACTGACTTCCCGCCACACGGCAAGCGCGGCGAGCGTGGCCGGATACCCCAGGAACAGGTAGCTCTGCAACAGCGCCTCCTCCACCTCCATCGGGTCGGCGGTGAGTGCCGCCTCCGCCAGCGCGGAGCGGAGGGCGTCCTCCCGTCCCGCGGCCAGTGCGGCGCTCACCCTCACCAGCGACCGCTCCGCCGGAGTGAGCGACGGCGCGGGCACGGCCTCATCTCCGACCGTTCCGGTCACCGATCCATCTCGACCCGGAACACGTTCTCGATGCGTCCCACATCTACCCCCAGGGTATTGAGCACCTCGATGCGCCCCTTGGCGAGCGCCGGGACGTCGTCCGCGTCCGCGACGCCCAGATCCGACAGCACCCCGACAAGGGCCACGTCGCTCGCGCGCCGAGCCCCGTCCTCCACCTTGAGAGCGAAACCCAGGCCACGCCCGCGCACGCCTCCGCAGTACACGCCCTCGGCGCCCGTCTTGACGAAGACCCGTCCACCCAGCCGTTCCATGACCGCCGTACAGGTGCGACCGGTTCCCGCCACCGCGAACGGATGCCCCGTCATCGCGGCTACGATGCGGGCCGCGGGATCTCCCGCATCCGCCGCCGCCGTGAAGCGCGCGAAGGATGCCGCCATGTCCGCCAACGAGAGCGCAAAGGTCACTACGCCGCATCCGTCGGTCCCGGTCACGAGTTCCGATGCGGCCACCCCCGTCCAGCGCGCGATCTCGACGAGCATGCGCCGCTGCACGGGATGGCCGGGCTCGAGGTATCCCTCCGCGGGCCATCCCCGCGCCACGGCCAGGGCGAGCATCCCCGCGTGTTTTCCCGAACAGTTGTTGTGCACGGCGCCCAGGCGGGCGCCCCTGGCCCACAGCTCGCGCGCCCGTTCCGGCCGCAGAGACGGGTGCGGCCCGCACGCCAGCGCTCGCTCGTCCAGCCCGGCCCTGGCCAGCATGCTGCGGGCGAGGGCAAGGTGTTCGGGTTCGGCGTTGTGGGACGCGCAACACAGCGCGAGCTCCTTTTCCGTGAACCCGAACCGTTCCACGACGCCGTCCTCCACCAGCGGAAGCGCCTGGAAGGGCTTCGCGGCCGACCGGTAGAACGCCACCTGCCCGGGGTCGCCACAGCCGCCGATCAGCCGCCCGCGGGCGTCGGCGACCGCCACATGCACCCGATGCGCCGACTCGACGGTACCAGAGCGGGTAACCCGGACGTACGGCCCATGGTCGGGCCGGCGCGCCGGCC
>JAAXGM010000063.1:0-2612 GCA_012267435.1 Gemmatimonadota bacterium
GAAGAAGTCCTCGGCGTCGTACACTGTCTCGCCGGACGAATTGGTGACCACCATCCGCGCGTCCAGCGCGACCGTGGCGGGCGCGGTGTCCGAGGGATTGATCGCCACGCAGCGGCTGGCGCCGAAGACGCAGTGCTCGGCGTTCATGGCCTTGGGCGCGGAGGCGTAACAGATGTTGCCGCCCGCCCGATAGCAGGGCCATCCGCCGCGGTAGTACCAGCAGCGGGTGTCTTGGGCGAGGTTGCCTCCGAGGGTGCCCTGGTTGCGGATCTGGGGCGTGGCCACCTCCCCGGCGGCCTGGGCGAGCAACCCGAAGCGGCCGACGATGTCGGGATGGGTCGCCACATCGGTCAGGGAGGTCATCGGCCCGATGACGAGCCCGTCGCCGTCGGCGCGGATGCCCCTGAGTTCCTCGATGCCCCCGAGGTCCACGATGGCCTCGGGCCGCTTGATGCGGTCCTTGAACCAGTCGAAGCTGTCCAGTCCGCCCGCCAGAACCCAGGAGTTTCCCCCGTACTGGTCGAGCAGGTTGAGTGCGTCGCCGATGCTCGCCGGCTGGAAGAGCTCGCACGGCGGGATCATGTCGCGAATGACGGCCATGGTCGGAGCCTCCGGTTACACGTGCGTTTCGAGGGGGCGATACGGCTGTTCGGTGCCCGTGAGCGCCGCGAGCACCACGTCGGTGGTGAGCGGCGTCCGGCACAGGCACTGGCCGCCGAGAGCGTCCGCGACCGCCGAAGCGATCGCCGCCGCCCCGGCCCCGATGGGTGGTTCTCCAATCCCCTTGGCACCCACCGGCGTCTGCGGGTCGGGCTGGTCGACGGCGGCCCAGTTCATCCTCAGCGGAACGTCCAGAATGCCGGGTGGACGGGCCGTGTAGAGTCGCTTGGCGAAGGCGACGCCCCACTGCGGGTCGAAGACCCACTTCTGGCTGCGCGCCTGGCCAAAGCCCTGCACCGCGCCGCCGTGGATCTGCGCCGCCAGGTTGCGCGGGTGCAGCACGGTGCCGCAGTCGGTGACGCCGGTGTACTCGGTCAGGTCGATCTGGCCGGTCTCGACGTCGACCTCGACCTGGGCAAAGCCCATCACCCACGACCAGATGCTGCCGTCGCCGCCGTAGTTGTCGCGCGCCACGCCCATCAGACCCTCGCCGGCGAGGTTGGTCGCGGACGCCACGGTCATCGGGTTGAGGTCCTCTGGCAGCTCCTGCCCGCTGTACCTGCCGCCCATCTCGATGGCCCGCCGGGCGGCGTCGGCGAAGCTCATGCCGCGGCCCGGGTTGGAGCTCTGGAAGACGCGTCCGTCCGCGCAGTCGTAGGCGTCGGGAGACCCGCCCAGCGCGCCAGCGGCGATTTCCCGCAGCTTCGCCTTGGCGTCCAGCGCCGCCGCGTGGTTGGCCCGGGTGTGGGCGTGGGTGGTCTGGCTGCCGGACTGGCTCGAGCTCCAGGGCAGGTTGCGCGAGGTGTCGCCCCAGACCACCTCGCAGTCGTTCCAGTCCATGCCCAGCGCGTCGCACGCGGCGCGGGCGGTGTCGGCGATGGAGTGGGTGCCCAGGTTGCCAATGCCTTGGTGGATGTAGAGCCTCCCGTCCGGACGGACCACCAGCAGGCCGTCCATACCCCGGCTCCCGCCCACGAAGGGGCTGATGCCGATGCCGACGCCGATGGACTTGGTGCCGCGGCGGGTGGCGCTCAGTTGCGTCCTTTCCTCCCAGCCGAAGACCTCCGCGCCCAGATCCAGCGCCTCGCGCGCGAAGCAGCTGGAAAGGGTTCCCTGGTTCGCGCCGAGCCAGCCGTCGTGGCCGGGAGCGTTCACCCGCCGGATGTCGAGCCGGTCGATGCCGAGTTCACGCGCGGCCTTGTCCATGATGGGTTCGAGCATGGCCACGATCTGGGCGCCGCCCGGAGCCCGCTGCGCGGAACGGGGAGGGGTGTTGGTGTACACCGAGACGGCGCGGAAGCGCATGCTCTCGGGCTGGTAGCAGAGCGACGCCACCGTGCCGGCGGTGTTGAAGTCGCCGGAGCTGCCGTAGGAGCCGGCGTCCTGAACAATGTAGAGGTCGATGGCGGTGACTCGCCCGTCGTTCCTGAAGCCCATCTTGGTGAAGGCCTGGAACCCGGGGCGCGCCCGGCCGATGTAGGTCTCCTCGTAGCGGTTGATGCGCAGCATCACCGGGCGGCCGGTCTTGCGCGAGAGGATCGCCGGGACGTCCATGATCGGCGCGCTGGAGATCTTGCTGCCGAATCCGCCGCCGCAGTACTCCGCCACCAGCACCACGTCGGACTGGTCCAGACCCAGGCGGTTGGCCAGCCCGGCATGGGTGCGTGCCGTGCTTTGGGTTGAGCCATGCAGGTACAGCTTGTCGTTCTGCCAGTACGCCATGCAGCTGCGCGGCTCCATGGGATGATGCGACAGCGACTGGTGCAGCAGCGTCTCCTCGAGCACCAAGTCCGCGTCCGCGAAGCCGTCCTCGACTTCGCCGACGTTCCATTCCACCTGCGGTTCGCCCATCGGCAGCCGGTCGGGGCCCGCGGCGTCGAAGTCCGCGTCGGTCCACTTGAATTCGCGGATCTCGCGGGTCTGGCCCTCGCGCCACTGGATGTTGCCGTCCA
>JAAXGM010000063.1:2677-9363 GCA_012267435.1 Gemmatimonadota bacterium
GGCTCGAAGTCGACCCGGATCGCCTCGATGGCGTCCGCCGCCGTGGTCTCGTCCACCGCTGCCACCGCGAGGACCGGCTCGCCCTCGTAGAGCGGCTCGTTGGTCAAGGCGGCCTCCGCGGCGACCCCGGTGATCTCGGGCATCATCGGATCGTCGGCGGTCAGGATGGCGACCACCCCCTCCATCCGCTCCGCGGCGCTCACATCGATGCGGCGCACGTGGCAGTGGGGCATGGGGGAGAGCAACAGCTTGGCGAAGAGCATGCCCTCCGCGCGGAAGTCCTCGGCGTACTTGGCCCGGCCGGTGATCTTGGCCCGCAGATCCGGGGGCGCGATGTCTCGTCCAATAGCCTTCTCGGCCATTTCATCCTCCTCCGTAAAAGGCCGCCCGTCAGGCGCGCTGGCGCATCAACTCGACGGCTCGCTCCGCCGAGTCGAGGATCTTGTTGTAATCGCCGCAGCGGCAGAGGTTGCCGGAGAGCGCCTGCGCGCACTCGGCGCGGGTGGCGCCCGGGTTCGACTCCACGAATGACGCCATGCTCATGATGAAGCCGGGGGCGCAGAAGGCGCACTGGAACCCGCCCTCGTCCATGACCGCCTGCTGCACCGGATGCAACTCGCCGTCGGGGCTCTCGAGCCCCTCGATGGTGCGGATCTCACGGCCGCGCACCTGATGGGTCAGCATCGAGCAGGAGTAGTGCGTGACTCCGTCTATGTGGACGGTGCAGGCCCCGCACTCGGCGCGGTCGCACCCCAGCTTGGTCCCGGTCAGCCCCAGCTTGTAGCGCAGCGTCATCGCCAGCGTCTCGTAGGGGAGCACGTCCACGCGACGCTGCTGGCCGTTGACGCTGAGCGTCATGAGCCGTTCCACCCCGCCCCGGGCCTGGCCGGCGGTCAACACGCCCGAACCCCGGAACAGGTAGCTGGATGCGGAGACGGTCGCGCCCGCCGCGATCACGCCCTTGATGAACTTGCGGCGGGAGTAGTTGCGGGGACCGCGGTCGCGGATGATCTCGACTTCGGTCACGGTCATCACCTCCTTCGTGGCGTCGCTGGCCGGGGAGGGCCCGGCACGCTTTCACAACACGCCAAGATACGGGGCTGGTCGCGGACATGCGAGTCCTTGTCCCCGGCGTGGACGGTTGATCAGGCGCGCGAGGCAATTGGCCTCGACGGTGCGATCTGCGCCATCTGCCAGCGGGGAACCAGGTCCTTTCGCGCAGGTACGGTAGCCGGAGGCACGGCTAGACGTCTGTCTTTGAGATCTCCGGCTTGGCTGAGGAAGACGTTCGACTCATCGGAGAAGCGGCTGGCAAGGCTCGCGGGCGCAGCCCGCGGGGCCGGGGCGAGTGGCCCTAACCGACCCACACCGACTTCACGTTCACGAACTCGTGGATCCCGAAGAGGGAGAGTTCCCTTCCGTAGCCGCTTTCCTTGACCCCGCCGAAGGGGAGTTGGGGGTCGGAGCGCACGAAGGCGTTCACGAAGCAGTTTCCGGCGTCGATCTCCTCGGCCGCGATGCGCCGTCCGCGCTCCAGGTCGCGGGTGAAGACCGAGGCGCCCAGCCCGTAGCGGGTGTCGTTGGCCACCGCGATGGCCTCGCGCTCATCCGCCACCGGCACGATGGAGACGACCGGGCCGAACAGCTCCTCCTCGTAGGCGGGCATGCCCGGGCCCACGTCGGCCAGCACCGTGGGCGGATAGAACCAACCCGGCCGGTCGGGCACCTGGCCGCCCACCAGCAGGGACGCGCCCGCCTCGACGCTCCCCCGCACCTGGTCGTGCAGGCGGTCGCGCAGGTCCTCGCGCGCCAGCGGCCCTATGCGGATGGCCTCGTCGAAGGGGTCGCCGAAGGTTGCCGCGCCCATCGCCTCCACGACCCGCTCGCGCAGTTCGGCGAGCACGGGCTCGACCACGATGCAGCGCTTGGCGGCGATGCAGCTCTGCCCGGCGTTGATCAGGCGGCTGGTCACGCACTGGCGGGCGGCGAGCTCCAGGTCGGCGTCCTCGAGCACGATACACGGGTCGTTGCCGCCCAGCTCCAGCACGGACTTCTTGACATGCGCGGCGGCGGTCGCGGCCACCGTCTTCCCGGCGACGGTGCTCCCGGTTAGCGTCACAGCGCGCACGCGCGGGTCGGCGATCAGCCCGGCGGCGCGCTCGTGATCGACGAGCAGCGCGCGGAAGAGATTGTCGGGAAATCCCGCTTCGCGGAAGATGCCCTCGATCGCCAGCCCGCACCCCGGGACGTTGGGGGCGTGCTTGAGGAGCGTCCCGTTCCCCGCCATCAGGTTGGGCGCGGCGAAGCGGAAGACCTGCCAGAAGGGGTAGTTCCACGGCATGATGGCGAGGACGATGCCGATCGGCTGGAAGGTGACGAAGCTCTGGCGGGCTTCGGTTTCGACCGGTTGCGGAGCCAGATAGCCGGGGGCGTGCTCGGCGTAGAACTCGCACACCATCGCGCACTTCTCAATCTCCGCGCGCGCCTCCCGCACGGGCTTCCCCATTTCGCGGGTCATGAGTTCGGCGAACCCCTCGCGCCCTTCTCTCAGGATGACCGCCAGGCTCCCCACCAGCCGCGACCGCTCCTCCATGGGAGTGTCGCGCCAGGCCAGGAAGGCGTTCCGGCAGCCGGTCACGGCGCGGGCGTAGTCCCGGGAGGACATCTCCGGGTAGTCCCTGACGCGCCGGCCGGTCGCGGGGTCTATCGCAGTGAACGGCATCGGGCGTGGCCTCCGCGCGGCGAAGCTGATTGTGATTCAGGGGACGAAGGGCCAGCTTTCAGGAGCCTCCCGCCTCCCGCGGAACTCGCCATCCTCCAGAAAGGGTAGCCCTAAGGCGCATGGAAACAAGGCGTCCCACCACTCCCGAGGCCGAGGAGATCCTCGGACGCTACTATCCCGTGCTCGATCACGGCTTCGTGGCTCTGGTCGACTACATGGGCGGCGACGAGAGCATCGAGCACGCCGCGCGGGTCAGCTACGGCTACGGCACCCGCAGGCGCAGCGCCACCCGCGGGCTCATCCGCTACCTGCGCCGGCATCTCCACACCACGCCCAGCGAGATGGTCGAGCTCAAGTTCCACTGCGCCATGCCGATGTTCGTGGCTCGCCAGTGGGTGCGGCACCGGACGGCGTGCCTGGCGGAGGGCACCGAGGTGTTCTTCGATCTGCCTGGTGCCGAGGCGAGGGGGCGCCGCCAACTCTACAAGCTACCCATCGAAGAGATCTGGCGACGCTTTCAACCCACCCGGAACCGCCTTCGTCCCGACAAGCAGCGGAACCCGTTTTTTCGCCGCGACCGCGTGCGCCGGATGAAGCTCAGACAAGTCAACGAGGACACTCTGGCGTTCCAGCACACCCGCATTGTGGACGTGTGCCGGAACGGTCCGAAGCCGGTGTTCAGGATGGTTCTGGACGACGGCAAATCCATCGAAGCCACATCCGATCACCGATTCCTGTTCGCCACCGGCTGGGACACGCTTCGGCGAGCGACCCGGTTGCGGGAGAATGGTGGACGCGCGGTATGGCGGCACGGCGACTATTTCGTATACGTCAACGGTGCAGCCGAACGGCGCCCCGCATTCTACCGCGATCCGATCTGGCTGCAACGCGAATACCGCGGACACCGGCGGTCGTTGGGCGACCTGGCGCAGGCGTGTGGTGTGACTGTGCATACGATACGCAAATGGCTTGGGCACTACCGCCTCACGGAGCCCGGGCGAGGTTGCTTCGAAGCCGGAGCCAAACCCTGGAATCGCGGAAGAACCTACCAGCTGGGACCGCGGAAGCCGTCGGAGCGGTTTCTCGACGCGATCCGGACGGCTCGTAGCGGTCCCGCTTCCAACTTCTGGCGCGGTGGTAGATCCGGGGAGCGGGCGTCGATCAGCCGATGGACCACTCAGATCGCCGCAAAGATTCATGCCCGCAATGGATGGACCTGCCAGCTCTGTGAGGAGAGGCGACCGGAGCTCCACTGTCATCACATCGTGCCTGTGTGGGCAGACCTCGACCGAGCCCGCGACACCGACAACCTCACAACTCTATGCGGGGACTGCCATCGTTCGATCGCTGGCCGGGAGCTGGATTTCGTGGAACGACTTGGCGGTCCGCCGGTCAAGGCCGAGTGGGTGCCGTGCCCCCGGATCCCCTGGAACCGCCTCGACAAGGCCAAGCTCGTGCGGATCAGGCGCTTCGAGTTCGTGGGCGAGCGGGAGACATACGACCTCGAAGTCGAGGGCCCATACCACAACTTTGTGGCGAACGGCATCATCACCCACAACTCCATTAACGAATACTCGGGCCGCTACAGTCTGATGCCGCTCCTCTTCTACAGCCCCGATCCCGGCAACTTCTCGCTGCAGAGCACCTCCAACAACCAGGGGAGGGAGGAGGACGCCGCTCCGGAGGGCCTCTACCGGGACGCGATCCGGCAATGGGAAAATGTGCGCGCGTCCGCTTCCCGGGCCTACGCCTGGATGGTACAGGAGGATGTTGCCCGCGAGCTGGCCCGCATCGATCTGCCGCTGTCGACATATACGCAGTGGTACTGGAAGATCGACCTGCACAACCTGCTGCACTTCCTCACGCTACGCGTGGACGATCACGCCCAGTGGGAGATCCAGGAGTTCGGGCGGGTGATGGCCGGGATGCTCAAGCGCGTGGCCCCGATGAGCTTCGAGGCCTGGATCGACTACCAGGTGTGCGGCGACAAGCTGAGCAGGATGGAGCTGGAGGCGCTGGCGACGCTGCTCGCGCCGGGCGAGGACGGCGGGCTGGAGGCACGGGCGGGTGGCGGATCGCTCAGCTTCGAGAAACTGCGCGGAATGGGGATGGCGCCCCGGGAAATCCGCGAGCTGGTGGCCAAGATCCGGCGCCGCACGCCCCCGAACTTCGATCTGGACCTGTCGCGTTTCCGGTCCGCCGGGGACGTGGCCGCGGAGATGCACGAGGCCGTGCCCGGGAACTTCGAATAAGGAAGACCGCGCGACGGCCTCGCGTCCGACCGCTGGATCGTGGAGGCAGGAATGAGGCTTGGAGGAGGAGAATGAACGTACACCACACGTCCCCGTCCCGGATGGCAACGCGTAGCGTCCCCCGGTGGCCCGCCGCCGCCGCGCTCGCAGTGTTTGTCACCCTGTCCGGTCCGGCGCAGGGCCTGTCCGCGCAGGACGCGGACACCGCGCCGCGCCCGATGACCATCGTGGACCTGATCGAGGTGCCGACGCTCGGCGACCCCCGCATCTCCCCCGACGGCACCCGGCTGCTCTTCGTGCGGCGTGACGCCGACTGGGAGGAAAACGGGACCCTTGCCCACATCTGGAGGGTGGACGCGGACGGCGGCAACCTGATCCAGGTCACCAACGGCGAGAACGGGGAGACGAGCCCGCGCTGGTCGCCCGACGGAAGCCGCATCGCCTTCCTGGCCCGGCGTGGCGAGGACGAACACACCCAGATCCACCTGTTGAACGCCATGGGAGGCGAGGCGAACGCTCTCACCGACCACCCGACGGCGGTCTCGAGCATCACCTGGGCACCGGACGGGAGCGGCATCTACTTCGTCGCCGCGGACGAGCTCTCGAACGAGGAGCAGGCGCGGCGCGAGGCCGGCGACGACGTCTACGCCTTCGACGAGAACTACCGGCAACTCCACCTCTGGCGCGCGAGCGTGGAGGATGGGAGGACGAGCCGGGTCACGGAGGGGGACTACTCGGTAACCGGATATTCGCTCTCGCGCGACGGCACCCACATCGCCCTCCACCGCGGGGAATCGCCGCTGTTCGAGGGCGTGGACCGGCGCGAGGTGTGGGTGATGCGCGCGGACGGGAGCGGCGCGCGCCAACTCACCCGCAACTCGGTGCCGGAATACAACGCGCGCCTGTCTCCGGACAATCGGTGGGTGGCCTTCCACGCGGACTCCAGCGAGGACTTCGACTTCTACTACAACGACAATCTCTTCCTCGTCCCGGCGTCCGGAGACGGGGAGGCGCGGGTGCTGCTTGCCGACATGCCGCACGGGGTCGACGCCATCGCGTGGTCGGACGACGGCGGTGCCATCTTCTTCCGGGCCAACACCGGGGTGCGCGAGGAGTTGATGCGCGTGGACATCGACGGCGAGCGTCTGACGCGGCTGACGGAGGGCGACCATCAGGTCATAAACTGGCGGTACGCGCCCGCGCTGGACGCGCACGTCTTCGGGCTGAACCGGGCCGACAACCGGGGTGACCTGTGGTTGATGCGTGGCGACGGCCCGCCCGAGCGCGTGACCCGCGTCTTCGACTACCTTACGGAGGACTTCGCGCAGCCGCGCCAGGAGGCGGTGCGGTGGCGGGGTGAGGACGGCGTCGAGGTCGAGGGGCTGCTCTTCTTTCCGCTCGAATACGACGAGGGGACCCGCTACCCGCTCGTTGTGCAGACCCACGGCGGGCCGGCCGCGTCGGACAAGTTCCAGTTCTCCACCGCGGGCAACTTCGTGCAGGTGCTGAACGGGATGGGCTACTTCGTGTTCAAGCCCAACTACCGGGGCAGCACCGGCTACGGCGACGACTTCCTGCGCAACATGGTGGGCCACTACTTCGATCAGGCGCACCTGGACGTGATGGCGGGGGTCGACCACCTCATCGATCGCGGCTTGGTGGACGGCGCGCGCATGGCCAAGATGGGATGGAGCGCGGGCGGGCACATGACC
>JAAXGM010000064.1 GCA_012267435.1 Gemmatimonadota bacterium
CCTGGCCCGGCGTGGCGAGGACGAGCACACCCAGATCTACCTGCTGAACACCATGGGAGGCGAGGCGAACGCCCTCACCAACCACCCCACGGCCGTCTCGAGCATCACCTGGGCCCCGGATGGCGGCGGCATCTACTTCGTTGCGGCGAACGAGCTCTCGGAGGAGGAGCAGGCCGCGCGCGCCGCCGGCGACGACGTCTACGCCTTCGACGAGAACTACCGGCAACTCCACCTCTGGCGCGCGAGCGTGGAGGATGGGAGGACGAGCCGGGTCACGGAGGGGGACTACTCGGTCACCGGCTACTCTCTCTCGCGCGACGGCACCCACATCGTCTTCCACCGCGGGGAATCGCCGCTGTTCGAGGGCGTGGACCGGCGCGAGGTGTGGGTGATGCGTTCGGACGGAAGCGGCGCGCGCCAACTCACCCGCAACTCGGTGCCGGAATACAACGCGCGCCTGTCTCCGGACAATCGGTGGGTGGCCTTCCACGCGGACTCCAGCGAGGACTTCGACTTCTACTACAACGACAATCTCTTCCTCGTCCCGGCGTCCGGAGACGGGGAGGCGCGGGTGCTGCTTGCCGACATGCCGCACGGGGTCGACGCCATCGCGTGGTCGGACGACGGCAACGCTGTCTTCTTCCGCGCCAACACGGGGGTGCGCGAAGAGCTGATGCGCGTGGACATCGACGGCGAGCGCCTGACGCAGTTGACGGAGGGCGACCACCAAGTCATCAACTGGCAGTACGCGCCCGCGGTGGACGCACACGTCTTCGGGCTGAACCGGGCGGACAACCGGGGCGACTTGTGGGTGATGCGCGGCGACGGCTCGCCCGAGCGCGTGACCCGCGTCTTCGACTACCTCACGGAGGACTTCGCGCAGCCGCGCCAGGAGGCGGTGCGGTGGCGGGGTGAGGACGGCGTCGAGGTCGAGGGGCTGCTCTTCTTTCCGCTCGAATACGACGAGGGGACCCGCTACCCGCTCGTTGTGCAGACCCACGGCGGGCCGGCCGCGTCGGACAAGTTCCAGTTCTCCACTGCGGGCAACTTCGTGCAGGTGCTGAACGGGATGGGCTACTTCGTGTTCAAGCCCAACTACCGGGGCAGCACCGGCTACGGCGACGACTTCCTGCGCAACATGGTGGGCAACTATTTCGACCAGGCGCACTTGGACGTGATGACGGGCGTCGACCACCTGATTGATCGCGGCCTGGTGGACGGCGAGCGCATGGCCAAGATGGGCTGGAGCGCGGGCGGGCACATGACCAACAAGATCATCACCCACACCGACCGCTTCAAAGCCGCCGCCTCGGGGGCGGGCGCCGCCAACTGGGTGTCGATGTACGCCCAGAGCGACATCCGCGTCTACCGCACGCCATGGTTCGGCGGCACGCCCTGGGAGGAGGACGCGCCCGTCGACCAGTACTGGCGGGACTCGCCGCTGCGCCAAGTGTGGCGGGTGAGCACGCCGACGATCTTCCTGGTGGGCGAGGAGGACGCCCGCGTGCCCATGCCCCAGTCGGTGGAGATGTACCGCGGGCTGAAGCACAACGGCGTGCCCACGCATCTTTACGTGGCGCCGCGCGCGGGGCACGGCTGGACCGAGCTCCGGCACCAGCTCTTCAAGGCCAACGTGCACCTGGAGTGGTTCGAGCGCTGGGTGCGCGACCGCGAGTACGAGTGGGAGGAGGCGCCGGGGGACGAGGAGGAGGGAGAGAAGAAGACGGCCGCGGAGGGTACGGGCAGATAACCGCGAGAGCCCGGAGGCAGCCGCGCCCCCCGAAGCACACGGCGCAAGCCGGTCTTCGGTCTGACGGCGCCGCTCCGTCCACGCGCGGATGAACCGCCGCCCCCGCACCCGCCCGGCGGAGATGTCGGGCCGCTACCTGTGCGATGTCAAGGCGGTGGACGGCGAGCAGGCGTGGGCGTTCTTCCAAGCGTGCCGGGACGGCGACCTGGATCGCGTTCGGGAACTGATCGGCCACGATCCCGCCCTCGTCCACGCCCAGTACTGGTACACGCAGCCGATCCACTTCGCCGTCTATGCGAACCAGCCGGCGGTCGTGCGCGCGCTGTTGCATGCGGGCGCCGAACCGGGCCGAGTCCGCTTCATGGACTCGGGATGGAAGAAGCTGGTGCGCCGTGCCCGGGTCATGGGGTTCGACGAGGTGCGCGGCATTCTGGAGGCCGAGGGCCGCGCCCGCTTCGGCTACGATCCCCGCTTTGCCGAGCTGCGGGAAGCCATGGTGGCGCGCGACGAGCGGCGGGTGGAGGATGTGCTGCGCGACCGGCCGCGCTTGGCATCCGCCACCGACCTGCAGGGCAGCAGCGCCGTCCACTGGGCCGTCATGACCCGCCAGCCCGGCCTGCTTCCGCTTCTGGTCGACCGGGGTGCCGACCCGGACGCCCGCCGGAGCGACGGGCAGACCCCGGCGCACCTGCTCTTCAACGGGGACTACGAGTTCCGCGTCTGGCGGGAGCTGAAGGGGATCGCGCATCCCGCCGCCGCGG
>JAAXGM010000065.1 GCA_012267435.1 Gemmatimonadota bacterium
CGGTACGACGGACACATCACGCCCGGGTCCAGCTTCCGGCACGCCCCGTTGTTGTTGCACGCCTCGACCGCCCTCGCGAAGCCCCCGCTCCCCGACCAGTCGGTCACCGTCGGCAGCTCCACGCGCCGCGGATACTCCGGCCCGTACCGGAACAGCCCGCGGTCGTCCATGCGGGGCGCGCCCACGATCTTCCCCGGGTTCATCATCCCTTCCGGATCGCATGCGTCCTTCACCTCTTCGAACGCCCGAGCCAGCCGCTCCCCCAGCACCGGCTCGATGAACTCCGAGCGCAGAATCCCGTCGCCGTGTTCGCCCGAGTGCGATCCCCCCAGTCGCCCCACCACCCCGTGCACCTCCTCGGCGATGGCGCGGAAGGCGCGGATGTCGGCCGGGTCCTTCACGTCGAGCGACGGACGCACGTGCAGGCACCCCACCGAGGCGTGCGCGTACCAGGTCGAGGAGGTGCCGTGCCGCGCGAAAATTTCCTCGACGGCCGCCCCGAACTCGGCCAGCACGGGGAGCGGAACCGCGCAGTCCTCCACGATCGAGACCGGCTTCCTGTCACCCTTCATGGACATCACGATGTTCAGCCCCGCGCGCCGAACCGCCCAGATCGCGGACTGGGCGCCGGGGTCCTCCGCGCGGGTCACGTCGCACCCGGGCCCGATGCCGCGCACCACCTCCTCCAGGCGGGACAGCAGCCGCGACAGCGCCCCCTCCCCGCCCCCCGCGAACTCCACCAGCAGCAGCGTATGGGCCACCGCCGGAAAGAGCGCGTCCACCGTCGACCGAAACGCCGCATTCTCCCGGGCGAGCCGGGTCAGGGTATGGTCCATCAACTCGACCGCGTGGGGTTCCAGTTCGACGATGTGCTGCACGGCGTCGAGCGCGCTCCCCAGCGACGGGAAGGCGCAGACGCCCAGAACCCGGCGGGCCGGCCGGCGCGACAGCTTGAGCCGGATCCTGCGGAAGAAGGCCAGCGTGCCCTCCGACCCCACCAGCAGCTCGGCCGGGGACGCTCGCGGACGCAGCAGGCGGTGCAGGTTGTACCCGGCCACATGACGGAGGACCTTCGGCACCCGCCTCTCCAGCTCGGCCGCCTCGCGCGCGGCGATCCGGCGCACGGCCTCCACCAGATCGTCCGCTGCCGCCATTGCATCGCCCGGCGACCCGGGATCGTCCCCTCCGAACAACGCCACCCGCCCATCCGCCAGCGCCGCCTCGATGGCCAGCACGTTGTCGGCCATGATCCCGTAGCGGATCGAGCGCGCCCCGCCGCTGTTGTTGCCCGCCATCCCGCCGATGGTGGCGCGGCTCGCGGTCGCCACGTCCACGGGGAAGAAGAGGCCCGTCGGGGCCAGACGTCGGTTCAACCGGTCGAGGACCACCCCCGGCTCCACCCGGACGGTCCGGGCCACCCGGTCCACCGGTTCCACCCGGCGCAGGTACCGCGACGTGTCCACAACGAGCGCACGGCCGACCGCCTGTCCGCACTGCGACGTGCCCGCCCCCCGGGGCAGCACCGGCACGCCTTCCTCGCGCGCGATCGCCATTGCGGCGTCGATGTCGTCGATTGTGCGCGGAAGCACCACACCGACCGGCTCGATCTGGTAGATGGAGGCGTCGGTCGAGTAGAGGCCTCTGGTGAGCGCGTCGAAGCGGACCGGTCCTTCCACGTTTTCGCGCAGCCTGGCGGCCAGGGTGGTAAACATATGGCAAATTGTGAATAATCCGTGGGGCCCACAAGCGAACCGGAAAACCAGGAGGCACCGGGGCACAATGTCGCAGACTGCACGGGAATTCGTGGGTATGCATTCGGAAACCGTCCTCATGGCCCGAGGGCGGCACCGGGCACCGGCGCCTCGCCGCAATCGGCGGTCGTCCCGGGTTGTCGGGGGACTGCTCGCGGCGGGTGCGGTCCTCTCGGCGGGATGCGGCGGCGGGACTCGTGCCGACGGTCCCCGCGAGCTCAGCTTCGGGCACGTGGGGGCGCCGGGATCGCTCTTCGCGCTCACCGCGGAGGAGTTCGCGCGGCGCGTGAACGAGCGCCTGAACGGCGAGGCCGAGGTGGTCGTCTACGGATCGAGCCAGCTCGGCGGCGACGACGTCCTGCTGCAGAAGCTCAAGCTGGGGACCGTCGACATGGCGCTGCCCTCGTCGATCATGTCGTCGCGGATCGCGGAGTTCGGACTCTTCGAGATGCCCTACCTGGTCCGGAACCGCGAGCACATGGCCCGCATCGAGGAGGAAATCGTGTGGCCCACGCTGGCGCCGCTCGCGGAGGCCGAGGGCTACCGGATCGTGGCGGTGTGGGAGAACGGGTATCGGCACGTGACCAACAACGTGCGCCCCGTGCGCGTACCGGATGACCTGGACGGGATCAAGCTGCGCACGCCCCGGGGGACCTGGCGCGTCAAGCTCTTCCAGCATTTCGGCGCCAACCCCGTCCCGATGGCCTTCTCGGATGTGCTGCTCGCGCTGCGCACGGGTGTGGTGGACGGACAGGAGAACCCGCTCGCGCAGATCAGCGCGGCGAACCTGGACGAAGTGCAGGACTTCCTGTCCCTGACGCGGCATGTGTACACGCCGGCCTATGTGACCGTTTCGGCGGAGCACTGGAACACGTTGCCCGAAGACGTGCGCACCGTTGTCGAGGAGGAGGCGCGGGGGCTGCGCACTTTCGTGTACGACACCGCGAAGCGGCTGGACCGTGAGCTGCTGGTGGAGCTGGGTGCGACCGACATCTCGGTGAACTGGACGAACCACTCCGCCTTCGAGGGCGTCAGCCGGAGCGTGTACGACCAGTTCGCGTCGGATGTGGCGGTGGGGCGGGAGTTGATCGACCAGGCCCTGATGCTGGCCAATCAGTAGCCCCGTGGATGGACCCGCACGAATGTCGGGGGGGTTGCTTCCGCGGGCGGCTGCAGCCCGTGACTGAAACCCCGGCGGCGGATTCCCGGACGGGGGCGGGATGAAGGAGACGCGGCGGGTCTTTCGGAAGGTGTTGGAGGCCGTGGTGATCGCGCTGGTGGTGGCGCTTGCCGCGGTGGTCGTGCTCGGCGTCGGTTTCCGGAAGGCGGGGGCGGCGCTGGTCTGGTACGACGAGGCCGCGTCGATCCTGCTGGCGTGGCTCACCTACTACGGCGCGGCGCTGGTGGCGCTGACGCGCGGGCACATCGGGGTGCCGGTCCTGGTCGAGCGGCTGCGCGGGCGGGCCCGCACCTGTGTCCTGCTGGTGGGCGAAACCGCGGTCATCGGCTTCTTTCTCGTGCTGGCCTGGGCGGGTCTGCGGGTGCAGGCCGCGCTGGCGGGCACGACGCTGGTGAGCATGCCGGCCGTGCCCGCGGCGCTGGCGCAATCGGTGATTCCGGTCGGGGCGGTGCTTTTCGTGGTGGCCCAGCTCCTGAGCCTGCCCCGCGCTCTCCGCGGCGGGAGCGGTGAGGCGGGCGAGGGTGGAGGCGTCCTTCCGTGACCGTCGCCCTGGTCCTGCTGCTCCTGGTCCTCATCCTGGTCAACGTACCCATCGCGGTGGCGCTGGGACTCGTGGCGGTGGTGGCGATCGTGGCCACGGGCGGCCTGGGGGCGCTCCCCAACGCGGGCCTGCTCATGTTCTCCGGGTCGACGAAGTTTCCCCTCATCGCGATCCCGCTCTTCATCCTGGCGGGCGCGATCATGAACCGCTCGGGGATCTCGCGGCGCCTGGTGGCCTTCGCCTCGGCGGTCTTCGGGTTCATCCGGGGCGGCCTCTCGATGGTGAGCATCTCGGCGTCCATGTTCTTCGCCGAGATCTCGGGGAGTGCGGTGGCGGATGTGGCCGCGCTCGGGTCGATCCTGATTCCGGCCATGCGCAAGCGCGGCTACTCGCGCGAGTTCGCGGCCGCGGTGACCTCGTCGTCGGCCACCCTGGCCGTGATCATCCCGCCGTCCATCCCCATGATCCTCTAC
>JAAXGM010000005.1 GCA_012267435.1 Gemmatimonadota bacterium
GCTCTACTCGGACGCGGCCGGCGAGACCAAGGTCGGCGGCGGCGAGACCGGCGAGGACGGCATGGCGTCGATCAAGGTCGCGCGCGCCGGCACCAGCGGGAACATGGTGTACGCGGGCGTGGCGGCGGACGGCTACGACGTGGCCGACGGGATGACGGCCGTGTCCTGGGATCCGCAGATGTTCGCGACCGCGGGTTCGAACGACAACGACATCGTGAACCTGAACGTGGACGCGAGCGTGAGCGGCGCCACGGTCACGACCGACTTCGGCGGCGGCGCCGCGCTCGCGGGCTGGGCGATCAGCGTCACGTCGGGCGGCGAGGCGGTCGAGGGCGCGCCCGAGATGCTGGACGACGACGGCAACGCGTCGTTCACGGCGACGGTCGCGGCGGCCGACCTTCCGGTGACCTACTCGTTCAACGTCGCCGACGACCAGGCCAACGCGCTGGACGGCGGCGAGAACTACGAGGGGTCGGCGGTTGAGTACACGCACGACGGCCTCTCGCTGGCGGGCACGATGGACGCCGGCACGGTCGAGGTGGCGTACACGACCCAGACCCTCAAGGTCTACGTGCACCACGAGCGCGACCAGGTGATGGGCTTCACCGGCAACGTGCTGGGCGGAGACGTGAGAATGTCCGGGATGGTCGACGTCGACGTCCGCTACATCGACGACGCCGGACGGTCCCGCTCGTTCACGAGGGCGCAGTGGAATCCGGCCACGCCCGGGATCAGGAGCGACCAGAACGGCGTGGTGACCTTCCGTCGCCTGCCGGCGGACGCGGACGTGATCGTCCAGGCCGAGGAGGCGGCGGACGCGGAGGGCATCATGCTTCTCGACCCCGACGAGCTCGCGGCCTACCGGAACGTGGAGGTCAACGGCATCGCCGGCGGCGCCTTCGGCGCGAACGGCGGCTACAGCCACACGGTCGAGCTCTGCCCGCTGCAGGCCACCGAGCCCGCGGGTCAGGACCACGGCGATTGCGCGTCGTTCGCCTACGTGACCACGCACACCGTGAGCGGACAGGTGTCCAAGAACGGCGTCGCCATCGATCCCGATAGCGACGGCTTCGAGCATGACGCCGCCCCCGACACGTACGTGCCGGGGATCACGGTCGACCTGTCGCCGGTCGAGGGCAAGAACCTCGCGGGCGACGAGGAGTCCTTCACCACCGCCCAGACGAACAACCGCAGGACGGCGATCGACGAGAGGACCGCGTTCAACTTCGCCGGGATGGCCGCGGGCGTCTACGGCGTCAGCGTGCCGAGCGGATGGCGGGCGACGCTGGCGGGCACCGCGACGTCGGCCGCCGGCTCGCTCAACCCTCTCGGCGCGGACGTCGCGATCGACGTGACGCCGACGACGGCGACCTACTACGGCCGCGTGACCGGCTCCGACGGCTTCGCAGTCGACAGCGTGACCGTGACCGCGAACAATGCGTCGACCATGACCGACGCGCATGGCCGCTACATCCTCGAGGGCATCGCGCCCGAGGCGCGGAGGATCGGGACCACGCTGCACAGCAACAGCATCTTCATACAGGCCTCCGCCGAAGGCTACACCGCCGTGAACCTCGATCCCATCAAGTTTGGAACGGGGGAGGAAACAAAGGCGAACACGGTGAACATGCAGGACATCGATCTGGCGGGCGTCCAGGCTCGCGCCACCATCAGCGGCACGGTCCGCGCCTCCGGCACCAACGCGCCGGTTGCGGGCGTGCTGATTAAGGTGGACGGTGCGGCTCCGTTGAACGCGGAACAACGCACTTGGCATAGGGACTACGGCAAGCTCCTGACGGGCGCCGACGGCTCCTACACGGCGGTCATCGCCGCCAAGGCCCTGGGTGAAACCGCCGATGTGTCCGCGTCGAAGGCCGGCATGACCTTCGTGCCCTCGGAGCTGACGGCTCCGGCGCACGCGGGCGCGGAGATCACGGGCATCGACTTCACCGGCTTCGTGAACGCCACGATTTCGGGCAGGGTGATCGCTCCGGGTGGCGGACCGCAGTCCGGCGTGGTGGTCTCGGCGACGGCGGCTGGAGCGGCCGATGGCGACGATCCCACGGCCTCCGTCACCACGAGCGTGACGGGAACCTTCGCGCTCAACGTCCCGTTCGGCAGCTACACCATCGCGGCCTCGCTGGAGAACCACACCTTCAAATACCCGGCGACCGGACAGGTCGTGAACGTCGGTCCGGGCCAGAGCGTCAACTTCGGCGCCATCCAGGCGGAGACCTTCATGGCCAGCGGCCTCATGGCGACGCGGAATACCGATGAGTCCGCCGACGGGGTCGTGACCTATGATGACGACGTCACGGTGACCTGGACGGCCGGCACGGTGCCTGATGGTGCCACGGTTTCATACCAGGTCCAGACCAAGGTTGGCGAGGGCGATTGGAATGACTTTGGCTCTGAAGTGGCTTCAGACGCCGAAGAGCAGGAAGTGTCCGACGCCGCCCCAGCCGACAGCGACGGCGGGTTCAGCGTGCGGATCGTAGCCGAGAGTGATCCCGGGGGCGGGGCTGACCCAGTCACGATCGAGGGTGATCCGGTCACCGTTGCGGCGATCGATCCGTCGGCCAGCAATGTCGAGGCGGCACGTGACGACGACAACGCGGACATGATCACGGCCACATGGACCGCCGTTACGAGCAGCAATTCGAACCAGCGGATCGTGGTGCAGCTCAGCGACGGCGTCTGGTACGTTGCCGATCACGACACGAAGCTCACCAGTCCCTTGACGGACAGGGAGTGGACCGTGGATGCCAGCGGCAACGGCTCCGTGAAGGCGACTACTTCCTGGACCTCGGTTGACGGCACGGCCACCAAGCAGGTCTTGGCCGAGCTCGCCAAGGCGTTCAACGTCGCCGTTGAGTCGGTGCAGGGTGCCGCGAGTGACGACAACCCGTGGCAGCGCTCCGCCGTGGCGGCGGTTGCCGCGAAGCCGGCCGACGGCTAATCCAACCCTTCAACACCATCGGCCCGGCCGGCTCGCCACCGGCCAGGCCGATGGTCGCGGGACAGCTCGCCCCCCGTCCGGGATTCCCGGGCGGGGGGCGAGGCGCGTTAAGGCGTCGTCTCCCCCGAGCGCGGGCCGCACCGGACACATGTGTTCGTGACCACCCCGGGACCGCGCACCCGTGGTTCCCTTGGAATATCCCGTCCCATTCAGCCATTCCAACGCCCCGCCGGACCATGTACCCTTCGTTCCCGTTATCCGGGAGGGACGGACGCGCGCGGCCTTACTCCCCTGCACATAGGCGCCGAACTGGGACGGAGCGGCACCGCGAAGGCCTCCCGGACCAACCATCCAAGCCAGCTCGAGGAGGTCCCCGCCTTTGGCACCGACGCGGCGCGACGATCGCGGTCGTGGGCACCAGCCCCGACGCCACACCTCGCCCGGCGACCTGAGGCGCGGCCACGCCGCCACCTACCGACTGCTGCACCAGCACCCCGACCTGCTGCGCGAGCTCCTGGTCGGGCACTGCGGGACGTGGATCGACGTGGACGGGTTGGACTTCACCCGGATCGAGCGCCTCCCCGAAAGCCACGTCTCGGACGAGGGCGAGCGCCGGAGCGGAGATGTGGCGTGGCGGGTGGGGTACCCTCGCGACGGCCGTCACCTGGTGGTGCTGATCGAGTTTCAGAGCGGCCCGGACGCGCGCATGGCGCGGCGCATGCACGAATACGGAGCGCTGACCGCGACGGGACTGGACCGGGCCGACAGGCTGGACGAGGGGGATCTGCAGCCCTACGGCCTGGCGGTCGTGGTGTACACCGGACCGCGGCCGTGGAGGCCAAGGGGTTCGGTGGGGATCGGGGAGCGCCCGCGGGAGGGGGCGGCCACTCTCGCCCGCCAGTCCCGCTGGTCTCCGTTCTGCTTCGTTGACATCCGCGAGCTGGGGCGGCAAGAATCAGGGACGGAGACGCTGCTGACGTGGCTGGGCCGCGCCGAGGCGGACGGCGGCCCGGAGGGTATGCGGCGGCTGCGGGAGCGGGTGCTGGAGCGCTACCCCGGCGCCCGGCACGAGAAGCTGCGGCAGCACGTGCAGCTGTGGATGGGGCAGCTCGCCGTTGGGCTGGGCGTGGACCCGGCCCTGGTGGAGACCATGTGGAGACTGGAGGAGGGAGAAATGCTGATTCCGGCGGCGGTAGACAGGTTGCGGAGGGAGCGCGCGGCGGGCCGGAAGGAAGGCCGACGGGAAGGAGAATTGCTGGTCGCGGCGGCGGAAGAGAAGCTGCGGAGAGAGCGCGCCGAGCTCCGTGCCGAAATCGCGAAAGTGATTCGCAATGGCGGAACGGCGGCCGAGGCGCTCGCCCGCGTGGAGGAGATCGTCAATGGGAACGGGGAGGAGTTGAGCGGCAGTTCGTGAAGCGCGGCTTCACCGAGTCGGCCTGAGCGGGGACTTCCGAAGACCGGAGCCGGGCCGATGGTTCGCGGGACCGCTCATCCCCCGTCCGGGACTCCCCGGGCGGGGGGTGAGGTGCGTTAAGGCCGTGGGCGGCGGCGACCTGGCCACGTGGAGGGGGGCGCGGATGGTTGTTGCCATCCGTCGCCTTCCGCTAGTTTGGGCGGACAGTCGATAAACAAATGACTATTGCACCGCGCGTTTCACCCGACGCGGAGACGACACGATGATTCCGAACCAGCGTGGTCCGCTCGCCCGTTCCCTCCTGGCCGCCGCGGCGATCTGCGCGATCCTGATTCCGTCGGCGGGGGCGGGTGCCGAGGAACCTCCCGCGGGCGACTCGCGCGAGGGAGTCCGGCCGGTCGCGGAGCCTCCGGTGGCGAGCGTGGCCGTCCCGCCCACGACCGGGCTCAGGCGCACCTGGACCGGGACCGTCCACGAGGAATTCCGCATCGACATCGGTTTCTCGCAGAGCGTTACGGGCTTCGAGATCGGGGACGTCCAGGCGTACGGCGCCACGGCGGTGGCCCCCTTGGCGACCCACTCCGCTTCGAGCTATTCCCTCGACTTCACGACGAACCCGAATCATGTCGGCACGGTGATCATCACAATCCCATCGGGCGTGGCGCACAACAGCCGGGAGGAGGGGAACATCGGGACGGTGCTCTCCTTCCAGGTGGACAACGAGGCCCCTCGGGTGCTGGATGCGAAGATCAACGGCGACGAAGTCGTCATCGACTTCCACGAAGACCTCGATGAGGACTTCGTCCCGTCGGCCAGCGACTTCCAGGTGTCCTTCGTCAGGGGGGGCGCGTTCAACGTCAAGGCCATATCCGAGGTCGACGTGTTCGCGCGCGAGGTCTTCCTTCACTTGGAGAGCCCCGTCGAGCAAGGCGACGCGGTGACGGTGTTCTACGCCGACACCGGCCCCGATGCGATCCGGGACCTGGTCGGCAATCGCGCGTCCGGCTTCGAGATGGCGCTGAGAAACGTCACCGGGGAAGCGCGCACCGGGCTCCCCGGCGCGCCGAGCAACCTCGGGGCGGTTGCCGACGGCCCCGACGCCATCGAGCTGACGTGGGATGAACCGACCTCGGACGGGGGCACCAGGATCACGGGGTACATGATCGAAGTGTCGGAGGACGGCGGGGACACCTGGTCGACTCTGGTGCGCAGCACCCGGGACACCGCAACCGTCCACCGTGACGCGAACCTCTCCGCGGGCGAGACGCGCCACTACCGGGTGTCGGCGGTCAACTTCAACGGGACGGGACCGCCGTCGAACGTCGCGAGCGCGACCACGGAGGATCTCCTGCCGGACGCGCCCGGGCGCCTGACGGCGCGGGCCCGGGGGACGTCGGCCATCGAATTGAACTGGGACGCCCCCGTCTCCAGCGGTTCGGCCCCGATCACGGGCTACCGCATCGAGGTGTCGCGCTCGGGAACGGGCGGGTGGCTCCCGCTCGCGGCCAACACCGGGTCCAGCGCCACCGCCTACACGCACGACGGCCTCCTGCCCGCCAGCACCCGCCACTACCGCGTCGCGGCGATCAACCGGGCGGGCACGGGCGCGTGGTCGAACGTCGCCCATGCCACCACGGAGGTGGCCGTTCCGGGCGCGCCCACGGGTCTCCGGGCGACTCCGAGCGGGGTGGGTGGAAGCGACCGGATCCTCCTCGCCTGGAACGCCCCGGCCGACGACGGCGGAAGCGCGATCACGGGCTACCGCATCGAGGTGTCGTCGAGCGGCGTCTCGGGCTGGATCATCCTCGTGGCCAGCACCGGCGGCACGGCCACCACCTACCTGCACACCGGACTCGCTCCCGGCACCACCCGGTTCTATCGCGTGTCCGCGGTCAACAGCCGGGGGACGGGACGCGCCTCCAACGTGGCCGAAGGCACCACCAACGCGGCTCCTCCCGGGCAGCCTCAGAACGTGCGCGCGCGCGCGACCGGGCCGAGCAGCGTGCTCCTCGCCTGGGATGCGCCGGAGACGGATGGAGGGGCGCGCGTCACCGGCTACAGCATCCGGATGTTCGGGCCCAACGACAACTCCTGGATCATCATCCGTCCCAACACGGGGACGACGACCACCACCTTCACGCACACCGGACTGGAGCCGGTCACCCGGTACCAGTACCAGGTCGCGGCCATCAACCACGTGGGCTCCGGGCCGTGGTCGCCCACGGCCGCGGTCCTCACGCACGCCGACTTCGCCGGGGCTCCGACCGGGCTGACGGCGCGGGCGGTGGGCATGTCGCGCATCGACCTGGCGTGGAACGCGCCCCGCTACACCGGCGGCGTCTCGATCTTCGGCTACCGCATCGAGGCCTCCGACGACGAGGGCGCGACCTGGAACATCATCCGCCGCAACACGAACTCGACGTCGTCGACGCTCTCGGACGTGAACCTGCGGCCCGCCACCACGCGGCATTACCGGGTCGCGGCGATCAACCTCGCGGGGGTGGGGCCGTTCTCGAACACGGCGCGGGCGACCACCGACGCGACCCTGCCGGCGGTGCCGCGACGTCTCACCGCAGAGGCGACCGGCACGTCGCAGATCGTCCTCTCCTGGCAGGCGCCCGCGGACGACGGGGGCGCGCGCATCACCGGCTATCGCATCGAGGTCTCGGCCGACGGAGGCGGGAGCTGGGAGGACTTGGTGGCCAACACGCGCGCCACGACCACCGTCCACACCCACGGAGGGCTCGCGCCGGCCTCGACGCGCCACTACCGCGTCTCTGCGATCAACCGGATCGGCGTGGGCGCCGCATCGCGGGTCGCGGGCTCCACAACCGACGCGACCGTGCCCGACGCGCCCACCGGACTGGTCGCCACCGACGTCACGCCCACGCGGATCGACCTGTTCTGGGTCGCGCCCGCCTACAATGGCGGCGCGCCCATCACCGGCTACCGCATCGAAGTCTCGGAGGACGCCGCCGCGTGGGCGGATCTGGTAACCAACACCGAGTCCAGGGTCACCACCTTCTCGCACACCGGCCTGCTGCCGGGGAGCACGCGCCACTACCGTGTCTCGGCGATCAACCGGGCGGGCGTCGGCGCACCGTCGGCGAGCGCCTCGGCCGCGACCGACGATCCCGTCGAGCGCGCGGGACGCCTGAACACCCGCGTCCTGCCGCACGTGGCCGCGGCGATGACCTCGAGCACGGTCTCGGCGATCGCCCGCCGCGTGGACGCGGTGGCGAGCGGGATGGGCATGGAACGGCGCGTGGAGACGAACGGGTTCTCGTCGATGGCCGCGAGCCTGTCCGCGCCGGGAGCCGGCGGGCTCGGCCTCGCCCGGGGCGACCAGGCCGGCCTCGCCGCCCTCTTCGGCGGCACCTCCTTTTCGATGCCGTTCGGGGCGTCCGACGCGCCACAGCAGTCCGCCACGGTCGCGCAGCTGGCGAGCTGGGGCGCGGGCGAGTACCACCACTTGGGCGAGCCCGGCGCGCGCGCCCTCGACTGGAAGGGCAACATGGTGAGCGGCCACGTCGGCGTGGACGTGCGCGTGGGGCCGGACATCCTGGCGGGTGTGGCGGGCTCGTACTCCTCGGGCAGCTTCGACTTCACCGACAGGACCGGCGCCAGCCCAGTGACCGGAACCTACGGCGCCACCATGACCAGCGTGCATCCCTACATGGCCTGGTTCTCCGGCGCGCCCGGCACCTCGGTGTGGGGCTCGGCGGGATACGGGCGGGGCGACATCGAGGTCGATGACGTGCGCGAAGGGCTCCGCACCAGCCCCGCCAGCATGATGACCGGGGCGGGGGGCGCCAGCTACCAGCTGCTCACGCGCGGTGCGGGCGGCATCCGGGTCAAGGCCGAAGGCTGGGCCGGCCAGGTGATGGTCGACGGCACCGAGCGGATCGAGGATGTGACGCTCGATATGCGGCGCGCCAAACTCGCCCTGGAGCTAGTGCAGGGCTTCCGCGCCGACACAGGGCACGAGATGGCGTTCCTGCTCGAGGGCGGGATGCGCTACGACAACGGCGACGGAGTGAACGGCGCCAGCGCGGAAGTCGGGGGCGGGCTGCGCTACACCAACTCAGGGTTCGGGCTGACCGCGGAGGGCCGCGGCCGGTTCGTCATCTCGGCGCGCGACGGCTACGAGGAATGGGGCCTCGGCGGCATGTTGATGTTCGACCCGGCTACCCGCGGCCAAGGGCTCTCGATCCGGATGGCGCCGTCGTACGGCGACCACCGGAGCGGGGTGAACCATCTGTGGGAGCGCGGGGTGCACGACGCGATGGGCGGCCACGACCCGGACATGGGCGTCAACGTCGACGGCGAGGTGGCGTACGGCATCGCCGGCTTCCAAGGCACGCCCTACGGCGGCTTCCACCTCGCCGAGCGCGGCGTGCGCGCCTTCTCGAGCGGCGTGCGCTACGACCTGGGCGCGGGCGTCGGGCTGCGCCTCGAGGGCACGCGGCGCGAGAGCGGGCTCGGGGGAGCGCGTCACTCCGTCGGCGTCCGCGGAAGGATCAGGCTCCGGTAGGGGAGGGAGGATCGTCTCAAACACGATCCTGCGGAATCGGTGAGCCCGAGGATGAATGGGCGCATCTGCGGCGGACCGAGTTTTGAATCGCGCCGTGCGCGCGTGCGCGGCTTTGCGTCCCGGCGCGTCCGATCATCTCGAGGGGCTTGGCGCGCCTCCGCCGGCCTCCCCGTCCCCGTTCACGATCTCCTCCACGCGGGCGAGCGCCTCGGCCGCCGTTCCACCGTTCCGAATCACCTCCGCGATTTCGGCACGGAATTGGGCGCGGCCCTCCTTCCGGCCTTCCTTCCGGCCCTCAGCGCGGCCTTCCTTCCGGCCCTCCTTCCGACCCTCAGCGCGGCCTTCCCTCCGACCTTCCGCCCGGCCTCGAACCACGCCCTCGGCCTCGCCCTTGGCCACCCATTTCCGCACTCTCTCCTCCGATATCCCGATCGCCACTTCTCCCTCCTCCAGTCTCCAGATGTTCTCCACCAGCGCCGGGTCCACGCCCAGTTGGACCGCGAGCTGCCCCATCCACAGCTGCACATGCTGCCGCAGCTTCTCGTGCCGGGCGCCGGGGTAACGCTCCAGCACCCGCTCCCGCAGCCGCCGCATCCCATCCGGGCCGCCGTCAGCCTCCGCGCGGCCCAGCCACGTCAGCAGCGTCTCCCTCCCTGATTCTTGCCGTCCCAGCTCGCGGATGTCAACGAAGCAGAACGGCGACCAGCGAGACAGCCGGGCGGGCGTGACCGCCGCTTCCCGCGGCGGCTCCCCGATCCGCACCGAACCCCTTGGCCTCCACGGCCGCGGTCCGGTGTACACCACGACGGCCAAGCCGTACGGCTGGAGCTCCCCCTCGTCCAGCCTGTCGGCCCGATCCAGTCCCGTCGCGGTCAGCGCTCCGTATTCGTGCATGCGCCGGGCCATGCGCGCATCAGGGCCGCTCTGAAACTCGATCAGCACCACCAGGTGGCGGTCCTCGCGGGCGTACCCGACCCGCCACGCCAAGTCGCCGCCCCGGCGGACGCCCTCGTCCGAGACGTGGCTGTCGGGGAGGCGCTCTATGCGGGCGAAGTCTAGCCTGTCGACGTCGATCCACGCGCCGCAGTGCCCGACCAAGAGTTCGCGGAACGCCTCCCGGTGCTGGTGCAGCAGCCGGTAGGTGGCGTCGTGGCCGCGCCTCAGGTCCTCGGGCGAGGTGTGGCGCCGGGGCCGCGGGCCCTCCGGCCGATGATCGTCGCGCCGCGTCGCTGCCAAGGCAAGGACCTCCTCGGGCCGGCCTGGATGGTGGTCCGGGAGGCCTTCGCGTCCACCCCTTCCCGGAGAGCGGAAACGAAGGGTACATCGTCCGGCGGGGCGTTGGAATGGCAGGACGGGACGGAGGTTATCCGGGGAGCTACGGATGCGCGGTCTCGGGCGGTCGCGGAACGCATGGCCGCTGCGGTCCCCGCCATCAGCAATCCCCGCTCAGGCCGACTCCGGTGAAGCCGCGCTTTACGAACCGCTGCTCGACTCCCCGTTACCGTTGACGATCTCCTCCACGCGGGCGAGCGCCTCGGCCGCCGTTCCACCGTTCCGAATCACCTCCGCGATTTCGGCACGGAATTGGGCGCGGCCCTCCGCGCGGCCTTCCTTCCGACCTTCCCTCCGGCCCGCCGCACGCTCCCTCCGCAACCTGTCCTCCGCCGCCGCGACGCGCATATCTGCCTCCCTGCGACCCTTCGCGCGCTCCCGCCGCAACCTGTCTACCGCCGCCGGAATCAGCATTTCTCCCTCCTCCAGTCTCCACATGGTCTCCACCAGGGCCGGGTCCACGCCCAGCCCAACGGCGAGCTGCCCCATCCACAGCTGCACGTGCTGCCGCAGCTTCTCGTGCCGGGCGTCGGGGTAGCGCTCCAGCACCCGCTCCCGCAGCCGCCGCATACCCTCCGGGCCGCCCCGCCGTCCGCCTCGGCGCGGCCCAGCCACGTCAGCAGCGTCTCCGTCCCTGATTCTTGCCGCCCCAGCTCGCGGATGTCAACGAAGCAGAACGGAGACCAGCGGGACTGGCGGGCGAGAGTGGCCGCCCCCTCCCGCGGGCGCTCCCCGATCCCCACCGAACCCCTTGGCCTCCACGGCCGCGGTCCGGTGTACACCACGACCGCAAGGCCGTAGGGCTGCAGATCCCCCTCGTCCAGCCTGTCGGCCCGGTCCAGTCCCGTCGCGGTCAGCGCTCCGTATTCGTGCATGCGGCGCGCCATCCGCGCGTGGGGGGTGCTCTGAAACTCGACCAGCACCACCAAGTGGCGACCCTCCCGGAGGTACCCGACCCGCCACGCCACGTCGCCGCTCCGGCGCTCGCCCTCGTCGGACACATGGCCCTCGGGGAGGCGCTCCATGCGGGCGAAGTCCAATCCGCCCACGTCGATCCAGGCGCCGCAGTGCCCGGCGAGGAGCTCGCGCACCGGCTCGGGGTGCTGGTGCAGCAGGCGGTACGTGGCGTCGTGGCCGCGCCTCAGGTCGCCGGGCGAGGTGTGGCGTCGGGGCTGGTGCCCACGACTGTGATCGTCGCGCCGCGTTGGTGCCAAAGGCGGGGACCTCCTCGGGCTGGCTTGGATGGTTGGTCCGGGAGGCCTTCGCGGTGCCGCTCCGTCCCAGTTCGGCGCCTATGTGCAGGGGAGTAAGGCCGCGCGCGTCCGTCCCTCCCGGATAACGGGAACGAAGGGTACATGGTCCTGCGGGGCGTTGGAATGGCTGAATGGGAGGGGTACTCCGAGGGAACCACGGGTGCGCGGTCCTGGGGTGGTCACGGAACGCATGGCCGGTGCGGCCCGCGTTCGGGGATGACGCCCGACGCACTTCGCCCCCCGCCCGGGGAGTCCCGGACGGGGGGCGAGCGGTCCCGCGACCATCGGCCTAGCCGGTGGCGAGCCGGCCAGACCGATGGTGTTGAAGTGATCAGCCGCCGTTGTCGTCGGCTGGCTTCGCCTCGATGGTCACCACGTTGGAGCGCTGCCACGGGTTGTCGCCGTCATCCGCGGTCGCGTCACCCTGCACCGACTCGACAGCGATCTTGAACTCCTTGGCGAGCTCGGCCAAGGCCACCTTGGTACCCGTGCCGTCACGCGAGGTCAAGGAAATCTTGTCGCCCACAGGGCCGCTCAAGGTCCATTCCCTGACTGAGTGAATCTTGAGCTCCGAGCCAATGTTTTCGCCGCCGTCGGTTCTTCCGTCTTCGCTCGCAACGTACCAGACGCCGTCGCTGAACTGCACCACGATCCGGAAGTTCGATCTGTCGTTCGTCGTGGCGTCCCAGCTGACCGTGATCTGGTCCGCGTTCGCAGTGTCGCGTGCCGCGGTGACACCGCTGGCCGACGGATCGACCGCGGCAACCGTGTCCGGATCGGAGTTGAGCACGAGGTCGTCCTCGGTGTCGTGGCCAGCCGTGGCCACGACCCGAACCATGAACTCGCCGTCCATAACATTGGTGAATCTCGCCAACGACGAGTCGGCAACGACCGTGGCGTTCGCGTTCTGCCAACCGCTGCCGTCATCGGTCTCGACGGTGTACGTGGCGGAGTCGTACCCTGCGGGCACATCGCCGGCGTTGCCGGTCCACGTCACCAGGATGGTGCCGCTGTAAGTCGTGACATGCGGAGTCGACGTCGTATCCGTATCCGTCAACCGCATCGCCTTGACGCCGCTGGCCATGAAGGTCTCCGCATCGATGTCGCCATAGTTCAGCGTCTGACCCGGAGCCACGTTCACCCTCTTATTGTCGTTCGGGTACTTGAACGTGTAGTTGGTCCGCTTGGCCTCGATGTCGTAGACGCCGAACGGCACGCTGAGCACGAAGGTGCCCCGCGCGTTGCTGGTGCTCATGATGGGATCTAGGGTGGGTCCGCCCGTCTGGACGCTCGTGGCCGTGACCGTAACGTCACCCAGGGCCATGCCGTCCGGACCCTTCACCCGGCCCGTGATCGTGGCGTGCAGGAAGCCGGTGAAGTCGATGCCCGAGACATCCGCGCCGGCGTGCGCCGGAGCCGCGATCGAGGCGGGCACGAAGGACATGCCGTCCTTGGTCACGCGAACATCGACCGACTCGCCCACGTCCTGGGCCTTGACGGTCGCCGTGTAGGTGCCGTCGGTGCCCGTCACGAGCTTGCCCTTGTTCGCACCGCTCGTCGCCTTGTTCTCCGGGGCGCCGAATGTAGCGCCTTTGTCGTAGGACACCTCGACCGTCGCGCCCGCGATCGGCGCGTTGGTGCCGGACGCCCGGACCGTGCCGCTGATCGAGGCGGTCTTGCCCACGCCTCCAAGTTTGACGTCCTGCCTGATGATCGTGTTCGCGCCAAAGTCCCCGAAATCCCGGGTTGCCTCGTTTCCTGTGTGGGTGGTCGCCACGAGGACTTTGTCGCTCTCCTTCTTGCCGTCGCCATTCGTGTCGTGCGACCCGGTCTTGACGCCCTCCGCGATGTAGCGGCCGTGCACGTCGGACGTCGCCGCAACGCCGTTCGCGGTCACGGTCACGCCCTCCACGGGGAACTGCTCCGAGTCCCTCACGTAGCCGTAGACGACGGCCGTCTTCGGCGTCACGTCGATTTCAACGGGACCGCCGAGAGGGTCGAGCGCGTCGCCGAGCGCAGTTTCGGTTCCCATCTCGCCCAGCTTCGCCCGCCATCCGCTGGGTATGTCGAGCTTGTAGACGCCCGACGCGATGTTGATGAAGGCGAACTGGTGGGTCTCGTCGAGCACCTCGGTCCCGGCGGAGGTCTCGCCCGCGGTCCTGA
This sequence comes from Gemmatimonadota bacterium, assembly GCA_012267435.1. Taxonomy (GTDB): domain Bacteria; phylum Gemmatimonadota; class Gemmatimonadetes; order Longimicrobiales; family Gaopeijiaceae; genus BD2-11. The sequence goes on from JAAXGM010000005.1 coordinate 13,656, forward strand.
CCGGTTTCTCCGTGGTGGTGTGGGACTCCTCGTCGCCGGCGAGATTCTTGCCCGTGACCGGCGACAGGCCGACCGTCGTCCCCGGCACGTACGTGACGACTCCCTTTTCATCTTCGCCGATCAGGAACTCGTCATCGTTGGCGTGCTCGTTGCTCTTGAAGACTCCGTTCTTCCACACCTGTCCGTTCACGGTGTGCAGGCTCACGTAAGCGAACGACGCGCACTCGTCGTGGTCCTGGCTGGTGGGATCGACGGCCTGCAGCGGGCAGAGCTTGACCGTGTGGCTGAAGCCGCCGTTCGTGCCGAAGGCGCCGCCGGTGATGCCGTTGTCCTCCACGCCGGTGTAGGCGGCGAGCTCGTCGGAGTGTCCGCTCTCATCGAGGATCATGACGCCCTCGGCGCCCACGGCCTCGTCGGCCTGGACGATCACGTTCGCGTCCGCCGGCACGTTGCTGAAGGTCCAGACGCCGCCATCGCCATTATTCTTCGGGGTGACGATGCCGTCCTCGTCGTCGAACGCGCGTGAGCGCCCGCTGCCGTCGATGTAGCGGATGACGACGTCGGCCATGCGCTCCTCACCCTTACCATCCCTCACGTCGCCGCCCAGGATGTTGCCGGTGTAGCCCTTGACCTGGTCGCGCTCGTGGTGCACGTAGACCATGAGTGTCTGGGTCGAGTAGCTCACCTCGAACATGCCGGCGTCCATCGTGCCCGCCAGCGAGAGGCCGTCGTGCGTGTACTCGATCGCGTCGGCCGAGAAGCTCTCGCCGCCGGCCAGGTCCTGGTCCTCGGCGAGCGCGATGGTGAAGGTCGCGGGCAGGTCGTCGGCTCCGACCGTGGTCGTGAACGCCGCGTTGCCGTCGTCGTCCAGCATCTCGGGCGCGCCCTCGACCGCCTCGCCGCCCGACGTGACGCTGATCGCCCAGCCCGCGAGCGCGCCGCCGCCGCCGAAGTCGGTCGTGACCGTGGCGCCGCTGACGGTCGCGTCCACGTTCAGGTTCACGATGTCGTTGTCGTTCGAACCCGCGGTCGCGAACATCTGCGGATCCCACGACACGGCCGTCATCCCGTCGGCCACGTCGTAGCCGTCCGCGGACACGCCCGCGTACACCATGTTCCCGCTGGTGCCGGCGCGCGCGACCTTGATCGACGCCATGCCGTCCTCGCCGGTCTCGCCGCCGCCGACCTTGGTATCGCCGGCCGCGTCCGAGTAGAGC
>JAAXGM010000066.1:0-3896 GCA_012267435.1 Gemmatimonadota bacterium
CGCCCCATCCGGGTTCCCAGCTCAAGCAGCGGACGCAGCTTGCGCAGCGTCGCCCCGTCGATGCCGGGCGCGTTCACGGCCCGGGAGAGATCATCGTCGAGCAGCGCTCCCCGCACGGCCGCCGCGATCTCGGACGCCACCAACTCCTGCGCCTCGGCGGTGGAGGCCCCCAGGTGGGGACTGAGGATGAGGTTCGGGCTACCCACGAGAGGACTGGATTCCGACAGCGGTTCCTCGCGGAAGACATCCAGCGCGGCGCCCGCCACCCATCCCTCCCGAAGGGCGAGGGCGAGGGCGTCTTCGTCCACCACACCGCCGCGCGCCGCGTTGACGAGGTAGGCCGACGACTTCATGCGGCGCAGCTGCTCCGCCCCGATCATGGAGGTGGTGGAGGCGGTGAGGGGCACGTGGAGGCTGAGGAAGTCCGCCCGCTCGATCACGTCGTCGAGGTCGCTCGGCTCCGCGTCCAGCTCCTGCGCGCGGGTTGCGGGCAGATAGGGATCGTGGACCAGCACCCTCATGCCGAAGGCGCGGGCGCGGCGCGCCACCTCCCCACCGATCCGTCCCGCCCCGACCAGCCCGAGCGTCTTGCGGTTGAGCTCCACTCCGGCGAGCTCGGGCGTCCTCCAAGTCATCGCGCGCACCGAGCGGTCCGCGGAGATGATCTTGCGCGCGAGCGCCAGGATGAGCGCAAGGGTGAGCTCGGCGGCGGAGACGGTGTTGCCCGCGGGCGCGTTCAGCACCGGGATGCCGCGCTCGGTGGCGGCGTCGAGGTCGATGTTGTCCACCCCGGCTCCGGCCCGCCCGATGACTTTGAGGTTGGGGGCCGCCTCGATCAGTTCCCGGGTGATCCGGGTGGCGCTGCGCACGATAATGGCGTCCGCCCCGGTCATCGCCTCGTCCTTCTCCGCCGGCGAGCAGTCCGCCAGCCAGCGCATCTCGAAGCGCCCGTCGCCGGTGAGCGAGCCAAGCCCGGAGGGCGAGACCTTGTCCGCCACCGCGACCACGTACGGTCGGCCTTGCTCGTTCATCGCCTTCCTCCGGCGAACCCCTCCCCGGGGGATGCCCGCAGGACTTCCTCCAGCGCCTCCAGCACCCGGTCCAGTTCCTCCAACGTGTGGTCTCCCATGTGGCCGATGCGCACCGACCGCGCCTTGAGTCCGCCGTACCCCGCTCCGATCACGAACCCCCGCTCCTTCATGGCCTGAACGACCTCCGGACCGGTCCGCCCCGGAGGCAGGAGCAGGCAGGTCACGGTGGGCGAACGAAAGCCCTCCGGCGCCAGAACCGACAACTCCGGGCCGGCGTCCTCCCTCATCGCGTTCGCCCACTCCGCGCATCCGCGCGCCATCGCCGCGTGGCGCGCCCAGCGTTTCTCCAGTCCCTCCGCGGAGATGTGGCGCACCTGCTCCGCCAAGGAGTACATCAGCGTCACCGCGGGCGTGTTCGGCGTCTGTTCCTTCGCCAGGGAATCGTGGAACGCGACCAGGTCGAAGTAGACCCCCTTGCACGCCGCGCGCGCGGATCGCTCCAACATGCGCTCGGAGGCGACGCCGAACGCCAGCCCCGGCGGCAGCGCCATCGCCTTCTGGGAACCGGCGAGCACGAAATCGAGGCCCCGGTCGTCGGTCCGCACCGGGGCGCCTCCCGCGCTGGTTACGGCATCGACGAGCACCAGCGTGTCCGGGAACTCCCGCACCGTCGCCGCCAACTCGGCGATCGGGTTGAGGGCTCCCGTGGAGGTCTCGGAATGCACCATGGTCACGGCGTCGTAGCGCTTCGCGCGCAAGCGAGTTCGCACGGCATCCGGATCGTGCACGCCGCCCCAGGGGACTTCCAGAACGTCCACGTCGAACCCGCAGGCCCGCGCGATGCGGGCGAAGCGCTCCGAGAACGCCCCGTTCACGAGCGACAGCACGCGCTCGATGGCGCCGTTTCGCACCGCCGCCTCCATGAGGCCGGTGGCGGAGGATGTGGAGACCAGCACGGGCCGCGCGGTGCCGAACACCTCCCGCAGCCCAGGCTGAATCTCGCGCATGAGCGCGTTGATGGGTTCGCCGCGGTGCCCGATCAGAGCCCGCTTCTGGGCCGCCAGCACCGCCGGTCGCACCTCGGTGGGACCGGGCAGAAAGAAGCGGCCGAATCCACTCTCCCGATCCGGGCCGCCGCGCGCCGTCGCGTCGACGGTCATGGTCTCATCTTCCACGGCGCGCCGCCTTTCGGCGGGCACCGGCATCCAAGATTCGCTTGCGCAGACGAATGGCCTCCGGAGTCACCTCGATGAGCTCGTCGTCCGCGATGAACTCCAGTGCGGATTCCAGCGTGATGGTCCGGGGCGGCTCCAGCCGGATGTTGTCGTCCGCGGCCGCCGCCCGAATGTTGGTGAGCTTCTTTCCCCGGCATACGTTGACGTCCAAGTCGCCCGCGCGGGCGTGCACGCCCGCGATCATGCCCTCGTAGACCGGGGCGCCGGGGCCCAGGAAGAAGGTGGCGCGCTCCCGCAGGCCGAAGATGGCGTACGCCACCGCGGCGCCTCGGCGGTCGGCCACCACGGCGCCACGCTCCCGTCCGGGCAGCGCCCCCGCCCACGGCCCGTACTCCAGGAAGCGGTGATGCATCAGCCCGTCCCCGCGGGTGTCGGTGAGAAACTGGGTGCGGTAGCCGAACAGGCCGCGCGCCGGAATCCGGAAGCGCAGGCGAATCGGCCCCCGGTCCGTCGGTCTCATCTCCAGCATCTCGCCCCGCCGCGCGCCCAGTTTTTCGATGACGGTGCCCACGCGGGCTTCCGGCGTCTCCGCCACCAGCTCCTCGTACGGCTCCAGAGGCTCGCCGGCGGGACTTTCGCGCACGAGCACGCGAGGGCGCGAGACCTGGAACTCGTAGCCCTCGCGGCGCATGGTTTCCATGAGGATGGAGAGGTGCAGCTCGCCCCGTCCCGCGACCCGGAAGGTATCCGGATGGTCCGTCGCCTCCACCTTCAGGGCGACGTTGCGCTCGGTCTCGCGGAAGAGTCGCTCGCGGAGCTGGCGCGTGGTCACGTACTTCCCCTCGCCCGAAAAAGGCGAGTCGTTGACGAGGAAGTCGACCGACATCGTGGGCCGCTCCACGGCGATGCCGTTCAGGCGCTCGAGGCGCGCCGGATCGGCCAGGGTCCTACCGATCTCCACGCCGGAGACGCCCGCCACCGCCACGATGTCCCCCGCGCCCGCTTCCGCCATGTCCACGCGCTCCAAGCCGTCGAAACCATACACCCTGAGGGCGCGCGAACGGGTCACGTCATCCTCCTCGACCATGCCCGCGGCACCCAGGGGCAGCAACGCCACCTGCTGGCCGGGCCGGATGCGCCCGCGCTCGACGCGGCCGATCGCGATACGTCCCACGTAGGAGGAATGGTCCAGCGTCGACACCAGCATCTGGAAGGGCCCCGCCGGTTCCGCGGGCGGCGCGGGCACGTGATCCACGACGGCCGCGAACAGCGGTGCGAGATCGGTCCCCCGGCCCTCGGCATCCGGTGTCGCCCATCCCTCGCGGCCCGAGGCGTACAGGAAGGGCGCGTCGAGCTGCTCGTCGGAGGCCTCCAGATCCATGAACAGCTCCAGCACCTCGTCGTGGACCTCCTCGGCGCGCGCGTCCGGGCGGTCGGCCTTGTTGATGACCACCACCGGAGCGTGGCCCAGCTCGAGCGCCTTCGCGGTCACGAAGCGCGTCTGGGGCATCGGCCCCTCGGCCGCGTCGACCAGGATCAGCACCCCGTCCACCATGCGCAGGATGCGCTCGACCTCGCCTCCAAAGTCGGCGTGGCCCGGGGTGTCCACGATGTTGATCTTGAACTCGCCCCAGCGCACCGAGGTGTTCTTGGAAAGGATGGTGATGCCCCGCTCCCGCTCCAGCGGACC
>JAAXGM010000066.1:3949-4835 GCA_012267435.1 Gemmatimonadota bacterium
TTCCCATGATCGACATGGGCGATGATGGCGACGTTGCGGAGCTTCATGGCCGGAAAGCTAACCCAGCGGCTCCACCGGCTCCACGGGTGAACGTCCCGGCCGGGCCACGGCCGACTCGGTCGCCGTCCGGGTCGATGGCGCGCGGAGTCGCCGTCCACGTGGCATGACCTCTCATCCGAGCGCCCCCGCTTCGTCCCTGTGCCCGTGTTGTCCGCCAGCATATCATGTGTGACATGGAGATACGTCATGAGCGTCGAGCAGACGGGGATCCGGTGGAGCATGAGTCGGAGGACCTTGGACCTCTCTTCGACCAGTGGCGGCGGATCGAGGATCTGGCCGAGTACCTGTGCGAGGCTTCGGCGAACCGCGAACACCCCGGGACCCTTGGCAACATCGCGGATGAGATCGTAGCTCCCCTCCTGGGCCGACTCGGATGGAATGTCGAGGACGGAAGCGTGGCGGAACCCGGCCTTCATCTCACCACGGGCGCGATCGACTTCGCGCTGTGCGTTCCTCCCGGAACCCCGCGGGTCCTTGTCAAGATCGGAGCCCTGCCAGGGAACCGGGACTCGACGACCGCGCACCCGTTCGAGGACTGCACTCCGCGCGCGACGCAGCTGGCCGTATCGGAGGACGCCCGCATCTGGCGACTCCATTTTCCCGCGGGGAGGGGAACGATCCACAACCGCGAGTTCGCGCGCTTCGAGCTGAGTCCCGAATCGGCCGAGGGTATGGCCATGGCTTTTGACCGCTACCTCTCCTTCCATTCCGTCGAATCGGGTGAAGCGTGGCGGCGGGCGGAACGGGAGTACGGCGAGCGACGGTTCGCCGCGGAAGCTCACCGGGCGTGGCGTCGTTCTCTCCTGGGGGAGGAGGTCCTGCGGCG
>JAAXGM010000006.1:0-80919 GCA_012267435.1 Gemmatimonadota bacterium
TGCGTCTTCTGCTTCATCGACGGCAATCCGAAGGACGCCCGCCAGAGCCTGTGGCTGCGTGATGACGATTTCCGGCTCTCCTTTACCTACGGAAGCTACGTCACCCTGACCAACCTGGGACCACGCGGCCTCCAGCGGCTCGTGGACCAGCGCATCTCGCCACTGTACGTGAGCGTGCACGCCACCGAACCGGCGGTCCGCGAACGCATGCTGGTCAACCGGCGCGCGGGGCTCATCATGAAGCAGCTTTCCTTCCTGCTCGAGGCGGGGCTGGAGGTGCATACCCAGGTGGTGCTGTGTCCGGAATGGAACGACGGAGCGCACCTCGACCGGACCATCGACGACCTCTGGTCCCTGGGGCCGGGGGTGCGCTCTCTCTCGGTTGTTCCGGTGGGGCTCACCAAGTACAACGAGAACCGGCCGGTGCGGCGCCTCACCGCGGCCGAGGCCGCGTCCGCGATCGAACAGGTCGAGCGGGCCCGGCGGCGGACGCCCGGGCGGCGCGAGACTCGCTGGGCATACGCCGCCGACGAGATGTTCCTGATCGCGGAGATGGGGGTCCCGGGTGTTTCCTACTACGACGACCTTTCGCTCATGGAAAACGGCGTTGGCGCGGTGCGCCGCTTCCTGGACGACCTGGACGCCGGGATGGGAACGCTTCCCGACCTTTCCGGGCACCGCATCCGGGTGGTGACGGGCCGGTCGATGGCGCCCTGGATCGAAGCCCGCGCCGGGCAGCTGGAGTCCGCCACGCGGGCGGAAGTCGAGGTGCTGGACGTGACCAACCGCTACTTCGGAGACGGGGTCACGGTTGCGGGCCTGCTTGCGGGGCGCGACATGCGCGCGGCGCTCGGGGAGGGAAGGCGGGAGGATGTCGTCCTGCTTCCGGCCGAAGCTCTCAACGCCGATGGAGTGTTCGTCGACGACTACCCTCTGGCGCGACTGGAGGGCGAACTGGCGCCGGCGACGGTGCTCACCGGCCGCGAGATCACGCGCATGCTGTCGGAGCCATGATCGGCGCCCGCCTCCCGGTGATCGCGGTGGTAGGCCGTCCCAACGTGGGCAAGTCCACCCTCTTCAATCGTGTCCTGGGACGGCGCAAGGCGATCGTGGACGACACCCCGGGCGTGACCCGGGACCGGCACTTCGCCCGCGCCGACTGGGCGGGAAGGGACTTCTTCCTGGTCGATACCGGCGGGGTGGTGGAGGGCAGTGACAGCCCGCTCGACCGGGCGGTGCGCGCCCAGGCACTGGCGGCCGTCAAGGAAGCCGACCTGATTCTCTTCGTGGTGGACTCCAGGGACGGCATCCATCCGCTGGACGAGAAGCTCGCCACGGTGCTGCGGCTGAGCGAGCGCCCGGTCCTTCTGGTGGCGAACAAGGTGGACAACCTTCCGCGCGAAACCTCCCACCACGAGTTCTGGGGACTCGGCCTGGGCGAACCGGTTCCCGTGAGCGCGATCTCCGGGAAGGGAAGCGGCGACCTGCTGGACGTGGTGCTGGAGGCGCTCCCCGATCCCGAAACCGTCCCGGCCGAGCCGGACACGGTGCGGGTCGCGGTGATCGGCAAACCCAACGTGGGCAAGTCGAGCTTCGTCAACCGGCTCTTCGGCGAGGAGCGCATGGTGGTCAGCGAGACGGCCGGCACCACGCGCGACCCCGTGGACTCGACGATGCGCTACCACGGCCGCAATCTGGTCTTCGTGGACACCGCCGGGCTCCGCCGGCAGGCTCGCATCCACGACTCCATCGAGTACTATGCGTGGCTGCGGGCGACCCGGGTGATCCGCGAGGCGGACGTCTGCCTGGTGCTCACGGACGCCTCCTCCGGCATCCACAGGCAGGACGTGAAGGTCGCCGAGGCGGCGTGGGACTCGGGCTGCGGGGTCATCCTGGTCGTCAACAAATGGGATCTCGTCGAGAGAAACGGCTCCACGGCGCCCGGAATCGAAAAGGGCGCGCGCGCGCGAACCCCGTTCCTGCGCTGGATACCCTTCGTCTTCACCTCGGCGCTCACCGGCCAGCGGGTGCGCAGGACCTTGGATCTCGTGCTCCGGGTCCAGGCGGAACGGGAGCGGCGCATCCCGACCTCCGAATTGAACCGCGAGTTGGGGCGGCTGGTCGGGCGGCATCCGCCGCCGCACTCGCGCGGGCGCGCGGTGAAGGTTCGTTACGGTACCCAGGTGGGCGTCACCCCTCCGGCTTTCGTCCTCTTCAGCAATCTGCCGAGAGAGATTCAACCGGCGTACGTTCGCTATCTTGAGAACGGGTTCCGCAGCCGATGGCCGATGGCCGGCTCGCCGCTGCGGATGCGCTTCAAGGCGGATGGAGGCTCGGACAGACGATGACCCCGTTGATCTGGGTGCTGGCCGCCTATTTCGCGGGATCGCTCCCCACCAGCTTCGTGGTCGGAAAGATGATCGGCGGAATGGATCTGCGGCGCGAGGGAAGCGGCAACCTGGGCGCGACCAACGTCTACCGCTCGATGGGGTTGCGCGTGGCGGTGCCCGTGGGGTTGGTGGACGTCGGCAAGGGATGGCTGCCGGCCTGGCTGTTTCCGATGCTTGACGGTGCCGCCGCGCACGGATGGGCGGCGACGTACGGCGCGGCCGCGATCCTCGGCCATACCTTCTCCTGCTGGGTGCGCTTCCGGGGAGGCAAGGGCGTGGCCACCGCCGCCGGAGCCTTTCTCGCGCTGTCGCCGCTCGCCGTGCTGGCCGCCGCGCTGGTCTGGGTGCTGGCCCTGGCGACGCGGGGCGTCGTCTCGCTGGCATCGATCGCGGCGGCGGTCGCGCTTCCGGCGACGGTGCTGGTTGGGAATGCTGTGGGTCGCGCGGAAGATCCCTGGGTCACGGGGTTTGCGATTCTGGCCGGCGCCTTCGTCGTCTGGGCGCACCGATCCAACATCGGGCGATTGCTGAGGGGCGAGGAAAAGCGCATCCACGACGATCGCCGCGCCCGGCGGGGCGAAGGTGGCTGATCCGGTCCACAGGATCGGCGTGCTGGGCGCCGGCAGCTGGGGGACGGCCCTGGCCGCGCTTGCCGCCAGCCAGGGGCACGACGTCCGCCTGTGGGCGCGCGAACCGGAAGTCGTGCGGCAGATACGGGAAGGCGGCGAGAACCAGGCCTTCCTGCCCGGCGTCGAGCTTCCGGGCGAACTGGACGCAACCGGAGAGATGGAGCGGGCCGTCGCCGGCGCGGAGGTCGTCATGTCGGTGAGCCCCGCGCAGTACGTCGGGACCGTCGTGGAGCGCGCCGCGTCCTTCCTGGAGCCCGATGCCGTGGTGGTGTCGGCCTCCAAGGGGATCGAGATCGCGACCCTGCGGCGCATGGACGAGGTGATGGCCGAGCTGCTCACGCCGCGCCAGAGCGAGCGCCTGACCGTGCTCTCGGGCCCCAGCTTCGCGGCGGAGGTGGTGCGCGGCCAGCCCACCGCGGTGGTCGCGGCGAGCCGGTCGGAGGAGGCCCGCCTGCTGGTCCAGGCCGCCCTTCAGGGCCCCAGCTTTCGCGTGTACACCAACGACGACGTGATCGGAGTCGAGCTGGGCGGCGCGCTCAAGAACGTGATCGCGCTCGCCGCCGGGGTGGTGGCGGGCCACGGCTTCGGGCACAACACGCTCTGTGCCCTGATCACGCGCGGGCTGGCCGAAATCACCCGGCTCGGGGTTGCCATGGGCGCCCGTCCGCCCACCTTTTTCGGGCTGGCGGGGATGGGCGATCTGGTCCTTACCTGCACCGGCGACGTGAGCCGCAACCGCACCGTGGGCTTCGAGCTCGGACGTGGGCGCACCCTGGACGACATCCTGGGCGGCATGACGGCGGTGGCGGAGGGGGTGAAGACGGCCGAAGCCGTACACGAGCTGGCCGCCAGATACCGGGTGGAGATGCCGATCTGCGACCAGGTTTACGATATCTTGATGGGGAGAACGGACCCCGCCGAGGCGGCGAACAACCTCATGATGCGGGATCCCAAGCCGGAACACTGGTCGTGATCGCGTCTCCGGTCCGGGGGCCAGGGAGGAGTCATTGAACGAACCAATCGCGCGGCGCGCGTACTATTCCATCGGCGAAGTATGCGACCTCACCGGTATCCAGGCGCATGTGCTGCGCTACTGGGAAACACGATTCGAGCTGCTTCGCCCCGTAAAGAACCAGGCTGGCAACCGGGTCTATCGCCCCGGGGAAATCGAGCTGGTGTTTCTGCTCAAGCGTCTGCTCTACGAAGACAAGTACACCGTGGAGGGTGCCCGCCAGGAGCTGGCCCGGATGCGCAGGACGGGAGGCATCGAGGAGGCCCGCAAGTCGGCGCTCGCTCCGGAACTTCGCGGCCAGCTCAGGAGCGACCTGGCGGAATTGGTGGATATCCTTTCCGTCCCCGGCCAGACCGGCGATTCCTGACCGGCCGCGCATGCACATCCTGTGCACGAACGACGACGGCTACATGGCTCCGGGCCTCGCCGTCCTTGAGCGCGCCGCGCGACGACTCGGATCGGTGCATGTGGTGGCGCCCGACCGCGAGCAGAGCGCGACCAGCCACTCGCTCACGCTGCATCTCCCACTTCGCGCCCGAACCGGACCCGGAGGCGTTTCCGTAGTCGATGGCACCCCCACGGACTGCGTCATCCTGGCGCTGAGCGCGCTTCTGGAGGAGCGCCCGACGGTCTGCTTTTCCGGGGTCAACCACGGGTCCAACATGGGGGAGGATGTCCTCTATTCGGGCACAGTGGCGGCCGCCATGGAGGCGACCGTGCTCGGTATCCCGTCGGTCGCGGTGTCGTACGCCGGACGCGACCTCACGGAGGGCCTCGGCTGGTCCGAACCTCTGTCCGACCTCCTGAAGCAGGTGCTCGCCAGGCCTTTTCCCACCGACACCCTCTTCAACGTCAACCTCCCCCCGATCCCGCCCGCGGAGGCGAGGGGGGTGCGGGTCACCCGCCTGGGTCGCCGCAGGTACAGCGATTCGCTGATGCGCGGCCGCGATCCCATGGGGAAGGAGTACTATTGGATCGGGGCATCCACGCCGGCGTGGAGCGGCTCCGCCGATTCGGATTTCCGGGCCGTGGAGGAGGGCTACGTTTCGGTGACCCCGCTCCACCTCGACCTCACCAACCACAGGCTTCTTGAAGAGGTGCGGGCGTGGGACCTGATGATGTAGGGATGGGCTCCGGGCATCCGCCCGTCCGCCCGGGTCGGGGGCCCCGCTCCCCGATGCGCCGGCTCTACGACTGGGTGCTGAGCTGGGCCGGGACGCCGTACGGCGCCTGGGCGCTCGCGGTGCTCGCGCTGGCCGAGTCGTCGGTGTTCCCGATTCCGCCCGATCCGCTGCTGGTGGCGCTCTGCCTGGGCGCTCCGGCGGCGTCCATGCGCTTCGCGGCGCTGACCACGGCGGCGTCGGTCCTGGGCGGCGTGATCGGCTACGGCATCGGTGCGGGCGCGTGGCACCTCTTCGACCAGTTTTTCTTCGACCATGTCCCGGGAGTGTCGCCGGAGAGCTTTGCGCGCGTCCAGGGGCTCTACGGACGCTACGACTTCTGGGTGATCTTCCTGGCGGGCCTGACCCCGTTGCCGTATAAGGTGTTCACCCTCTCGGCCGGGGTCTTCGCCATCGACTTCCCGGTGTTCGTGCTGGCCAGCTGCGTCTCGCGGGGGCTGCGCTTCTTCGTGCTGGGAGGTCTGGTCTACCGATGGGGTTCCGCGTTGCGGGACGTGATCGATCGCCATTTCAACAGCTTCACCTGGATCTTCGGCATTCTGCTCGTGGCGGGCTTCGCGGTGGTGGCGTTGCTCCGCTGAAGCGGACGGCGGTAGAATGGGGTTCGCACGCCTCCGTAGCTCAGGTGGACAGAGCACCGGATTCCTAATCCGGGGGCCGCAGGTTCGAGTCCTGCCGGGGGCACTTCCAGGGGCTCGCGGGCCGCGGAGAGGCGGCCTGCCTTCACGTTCCGTCATCCGAGGTAAACCAGATGATGTCCTTCGCTCATGCGCTCGCATTGGCCGTCGCGGTTCAGGCCGCGCCGGATCGCGTGGAAGTGCTCCCCGCCAGCGCGGAAGTCGCCGTCGACGCGGTGCTGCCGCTCACCGCCCGCGTCCTGGACGCCGAGGGCGTGGTAATCGACGGCGCCGCCGTCACCTGGGTGTCCGTCACCCCCGAGCTGGTGTCGGTGGATGCGTCGGGCCAGGTGAGGGGCCTGCGGCCGGGGAAGGCCCAGGTGGCCGCCATGGTCGGGGGCACGGTGGCGGGATTTGCCGATCTGACCGTGCCGCAGCTGGGGGCCGCCACCCTGGCGGTGGCCGCGCCCGACCCGATCGTCGCGGGGACGAGCGCGCCCATTTCGCTGACGGGCACCACCCGGCTGGGGGAGGTGCTGGACGCCCCGGTGGCATCCTTCACCTCCGGCGCGCCCGCGGTGGCCAGCGTGGACGCGCTCGGGCGCGTGTACGGTCTCACCCCTGGAAACGCGACCATCACGGTGCGGTCGGGCGACGCGGAGGAGGCGGTGGAGGTCACCGTGGAGGCGGACCCGGGGTTCGCGTACACGCTCGATCCCGCGGCCTCCACGGTGCGCACCGGCGACGTGGTGCGCTTCCGGGCGGCCGCCAACCTGCCCTCGGGCGCGGGCGGGCCCGAGCTACTGCCCGCCTGGACGGTGGCGGGGGTGGGAGCCCAGATCGACGCCGACGGAGCGGAGGGCGTGTTCGTGGCCGAGGACCCGGGACGCTACGTCGTCTACGCGGTCATCGGGGAAGGCGTCGTGCGCACCGCCAACGTCGAGGTGACCGAACGCATCTCCGATTCCGAGCTGATCCAGGTGGGGCGGGGGCCGATCTCCTCGCACCACTCGGGCGACATGTGGGCGTTCGAGGGCGTGGACGGGCGCGATTATGTGTACGTGGGCACCTTCATGCACGACTGGATGAAGGTGTGGGACGTCACCGACGGCGGTGCGCCCGTCCTCACGGACTCGATCCAGCTGGACGCGCGCCGCATCAACGACGTGAAGATCCATCCCGACAACCGCATCGGGATCGTCACCCGCGAGGGCGCCTCCAATCGCCGCAACGGCATGGTGCTCCTCGATCTCGCCAACCCGGCCCACCCGGAGATCGTTTCCCGCTATGACGAGACCCTTACCGGCGGGGTGCACAACGTGTGGATCCTGGGCGACGAGGACCTCGTCTACGCCTGCCACAACGGTACCTCCGAAATGCACATCATCGACATCTCCGACCCGGCCAACCCGGTCGAGGTGGGCCGCTGGGGGCTCGACAAGCAGGGCAAGACGCTGCACGACGTCATCGTGCAGGACGGCTACGCCTACCTCTCCTACTGGAACGACGGCGTGATCATGCTGGACGTGGGGGCGGGCACCCACCGGGGCACCGCGCGCGAGCCCGCCTTCGTGAGCCAGTTCAAGTACCCGATCGGCAACACCCACGTGGCGTGGCGCCACGGCCGCTATCTTTATCTCGGCGACGAGATCTTCCCGCCGGGATGGGACTCCGAGCGGCCCATCGAGGCGCGCGGCTTCATCCACGTGGTGGACTACTCCGACATCGAGAACCCGGTCGAGGTGGCGTGGTACGAGGTGCCGGAGGCGGGGGTGCACAACGTCTGGGCCGAGGGCGACCGCCTCTACCTCGGCTACTACCAGGCGGGGCTGCGCGTCCTCGACATCTCCGGCGAGCTGCGCGGCAACCTCTACGAGCAGGGGAGGGAGGTTGCGGCCTTCGTGCCCCGGGACGACGACATGGTGGTGCCCAACTGGCCCATGACCTGGGGAGCGCAGATCTTCAAGGGACGCATCTACTCGTCGGACCTGAACTCGGGGATCTGGATCACGGAGCTGAGGCCGAAGCGGGTGGTGTTCTGAGGGGGGTGATTCTCACCCTCTTTTGTTCGCCACTTTTGGCCTGATTTGGCCAACAAACGCTAACCGCGCAGGAAAGCCACGACCACCAGCAGCCATCCGGCGATGAGCAGCACGCCGCCGATCGGCGTAATGGCGCCGAGCCAGCGGGGTCCGGTCAGGACCAGCAGGTAGAGGCTGCCCGAAAAGACCATCGTCCCGGCCACCATCAGCCAACCCGCCCAGCCGGTCAGTGGGCCGGCCACGCGGGTGGACAGCCACGCGACTCCGAGCAGCGCGAGCGCGTGGTACATCTGGTAGCGCACGGCGGTCTCGAAGATCTCGAGGTCGCGCGCCTCCAGGCGTTCGCGCAGCGCGTGGGCTCCGAACGCACCCAGCGCCACCGCCAGCAGAGCGAGCGCGGCCCCGCTCGCAGCCAGGGCGCGCGCCAGGGTGGTCATGGGATAGTCTCCTCAGTACGCAATGGCGTAGGCCTCCCGCCTCGGGTCGGAGGCGGCGGTAAGGGTGCCGTCGCGGTCCCGGAGGATCATGTGGGCGCCCCCGAAGGTGGCCGTCCATCCATGCACGATCTCGACTTGGTGGCCCCAAGTCCCGAGTTCTCCCAGGACGGGCGCGGCGATGCGGTCCTCGAAGGCCACCCCGAGCCCGTTGTAGCTGCGGAAGCGGGGCGCTTCGATGGCCGCCTGGGGCGTCATCCCGAAGAGCACCATGTTGTTGACGATCTGGATCAGGCTCTGCGGCTGGCTGTCGCCCCCGGGCGTGCCCAGGGTGAAGGCGAAGCTTCCGTCGTCGCGGAGCGCCATCATGGGCGAGAGCGTGTGGTAGGGGCGCTTGCCGGGCGCGATGATGTTGGGATGGCCCGCCCGCAGGTTGAAGAGGGCGCCCCGGTTATGGAGCACGATTCCCGTTTCGGGCTCGAGCAGGCCCGAGCCGAAGCCGGCGAACAGACTCTGGATCCAGCTCACCGCGTTGCCCCACTGGTCCACGGCGGTCAGATAGACGGTGTCGCCGGAGTCGTCCGGTGATCCGCCGTCGCCCGCGGCCATCTCCGCGCCCACGCCCGCCGCGCGCGCCTCGGCCGCGGAGCGCGCGTCGACCATGCCGGCGCGGCGGGCCAGGTAGTCGGGGTCGAGCAGGCGATCCAACGGGATGTCGCTGAATTCCGGGTCGGCGGCCCAATGGTCGCGGTCGGCGAAGGCCAGCTTCTTCATCTCGATGAGCGTGTGCAGATAGCCGGCCGTGTTGTGACCCAACTCCTTCATGGCGAACGATTTCGCCATCTCGAACAGCTGCAGTTGGGCGATGCCCTGGGTGTTGGGCGGCATCACCAGCATGGTGTGGCCTTCGTAGTCGCCGCGGAGCGGCTCCACCCAGGTGGTCGTGTGTTCCGCCAGGTCCGAAGCGCGCACGTAGCCGCCCTCCGCCTCCAGGAAGGCGCCGATGCGGTCGGCCACGAAGCCATGGTAGAAGCCGTCTCCGCCGTCGCGGGCGATGCGCTCCAGGGTGGTGGCCAGCGCGGGGTTCCCGAGCAGGCTGCCCACCGGCGGAGGCGCGCCGCCCGGCAAGTAGAGCGCCCGCGCGTGGTCGTTCAGCGACCGCGAGGAGCCCGCGATGTCCCTGGCGAGCCGGGTGGACACGGGGAAGCCGTCGCGGGCGTAGCCGATGGCGGGTTCGAGCAGCTCCGCCAGGGGCCGGGTGCCGAAGCGGTCCAGGGCGTCCACCCAGGCGGCCACGGCGCCGGGCACCGACACCGAGAGCGGACCGTTGCCGGGCACCCGGTCGAGTTCGCGTTCGGCGAAGAGGGCCGGCGTGGCCAGCGCGCCGGCGCGGCCGCTTCCGTTCATCGCGTACACGCGCCCGCTGGTGGCCTCGTAGTAGATCATGAAGGCGTCGCCCCCGACGCCGTTCATGTGCGGACGCACCACGGCAAGCACCCCCGCCATAGCGATCGTCGCGTCGATGGCGTTCCCGCCCCGGCGCAGGACGTCGTGACCGGCGGCGGCCGCAAGCGGATGGCCGGCCGACACGGCCGCGGTGACGCCGCGCACGTCGGGACGGTTGGTGGCGGGGAACACCACCTCCGCGGAGCTTTGTGCGACCGCGCTGGCCTGGGCCGGCGCCTCCGCGGTCTCGCACGCGGTCGCGGCAAGGAGGACGCAACTGCATGCGAGGGTGACGGCCGTGGCCGCGCCCGCTGCACGGCGTCGGGCTATTGCGGGAACTTCGCGCATGGGTGGGACTCCTGGATTCCGGTTCATCGGTGGCTTGCTGAGGAGCGGGAACACCCGTGTAGTCTCCGCGTGCACGATGCCACCGCGATGCGGTCCCGCGCCAGCCCCGGCGGGCATCGGGTACGACGCCACTCCCCAGCCCCGCACCAACCGGCGCCGCCCGCCACCAGGGCCGGGTGCCAGGCGACCCGCTTCTCCGCGGACGCGCTCCGCATCCCGTGCGAAGGCGGGCCGACATGCCTTACCCTGCCTCTGTGGCGGGGGTGGGGGAACACCGCCAGCCACGCCGGCCGATAGCCTTGGCTGGCGCGGACCCGTGCAACACCTCTCCCCCAATTCCGTATTGGATGGCCGGATGCTTTCCGATTCCTTCCCGCGCAGCACCACCACGGAGGCTCAGCCAATGGACTGGGAGGCCCTCGTCGCCCTGGTCGTTCCTTCCCTGTTCATCGTCACGGCGGGGGGCGTACTCATCCTGCGTCCCATCGCAGGCAAGCTCGGCACCCTCCTCGACGCGATGGCCCGTGAGAAGTCCAGTTCCGCGCTGGAGGAAACCCGGCGCCTGCGCGAGACGGTCGAGACGATGAACGAAAGGCTTTCGCTGCTGGAAGAGCGTCAGGATTTCACCGAACGGCTCATCGAGCCTCGCACGTCGGCCGGCACCGGTACCGCCGAGGGCGAAGAGAACCGATAGATTACCGGCCGACCACGGCGCCGGGCGTGCCCGGGTCGGCCGACATCGGTTCGTCACGGCTCACCACGACCGTCGCCGACTCCGCGATCAACGGGTCGGGACCGGTCACGACGTCGTGGTCCTTGTCCGGATAGTCGAGCCGGGAAAGGAAGAACTGCATCGCCGCGATGCGCGCGCGCTTCTTGTCGTCCGACTTGATCACCGTCCAGGGCGCGTCCGCCGTGTCCGTATAGAAGAACATCGCCTCCTTGGCCTGCGTGTAGCCGTCCCACTTGTTCAGCGACGCCAGGTCGACCGGAGAGATCTTCCACTGCTTGAGCGGATCGGTGCTGCGCCGCTCGAAGCGGTAGGCCTGTTCGTCCTGCGACACCGAGAAATAGAACTTGAAGAGCAGGATGCCGCTGTTGACCAGCATCCGCTCCAGCTCCGGGCACTGGCGCAGGAACTCGAGGTACTCCTGGCCGGTGCAGAATCCCATGACGCGCTCGACCCCGGCGCGGTTGTACCACGAGCGGTCGAAGAGCACCATTTCCCCGGCTGTCGGCAGGTGCCGGACATAGCGCTGGAAGTACCACTGCCCCCGTTCCACATCGCTCGGCTTGTCGAGAGCGACGACGCGCGCGCCACGCGGATTCAGATGCTCCATGAACCGCTTGATGGTGCCGCCCTTGCCCGCGGCGTCCCGGCCCTCGAACAGGATGACCACCTTTCTCCCGGAGCGCCTGACCCAGCGCTGGACCTTCAGCAGCTCGACCTGGAGGCCGGCCTTGTGCCGCTCGTATGCCTTTCGCTTCATCTTGTCGCGGTAGGGATAGACGCCATCGCGGAAGATGCGCTCAGTGGTGACCGGACCCCGGGCTGTTCCGGTGGGCGTAGCCGGGTCGCGAATCTGGTTCCCGTCTTGCCCGACCATGTTGCTACTCATGATGCTCTCTCCCGTGTCCTGAACGGGTTCCTCCGCTACCACGAACCCCCGGCACGCGGGCGCCGCGCCGCTTCCCGCCCGCACTACCTAATGTCTGCCGACTCCGAGAGGGGCGCCAGAGCGCGTGGTTGGCGCAGGTTGGTCGATTCCGCCGGTGGGCTTAGGTTCTTGGCGCCCGCGATGGCCGCGGCTGGCGCTCGTCAACCTGCGGAGAGCTCGATGCCCAACGCACCTCTGGGTTGTTTCCCGTGACGCGCCCCGCTTCCGTGCGGATCGGCTTTCGTCCCCTGGCGCCGGCGGATTGGCCGGAGGTGGCCGAGATCTACCGGCAGGGAATCGAATCCGGCGACGCCACCTTCGAGACCGAGGTCCCGACCTGGGACTCATGGAACGCGGACCGCAGCCCCGATTGCCGGATCGTCGCGGAGATGGACGGGCGGACCGTTGGTTTTGCCGCGCTCAGCCCGCTATCGGACCGCTGCGTCTACGACGGCGTACGGGAGGTGACGATCTACATTGCGGAATCGGTCCGGGGCCAAGGCGTGGGCGGCGCGCTACTGCGCGAGCTCGTCGCCGACACCGAAGCGTTGGGCATCTGGACTCTCGAAGCGGGCATCTTCCCGGAGAACGGGGCTTCGATCCGGATCTTCGAGCGGTGCGGGTTCCGCATCCTCGGCACCCACGAGCGCTTGGGCCGGTTTCATGACGGCCGCTGGCGCGATGTCGTGCTCATGGTGCGGCGAAGCCGGGTCGCGGGAGTGGACTGACGATTCCAATGCCAGCCTCCACCCCGGCCCCGTCCCGGTGGCCCGCGAGCCGTCGGAGCCCGCTCACGGTCGCGATTACGCTGACCGTGGCCCACCTGGCGAACGACGCCTACGTCGCCTTCCTGCACCCGCTGCTGCCGCGTCTGATGGACAAGCTGGGTCTGTCCATCGCGGCCGCGGCCGTGCTGAGCGTGATCCTCTCCCTGGCGTCGTCTCTCCCTCAGCCGGTCATGGGATACTTCGCCGACCGCGCGGGCCGGCGCTGGCTGGTGGCGCTCGGGCCCATCGTCTCCGGCATCTTCCTCAGCCTCATCGGACTCGCGCCGAGCTTCGGGGTGCTGGTCGCGCTGCTCGCGCTGGGCGGGCTCGGGAGCGCCTTCTTCCATCCGCCGGCGGTGTCCCTCGCCGGTCGTGTCTCGGAGGGGAAGGGGAGCGGTCTGCGCGTGTCCATCTTCTCGTTTGGCGGACACCTGGGTTTCGCGCTCGGACCGGTCACCGCGGTGGCCATCGTCGGTGTCTTCACCTTGGAGGGCCTCTGGGTGGCGATGTTTCCCGGCATCCTCATCGGGTTCGCGACCTTGGCGCTTCTGCCTCGCCCGGTGCGAGGCCGCGTGCCCGTGCCGCCGCCCTCGCCGCGACAGGTGCTGCGCGCGCTGGCGGGTCCGCTTGGTCTGGTCTTCGGCATCAGCGCGCTCGGGGCGTTTGTCCAGCGCACCCTCCTGACCCTGTACCCCATCGTGGTCGACCAGGCTGGCGGCTCGGAGACCCTCGGGGCGGCTTCGCTAAGCGTCTACCTGGCACTTCAGGCGGGCGGGACCATCTTCGCGGGCCTGCTGACCGATCGGATCGACCGCACCCGCCTGCTGGCGGGGATCTGCGTGCTTGCCGCCCCCGCGCACTTCCTGGCGGTCTACCTGCCACCAGGGGGTGTCGCCGCCTTCACGGCCCTGGGCTTCGCGGGGCTGCTCAACATGGCGGTGCTCCCGCCGACGGTGGTCATCGCCCAGGAGATCCTTCCCACGGGGGCCAGCATCGGCTCCGGGATCGTGATGGGGCTGGCGTGGGGCGCGGGCGCGCTGGGAGTGGGGTTCGTGGGTGCCCTTGGAGACGTGGTGGGGCCTGGGCAGGCCGCGCTCGGCGTCATGCCGATGTTCCTGGTGGGCGCGGTGCTGGCGCTCCATCCGGCGCTCCGGCCACACGCCCGCTCGGGCACGTGGGGGGCCGCGAGCTCCTAGGTGCCGTCGCTGCCAGCCTAGCCGGATAGCTGGTGAGTGCAGTGGATGTGTATCGCTGCAAGGTGCAGCCCGTCGTCCTCCTGCCGCCACTCATATTGGATCTCGTCGTCGCAGTTCTCGTCCGCCCGCGGCCCTGCATGACACACGGTAAACTCCGCGACTTCCTCATACGATGCGCCTTCGACTTCGAGTGAGCACCCGGGAGGGTGAAGGTCCGCCGCAACCACGCCCACGGTCGTCCACCACTGGTTCGACCCGACATCCGGCGTGGTGAGCGGCGCATCGTATGAGGGGACCCGGATCGTGGCCTTGGCAGGAAGCCCTGCCCGTCCCAAGGCGAGCGTCGAACGGGGCCGGATCATGACCGAGTCCTTCGTGGACGCGGCTGTGGCGTTTCATCGAGCGATGGAACGAACTGAGGCCGCCGGGCACGGAGCGGTAGCACCCGGTGTCATCCGCGCCGGTAGTGTGACGAGGGTGTCGCTCTTACCTGCTGCGAAGTGATCCTCTGGCCGTTCCGTTCCCGTTGACCCGAACGCAGCGCAAAGATTAGGTTTTTGCGCGGCGTTCCCGGGCTTGTGGCGAATCTGTGCGAGCCATGGATGAACGCGACGGATTCCCGCACCAGCCACACATTCGCTTCATGTCCAAGTATTCCCGACGTCCGGGCCTGGGAGGGCCGGCCTCCAGCGCGCCCGACGAGGACGACCTCTTTACGAGCAGGATCCTCGAACTCACCGTCTGGGCCCAGGACAACGCCCAGACCCTGATCTTCGCGGGCATCGTGGTCGCCCTCGCCATCGGCGCCACCGTCTACTACTTCAATTTCAGCGAGACGCGTGAGAACCAGAGCGCTCTCGAACTCGAGCAGATTCATCAGGTCGTGGGGGTGGTCACCACCGAAGAGACCCTCGCCGAGCTGAACCGGTTCCTGGAACGCTTCGAGGACGCCGCAAGTACGGCCGAAGCCAGGCTTCTCCTGGGTCAGGTCCATCTCGAGAACGGGAATGCCCAAGGTGCCATCGACGCGCTGCAGCCGCTCCGCGGCCGCCTCGGGGAACCGGTGGCGCTGCAGGCTGGCTTCCTTCTGGGCGCCGCGTACGAGCAGCAGGGCCTTTGGGACGAAGCGGTGGCGACCTATCTCGATATCGCCGGCGAGACCGACCTGGGCTTTCAGCTGCGCAACGCCCTCTCCGACGCGGCCCGCGTGCGCGCGGCGCAGAGTCGCTACGTCGAGGCGGAGGCTCTGTTGGGCGATCTGTTGGACGAGCTGGACGCGGCCGACCCCGGCCGCGGCGTCATCGAGATGCGCCTAGCCGAGATGCGCGCTCGTCGGATGTCGTCCGGAGGTTGAACTCCAGAGTCCGACTCGGCTAGCCACCGACTAGCAGCTAGGTCGAGACGCGGCATCCGGACGCGGGTGCCTTCGAGCGTCTTGCCCGGGCTGACGACGGGAAACAGGCGGCGATGTCCCCACAGGCCGCCCTTGCCCCAGGGATTGCGTTCAGAACGGTGCAAAGGCCCGCAGGTGTCCCTGCCATCCCGGAGCGTGTGGCCCGGCCCCGTCGGTCTGGTGCCATGGTGACAGGGGTCTGCCAAGGTCCGCGCGCAAGAGCCCGTTGAAGATGGAGATCCCTACTCCCGCCGACTGAAGGCTGCTGCCATCGACCGACGCCCAGTCGTGGAAGACGGAAACGGCCAACAGGCTGATCTTGCGTTGCAGCTCGGCGCGGCTTCTCCACACTTGGCTCCCGCGCAGCACGACGAAGGGATAGCCCCGCAGCCAGTCGCCCGATCCTCCCAGTCGCCATACCTCTTCCGGCGCGGGGTCTCCCCAGATGTTCGCGCCGCCAGCCTCCAGCGCCGCCGACAGACCGGCCGGCAGCGGGATCACCAGACCACCCATGACGGAAAAGCGAACGCTGGGGAAGTCGCCGAACATGCCATGTAGCGAGACGTCGGCACCCCCGTTCACGCGACGCCCGGTGAACCCGCCCCACCACGGCCTCCAGTACACGTCCGCTCCGGTCCGCGTCCGCGTATCGCCGTGGAGCGTTGTCGTCTTCTCGGAGAACAGCCGCAGCGACGTCCAGAAACGTTCGTCTCTCGAGGGGAGGAGTTGAAGAGCCGCGCCCCGCGCCACGTAGTACCACGAGGAATCCGCTCCTGGTTCGAGGCGTTCTGGACGCCGTCCGGCCACCCCGCCTCCGGCTTCCCGCAGCGTGTGGTACAGGGAGAACCGCACGCGGGGGCTCGATCTACCGTGCTCGAGGGAGAAGTCGATGTTGGGTTCGGCTCGCCGCGTCGCCGCGCGCACCGTCAGCGCACCCCATCCCCATGGGAAGCCGCGGAGCAGACGGGTGCCCGCCGACAGGCCTTCGACCGGATTGTACCGAAGCAGGTCGGGGGCCAGAAACGGCGGGTCGAAGGACCATGGGCCAGTCCCCCGATCAATCCGCGCACTATCCGTATCGGCAGGAGCTCCGGCGATGCCGATGGAGTCGAGAAGCCTTCCGGTTTCCTCGAGTTCGCCCGCGTAGACTCCGATCTCCCGCTCCTCCCAGATTGACGGCGGGAGCAGGTCGCTCGCGGCGAGCGCCCGCCAGTCGCGGGGCGTGATGACCACCGTGCCGGAGTCGGGTTCCGACGCGTCGTTGACCTCGACCGTGTCTCCCTCCTCGCGCCATGCGCGCACCAATTCCTCCGCCGTGGGTCCCGGGCCCGCAGCCGTCGCGTCGTACGTCGACACTTCCTCGATCTCGAAGTCCCAGTCGTGAAGCTCTTGGACCGTGACCACCCCCGAGTATTCGGCGTCCAACTCGTCTCCGGCATGGCCGTAGCGCGCGAAACCGGCTCTTCTGGGAAGCCAGTAGCGGAAGTTCCAAAGCGTATAGTCCACAACCACCGACACCCCCACTTCCATCCGGGGAGTCAATGCCTCGTAGCCGTAGTTCACGATCCGGTCGATGAGAGAGGGTTCCGGGGATGGCCGCGCCCTTACACCCTCCACCGCACCGCCCGCAACCACAAGTCCGACGCCCCCGTCCCAGTCGCGTCCAAGGCGAAAGCTCATCTCCGATTCCATGGGCTTTGCCGGACGATAGATCGCGCGGACCACGCCGAACGTTTCGGGCTCAATCCACATCACGGCGAAGACCAGCCCGAGGTCGCGGAATCGCGGGCTGGCGGTGACGCCGACCGCCTGTACCGACCTGCCGTCGGCGAGGCTGACCGAAATCGTGTCTCCGGAACGGAACTGGTAGAATCGCTCCGCGTCATCGTCGAGAGGGGTCACCGAAGGTACAAACCAGGATTTCCGGGATTCGGAGCCGAATCCAGAGACGATGAAGAGACCGAAGGGGTCGAGCAGTGGATCGGCGGCGAAGCGTGCCGCGATCCCTTCGGGCTGACGGGACTTCAGGCGCTGGCCGCCGAGTGCCATCCGGGATCCGAGCACGCGCAGGACGGTGGGACCATCCTTGGACCAGCGGACGCGGGTGGCCGACTCGAAACGCAGAACGGGCCGGTCACGCACCAGCAACGATGCCTCGACGGACCTGCGCTCCCTCACCAGGGCGGTGTACGACTCGATCTCCGACAGGGCGGAATCGCGGGCGTCGCGCACTCCCTCCATGAGGTACCGCGCGGTTTCGTCCAGGTAGACCCGCGAACCGGATAAGTCATCTTCGGGTTCGGCATCCGGTCGCTGTGCGGCTGCGGGCCACGCGACCGCGGCGGCCAACACCCAAGCTGAGACCATGACGTCCGCAGCTGCGATCATTCGCACCTTCCGCCTCCACCGGGCACTGTTCCTTCGACTCTGTTCGTGCGGTATTGCCTTCACTGGAAAAGCCCTGGTTGAAGGTCTCGGCTCGCGCCGGAAATCGTTCCAACATCTCATGGCCATCCGGAGCTGGTGTCAATCGGCACGGAAAATGTCCCGGTTGTCGGCATGGAAAATGTCCCGGTTCTGCGGCTGCCCCGCAACAAGCGGAACGACCGGGGCGGGGGAGCGAGGGCGTCATGACGGACCCTTTCGGGACACCTGTCGCTTCGGTGAAGTCGAGCCAACGCCGAGCACCTGCTGAGGGTCCCAAGGATTTCCCCAAACTGCGCATAATATGTATTACGTATAGTCACGGAATCTCGCCACCCCACTCTCGGAATTCCGTGGCGGTGAATATCCCCTGATGTCGGCGGTCGAAATTCTGATGGCCGCCGTCGCGATTTCTGATGGCATCAGCTTGAGGCGCCGATGGGAACGGCCAGTTACGGTCAGTCAGTTTTCTGATTGGGTGGCTTCACAGCCGCCCGAACAGGTCGAGCATGCGGAGCATCCACACGCGCCAGACCGCTTCCCGAACGATCTTCCCCGACATCTTCGACTCGCCGGAATCGCGCTCCGTGAAGACGATCGGAACCTCGACCAGGCGAAAACCCTTGCGCGCCGCGCGGAACTTCAACTCGATCTGAAAGGCGTATCCGTTGGAGACGATTCGATCGAGGTCGATGGCTTCCAGCACTTCCCTGCGCCAGCAGTTGAACCCACCGGTGGCGTCGGCGACCGGAAGACCGGTGATGGTGCGCGCGTACCAGCAGCCGAAGTAGCTGATCAGTAGCCGGCTCATGGGCCAGTCGACCACGGTGACCCGGCCGCGGAGGTAGCGGGAACCGATGACGACATCCGCGTGCCGGGTCTGCTCCATGAACGCAGGCAGCATCTCCGGCGAATGGGACAGATCGGCGTCCATCTCGCAGAGCAGCGGGTATCCGCGGGCGAGACCCCATTTGAACCCCGCTAGGTACGCGGGACCAAGGCCGAGCTTTTCGGTTCGATGAAGGACGTGGATGCGGGGTTCGCCGGCGGCCATGTCATCGGCCAGCTGCCCGGTGCCATCCGGGGACCCGTCGTCGATGACCAGGATCTCGATGCCTGGATGCTGCTCCAGAACCAGGGGCACGATCCTGGGGAGGTTCTCCCGCTCGTTGTAGGTCGGGATCAGGACCAGCAATCGATGATCGTCAGGCACGGATCGTTCTCTCCCTGCTCTCAGGGCCCGGCAGACCTCCAAATGCCGTCAAACTGCCAGGTCGTTGCTTTCACTGCCCCCGTCCAGCCGCACAAAAGCACCTCACCTCTGGCGTCCCTCGAACGCAGATGAAGTAGGCACGTTCGCCGACGGAATCTCCGCTGACGACGACGGGAAAATTGCCATAGCTTTTATGCCTTCTTGATCCACGGATGCGCACAGCCACCCCGAATCGTTGATGAGCAACCGGTCTTCACGGCCGAGCCGCCCGTTCCCCTGCCCGCAGGGTCCGGTAGACCTCCAGGTGCCTTTCAACGAGGAGGTCGTTGCTCCAACGGGTGACGACGCGCTCGCGAGCCCGGCACCCCATCGCCGTCAGATCGGCGCGGCGCAGGAGGGTGACGAGCCGCTTGGCAAGATCGGCGGGATCCCCTGATTCGAATAAGGTTCCCACCGATTCGTCCACGATCTCAGGCAATCCTCCGACCCGGGAGGCTGCCACCGGGAGTTCGCACGCCATGGCCTCCAACGCCGCGATCGAAGTCGCCTCCATCAGTGAGGGAATGACCGCCGCTGCGGCGGAAGAGAGAATGCCGGGTATCTCGGAATTGGGGCGTGCGCCAAGAAAGCGGATCCGGTCCGCTACGCCCAACTGCGCGCTCAGGCTCTCCAGCGCCTCTCGCTCCGGTCCGTCGCCTACCAGAATCGCCTCCACTCCGGGAACCTCTGAGGTGATTTCGGGCATTGCCTGAACGAAAAACCGCACTCCGTTCTTGGGAAACAGACGGCGCGGCACGACCAGTAGAGGCCCGGACACGGGCGGAAGCGACGGTTCGCAGCGGCGAAAGACCGATGTGTCCACCCCGTTGGTCACCGGCTCGGTGGACAGACCCGGGAGCAACCCGTTGGCGACATCGGCGATCTCGACGCTGGTGGCGAAGGTATGGTCGGATGCGCGCAAGAGAGCGCGGAGGCCCGGCCGCCACTGCGCCTTCCCCGCCAGCCGGAGGAAATGGGAAGTGTGCAGTGTCGTAACCAATGGCCGGCCGCGGATCCGGCCGGCAATCCAGGCCGGAGGGATGGAGGCGATGGCTTGGGCGTGCACCACGTCCGCCCGGACGCTCGCCCGGGTGGTCCGCGGCGTCGAGCACATCGAGTGCAGGAACCACCCGCCCGGGTTGCGTCCCGGAAGCCATGTCCTCGAGACGTGGATATCTGCCATGAACTGCTCACGGGGAATATTCGGCTGGGACCGCGAAGTGACCACATCCACCCGATGTCCCCGGGCCACCAAGCCTCGGCACAGGTTGAAGACATGGCTCTCCAGCCCGCCGACTTCCGGTGGGAAGTAGATGCAGTGCATCAGGATGTTCATGGCGCTTCTGGAAGCCAGTCACGAGTCTGGCGTGGGACGCCGGTGAGCCGGTGCACCACGATGTCGGCGATGCGCGCCGCCGCGTCGCCATCGCCGTAGGGGTTGGCGAAACTTCCTTGCCGGTCCCCCTCCCCATTCCCATCGGCAAGCGCGGCCAAGGCCTCGCCGACGATGCGGTCGCGGTCGGTTCCCACAAGTCTGGCAACTCCCGCTGCCACGCCTTCCGGGCGCTCGGTCACCTCTCGCAGCACGAGGACGGGCGTGCCGAAGGTGGGCGCTTCCTCCTGGATTCCGCCGGAGTCGGTGAGCACGAGGCTTGCCCTCGCGAGCACCCGAAGGAGATCCGGGTACGTCAGCGGATCCGTCAGATGAACGCGAGGATGGTCGGCGAGATGCTCGCGCGCCGGGCGAACGACATGCGGATTGGGGTGAACGGGATAGATGACCTCGACATCCGGACATCGATTTGCAATCTCGCGGACGGCGCAAAAGACTCGACACAAAGGTTGTCCGAACGACTCACGCCGATGGGCGGTGAGCAGCACCAGGGAGCCACCTCCCGCCAGAAGTTCGGCCAGCACCCCGTCTTCGATGTCCGCTTCTTGGCGGGCCAGCCGCAGGAGAGCATCGACGACGGTATTGCCTGTAACGTGAATCGAATCTTCGGAGACCCCTTCGTCCAGCAGGTTTTGCCGCGCTAGCGCGGTCGGCGCGAAGTGAAGCTCGGCAAGCGTGTCGGTCATGTGCCGGAACAGCTCCTCCGGGTACGGGGCCCATCGGTTGCGACTGCGCAATCCGGCTTCCACATGCCCCACCTGGATGCGCTCGAAGAAACCCACGAGCGAGCCGAAGAAGACGCTGGCCGTGTCGCCCTGAACCAGCATCATGGCCGGCTCGAAGTTGCGGATCATGTCCCTTAGTCCTTCCATACAGCCCCGGCCGACGTCGTAGAGGGTCTGCCCGGACTTCATGATGTCCAGATCGAAATCTGGGGTGATGGAGAAGGCTGCCAGTGCCTGGTCGACCATGTCGGTGTGCTGCCCTGTCAAGGCGACCGCACTCTCCACCATGTCATCGCGTTCGCACAGCGCCTCCGCCACGGGGGCCATCTTGATCGCCTCCGGCCGGGTGCCGATCACGAGCAGGACGCGCGGCCGCGTCATCCCCGGCGCCAGCTGTGGCGGGGATGGATTGCATCGGCGCGGCCGACGCGGGACGACCCGCTCACAGGCGCTTGCGCATGCGCGCCGGGAGGATGCCGAGCTGGTCGCGATACTTGGCGACCGTCCGGCGCGCGATCTTCACGCCGTCGGCGCGCAGCAGCTTGACCAGGGCCATGTCGGTGAGGGGCCTGTGAATGTCCTCCCCGGAGATGAGCGCCTCCATCTTCGCCTTGACTCCGCGAGCGGAAATGTCGGTGCCGCTGGTGGTTGAGAGCCCGCTCGAGAAGAAGTACTTGAGGCTGAAGACGCCGCGCGGCGTCTGGACGAACTTCTCGTTGGTCACGCGCGACACGGTCGATTCGTGCATCTCGATATGGTCGGCCACCTCGCGCAGGGTGAGCGGGCGCAGATGCTGAACCCCGTTTTCGAAAAAGCCGCGCTGCCGTTCGACGATGTACTGCATCACCTTGAGCATCGTCTGGCGTCGCTGTTCGATGGCTTGGATCATCCAGCTGGCGGAATTCAGTTTGTCCTTGATGAACGTCTTGTTTTCTCCCTGGAACAGGCGCTTGTCGCGGGCGACTTCCCGGTACGAGCGCGCCAGCCTCAGCTGAGGCATGCTGGTGTCGTTGGCGAACACCATGTACTCGCCGGAGATCTTCTCCACGATCAGATCCGGGACGATGTAGTGCTCGGGTTCGGGCGAGTACCTGAGTCCCGGTTTCGGATCCAGCTTGGCGAGCCGATCGGCGGTATCCTGCACCACCCGGGGCGCTACGCCGAGGGCGCGGGCGATGTTGGCCCAGCGGTGGGCCACGAGGTCGTCGAAGTGCTCGTCGACCATGGTCTGGATGAGTTCATTCTCCTCACCCGATTCGCGCAGCTGGATGAGGAGGCATTCGCGCAGATCGCGTGCGCCCACGCCCGGGGGATCCATGTCCTGCACGATCTCGAGCATCGCCTCCACTTCACCCACGCCGAAGGGGGCGAGCATCCTGGCCAGCTCCTCCGGAGATTCGTCCCCGGCGGCATCGAGGGCGAGGTCCCGCACGTCATCGAGCCAGCTGTTGAGGTCTTCGGCGATGGTTTCCAGCGGACAGCGCAGGAGGCCGTCGTCGTCGATGTTGCCGATGATCTCCTGCGCGATCCTCTGCTCGCGGCCGGAGAGCGTCAGCAACCGAGTCTGGTTCTCGAGATGATCGCGGAGGTCGGGAGCTCTGGACGGCGTGGGGAAGTCGAAGTCACGGGGTTCGTATTGGGCGCGGCGTCCGCCGGCGTCGAACCCATCGAGCAGGATGGATTCCCAGTCGACCTCGTCCCCGTCTTCGTCCACGCCGTCCTGGTTGAGTTCCACCTCCTGCTCGGTGTCGCCCTCGACCACCTCCAGGAACGGGTTTTCCGCCATCTCCTGCTTCAGACGCTGCTGAAGGTCGAGCAGCGGAAGATGAAGCAGCTCCATCGCCTGGTACAGGCGCGGGTTGATCTTCATCTCCTGCCTGAGCTCCGGGCTCTGGATGAGCCGCGCGCCGAGACCGCTCATGCCGCCACGGGAGGATTGAAGCGCTTGCGCATGCGATCGGTCAGGACGGGACCGAGGTAGATCTCGGCGACTTCGTCGTTCCAGACCAGTTCGGAGACGGTGCCGACGACCCGGATGCGGCCCTCGTGCATGATGTAGGCGCGGTCGACGATCTCCAGCGTCTGCTCCACGCTATGGTCCGAGATGATGACCCCGATGCCGCGGTGGCGCAGCCCGGCCACGATCTGCTGGATGTCGTTGACGGCGATGGGATCGATTCCGGCGAAGGGTTCGTCGAGGAGCATGAACTTGGGACGCTGGACGAGCGCCCGGGTAATCTCCAGCCGGCGCCGTTCCCCGCCGGAGAGCGAAAAGGCCTTCGAGTGGCGAAGGTGGCCGATGGAGAGTTCCGACAGCAGCTCGTCGAGGCGCTGTCCGCGCTCGGCCTTCGGCAGCGGGAGGGTCTCCAAGATCGCCAGTACATTCTGCTCGACGGTCAGACGCCGGAAGACGGAAGGTTCCTGGGCGAGGTAGCCGACCCCGAGGCGAGCGCGCCTGTACATTGGAATGCCGGTCAGCACCCGGTCGTCCAGCCGAACATCTCCGGCCTGGGGCGAGATCAGCCCGACCATCATGTAGAAGGTCGTGGTCTTGCCGGCTCCGTTCGGTCCGAGCAGCCCGACGATCTCGCCCTGCTCCACGGCGATGTCGACCTCGTTCACGACCTTGCGTCCGCCGTAGCTCTTGGTCAGCCCGGTCGCGACCAGCCGGCTCGCCGGCACCGAGGCGCCGTTGTCCGCGGACTCGCTGGCCAGGACGCCGAACTTGTGCTGCAGGACCACCGCCAGCGCCTCGATGTTCTCGACCAGCGAATCGCGGTCGACGGCCATCTCCTCCCACAGCTCGGCTTCGAAGGCCAGACGCTCCCAGCCGTCTTCGCGGGGATCGCGCCCGGCGATGCCGATGGCCTCCAGTCGCCCGATCACCTGTTCCTCCAAGTAGCCGCCGAGCTCTCCGCCGCGCTCGCGCCAGGATGCCTTCAGATGAAGTTCGAGCTCTTCGTACTGGCGGCGCACCGACGACACCCAGTCGTCCCGGCCCACGGATCCCGATTCGTCCGCGCCCCGGATCAGTTCCAGAACCGCGACCGCCACCGAGACATCGTGCGGCTCGAGTTCCCGCATGAGTTCCAGAAAGCGTTCCAGCGTCATTTCATCTCCGTGTGGCAGGGGGCGCCGCGGTCGTGTCGGGTGTCGCGGTGGTGTCGGCGGGCGGGGGTGCTAGGGGTTCGAGCTGTACGCCCTGGGCGTTGCCTTCCACGATGACCGAGGTCACTTCGCCGTCCTGCATGAAGATAGTGATCAGGTCTCCCCGGACGTAGTGAAGGGCGAGCCGGTTGTCCGGCTCCGGCTGCGCGGTCGCTTCTTCTCCCCCGGCCTCTCCCGTGGGTTCCGGCGCGCCGGGGTCTGCCTCCGTTGCGGTTTCCTCCGTGGGCTCCCCGGAGACATCGTCCTCGGCGACAGCTTCTTCCGCGACTTGCCCCTCGGCTTCCTCCTCTGCCGCGGCCTGCCGCGGGGGCTCGGCGACGACGTCTTCTTCCCCTTCTCCCGCCCCCTCTCCTTCCTCTGCCCCGCCCCCGCCGGAGGGAGTCATGCGGTAGAGGCTCGCCGCCTCGCCACGAGCCACCAGCCGATCGAGCTGGTAGCCGCCGGACGCCTCGCCCGCGGCCGGTTCGGCGCCGGCTTCAGCCGACGTGTCGGCGGCGACGGGCTGAAAGACCGCGATAATCGTGTCGCCGGAGACCCAGTCCGAGCGCGCGATCTCCGGCGTGTCCTCGGTGTTGAGGGAATCGCGCGCGAGCGACTCTCCGCGCGCATCGCCCACGGCGACCACGCGCTCGAGCGCTTCGTTGGGAGCCAGGACGTCGATGGAATCCCCCTCCAGCTCGAACGTCTCGGCCAGGGCGCGGGGCCGGGCCGGAGGAAGCACCGCAGCCGAGTCTCCGTTCTCGCCCGACGTGTCGCGCAGGGCGTCCGCGTCTCCGGGGGCCGGTTCCTCGCCGAGTGGGATCGCTTCGCCCAGCGCCAGTTCGGCGGACTCGGCTCGGAGGTCGGCGTCCACGGCCGCTGCCGCGGAATCCCCGGGTGGGCTGTCGCCTTCGTCCGGCGGCCCGGGAAGCTCCGTCTCCGGGGGCCGTTCGTTCATGGCCACGATGCGGTCAAGCACGCCGTCCCGCATCAACACCCGGATTTCGGGCGCGGTCAGGTCGATCTCGCTCCCGGAGAGTGCGGCGTCACCTCGCGCCGCGACCTGGTTGCCGTCCATGTCCAGGTCCACCTCGTCGCCGCTCAGCACGTATTCGGCGCCGTATCCGAAAACGCGCGGCGCCGACCCCCGCAGAAAGAGCTTGCCGGTGGTTTCCCGGTACTCGATGGAATCGGCGAGCGCGCGAAACTCATCGTTGTGGAGCTCCGCGTTGCCGGTGGCCAGCATGTAGTCCGCGCCGCTCAGGTAGATGCGCTCGGCATCGATGTCGTAGGGCACGGGCGTGGTGTCCGGGGGTGATGGTTCGGGGTCCGGAGCCACTTCCCCGTCCGGACCCACTTCCTCGTCGGTCCCGGCGGCCGCCGAGTCGGTTGGAGCGGCGGAATCCTCTCGGTTTTCGGCGGCAACTGCGGCTGCCGCGCCGGTAGTATCCCCGGCGGCCGCCGAGTCACCTGCGGTCGCCGAGTCACCTGCGGCCGCTACTGTGTCGGATGGACGTTCGGTCGGATCGGCGGCTTCAGCGGGATCGCGCTCCGTTGCCGCGGAATCCGGCGGAGCTTCGGTCGAATCCGCGACCCCGGTCGGATCGTTCTCCGTCGCTGCGGAATCCGGCGGGGCTTCGGGTGAATCCGGCGGGGCCGCCTGCGGCGATACCAGGATGACCGCGTGCGCGCGGCGCCCGTTCAGGCCGAGGATGGTCATCTCCCCGTCCTCGCGCCGGGAGCTGGAGCCGACGAGAACGGTACTGTCGCCCGTGAAGGTGGCGCCCGAGGTCCCATCGATGATGTGGACGTTGCCGACTCCGATCAGCCGGCCCTCGGAGGTGAAGTGGTCGGCGCGGTCCGCGGTCATGAACGCCGTCGAGTCGCGGTACTCGAAGTTGCCGACGAAGCGGGTGTGGCCCGAGACGTCATCGAGCACGGCGCTGTCCGCGCGGATGATGACACCCCCTTCGCAGCCGAACACGGGATCGGAGATGAAGTTGAAGAAACCGTCCCTCGTCAGCTGCACGGTGGATGAGCGGGACTGGAGCAGGTCGCAGTTGCCCTGAGCCGCGACGCCCGTCGCCAGGCACAGGGCCAAGCCCGCCACCAGGGCCGCCAGAACCGGGGACGGGCGCAATTCAGGGCCCTCCGCCGCTCCGCGTTCGCTGGTTCTGGATGAAGATGCTCTCGAAATTGGCGTCGGACAGGAACGCGGATCCCTCGACCACCCGGCCTCCGTCCGTCATCGTCATGACCGTGGCCGAGTCGCTCCAGATGCGGTCCCGCTGGGGCTCGTAGTGGATCTCCGCGCTCTCGATGCGCCGGTCCGCCATTACGAGAACGGCGTCGCCGCGCGCGACCATGTGCTGGGTGTCCTCGTTCATCAGCCCGGTCCGGGAGGTCACGCGCGCCCGCTCCTCTCCGCCTTCGTCGTACATGATCAGGTTCAACGTGCGCAGCGCCACGGACGTCGAGTCCTGCCAGATGTAGGCGGTGTCGGCCTGGATGCGGGCCTCCCGAATGCCATCGACCGTCACATGGGTCACGATGTCGAAGAGGACCTGATCGGCCTGGAGCGCGCGCAGTTCTTCGGGGAGCGGCGTCGTCGCCACCTGCTCCTCGCACCCCGCGGCCGCCATCGCCACGAATGCCAACAATACCGCCATCTTATTTTGTTTCAACATCATAGAACTCCCGATCTCATCAAGTCGTGGAGGTGCACGACGCCGCGCAGCCCGCCCTCTCCGTCCACGACCGGCAAAGCCATGACCCCGTGCTCCTCCATCTCCCGGGCGGACGCCGAGGCCAGGGTTCCGAGGCGGGCCAGCCTGGGCTCCGGGCTCATGATGGCGCGGATGGGAATATGCAGAAAGTCCGGTTCGCGCTCCATGAGGCGCGTGAGATCGCCCGCGGTCACGACGCCCACGACCCGGTCCCGCCCGTCAACGATGGCCACGGTGCCGCGCATGCGCGCGAGCGGCACGATGCAGTCGCGCACGAGTGCGTCCTGGAGGAGGGACGGATACCCTTCCCCCACCATCACGTCGTCGACCAGAAGCGTGAGCCTGCGTCCGAGCGCGCCCCCCGGATGCAGACGGGCGAAGTCCGCGAGCTCGAAGCCCCGCCGCCGCAGGAGGACGATCGCCAGCGCGTCGCCCATGGCCATGGCGGCGGTGGTGGAGGTGGTGGGCGCCAAGTCCAGGGGACAGGCCTCCTCGGCCACCGAGCAGTCGAGGAGCGCGGTCGCATGCCGGGCCAGCGACGAGCGCTGATTGCCGGTTATCAGCACGATGGGCACTCCGTAGCGCAGCAGGTACGCGGCGAGCGCGGCGAGCTCCCCGGTATCGCCGCTCTTCGAGACCAGGATCGCGACGTCCTCGCGCGAGACGATGCCCAGGTCCCCGTGAAGCCCTTCCACCGGGTGCAGGAAGAAGGCGGAGGTGCCGGTGGAGGTCAGCGTGGCCGCGATCTTGCGAGCGACGATGCCGCTCTTGCCGATCCCCGAGACGATGACTCGGCCGGAAGCGGCAAGAACCGTCTCGACCGCCTCGACGAAGGCCTGGTCGGTGCGGTCCGCGAGGTGGAGGAGCGCGCGGCCCTCCGCGCGGAGCACCCGGGCCGCTTCGGCGATGGCGGAGGCGGCCGCGTCGGCGTCTCTCCCGGGCGGCGACGGCGCATGCGTACGGGTCCCGCCCGCGTCAGCCGCTCCGGCCGCGCGTGTCTTCGGCGGGGACGTCATCGCTCCTGGCATCGCAATAACCCTGGACCACGTTTTCCCATTCACCGCGCGCCATCAGCAGGGCGCGCACGAATTCACGAACCGCTCCCCCACCCCCCTGCGCGCGCGTCTGCCAGATCGCGTCCCGCACCAGCTCCGGGGTGGCGTTCCCGACCGCCACCGGCAGTCCCACACGCCGAAAGACGGGAAGGTCGGGCAGGTCGTCCGCAAGCATGGCGACTTCGTCCCATGAAACCCCGTTGCGCGTGAGCAAGTTTCGTACCACGGGCATCTTCATCGCGCCGGGCACCTGATGACATTCCTCGATGCCGAGTTCGCGGGCGCGCAGCGCGGTCGCCGCCGAGACTCTGCCCGACACCAGCGCCACCCGCATCCCGGTCCCGATGAGGAGTTTGATCGCCAGGCCGTCCTGGATATCGAAGCGCTTGAGCTCCACGGGCGACCCGTCCGGCAGTTCGCCCATGTATACGCCGGAGTCGGTGAGCACCCCGTCCACGTCGAAGATGACGAGTCGGACCCGGCGCGCGGCCTCATCGGGGAATCCCCCGTCGATTCCGGTCATGAGAGCGCCCGCCGGATGGCGAGAACATCCTCCAGGAGCGGTGCGAGCGCCGTGAGTTCGAGCATGTTGGAGGAATCCGAAGGAGCGGTGGCGGGAGCCGGATGCACTTCGAGGAAGAGCCCGTCGCAACCGGCGGCGACGGCCGCCCGCACCAGGCATCCGATGAACTCGGGGTTCCCGCCCGTGCCTCCGCCGGCGTGTCCCTGGCGCTGTACCGAGTGCGTGCCGTCGAACACCACCGGAGTGCCGCATGCGCTTCGCACCCGGGCGAAGGAGCGCATGTCGACGATCTGGTCGCCGTAGCCGAAGAAGGTGCCCCGCTCGGTCACGGCCACCTCCCCGGCCCCTGCGGCGCGCGCCTTGCGCACGGCGTGCGCCATCTGCTCGGGAGACATCCACTGTCCCTTCTTGATATTGATCGCCGAGCCGGTGCGGCCCGCGGCGGTGATCAGGTCCGTCTGCCGACAGAGAAAGGCCGGGATCTGCATTACATCGGCCACTTCGGCGGCGGGCCCCGCCTGCGAGGGCTCATGGATGTCGGTGAGCACCGGGAGGCCGCAGTTCGCCTTGACCCGCTCCAGCGCCTGCAGGCCCTCCTCCAGCCCCGGTCCCCTCGCCGAAGCCAGCTTCGAGCGGTTGGCCTTGTCGAAAGAGGACTTGAAGAGCACCGAAAGACGATGCCGGGCGGAAAGGGACGCCAAGGCCTCCCCGACCGCGAGGTTCACGTCGTCGCCTTCCAGCACGCAGGGTCCGGCGATGAGGAAGAAGTTCTCAAACACCGCTGGCGTCCTTCAGCGCACCACGCTCCCGGTCAACCCGCTTTCGGGCACGGGGGCGATGCCCGCGTGACGGATGGCCGCCTCGACGAACGACCCGAAGAGCGGGTGGGCGTGCGTCGGGCGGCTGAGGAATTCGGGATGGAACTGGCAGCCGACGAACCAGGGATGCCCGGGGAGCTCGATCATCTCGACCAGGGTGCGGTCGGGGGAGAGCCCGGTGAACGCCAGACCCTCCCTGGAGAGCAGATCCCGGTAGGCGTTGTTCACCTCGTAACGGTGTCGGTGCCGTTCCTGGACGAGCGGCTGGCCGTAGATCCGCTCCGCGTGGGATTCCGGGAGCAGCCGGCAGGGCCACTGTCCCAGCCGCATGGTGCCGCCCTTGCGGGTGACGTTGGCCTGCGAGTCCATCAGGCAGATGACCGGATGCGGCGTCGAGCGGTCGAACTCGAAGGAATTGGCGTCGTCGAGCCCGCAGACGTTGCGGGAAAACTCGATGACCGCGCACTGGAGCCCGAGGCAGATGCCGAAGAACGGCATTCCGCTCTCCCTCGCCCATTGGATGGCGTTCAGCATGCCCTGCACGCCCCGTTCTCCGAAACCGCCGGGAACCAGAACCCCGTCGTAGTCCTCCAGCTCCCGGGGATCGTGGTCGCCCTCGTAGCGTTCGCTGGAGATCCAGTCCAGTTCCACGCCCACGTCGTGTTCGACCCCGCCGTGGATGAGCGCCTGCTCGATCGACTTGTATGAATCGACAAGTTCCGTGTACTTGCCCACGATCGCGATGCGGACCTTGCCGCGGGAGGGCCGCTTGATGCGCTCCACGACGTCCCTCCAGCGCTTCAGATCCGTCGAGGGGGCCTGGAGCTCGAGCCGCTCGAGCACCACCTCGTCCAGCCCCTGCCGGTGCAGCTCGAGGGGTACCTCGTAAATGGTTTCCTGGTCGAGCGCCTCCACCACCGCGTCCGGATGCACGTTGGTGAAGAGCGCGATCTTGCGGCGGGTGCCTTCATCCAGCGAGCGCTCGGTGCGGCACATCACGACATCGGGGGGAATGCCGATCTGCATGAGCTCCCGCACCGAGTGCTGGGTCGGCTTGGTCTTGAGCTCTCCGGCCGCCGCCAGGAACGGCACCAGGGTGAGGTGGATCACCGCGACGCACGGGCGTCCCATCTCCAAGCGGAACTGGCGGATGGCCTCCAGGAACGGGAGGCTCTCGATGTCGCCCACCGTCCCTCCGATTTCGGTGATGATGACGTCGTTCTCCGGCGCCAGGCGACGGATGGCGTCCTTGATCTCGTCGGTGATGTGCGGGATGACCTGCACGGTAGAGCCCAGGTAGTCGCCCCGCCGCTCCTTGTTGATCACCGACTGGTAGATGCCGCCCGTGGTGACGTTGTTGGCCTGCGACAGCGACTCGTCGATGAAGCGCTCGTAGTGTCCCAGGTCGAGGTCGGTCTCCGCGCCGTCGTCGGTCACGAACACTTCCCCGTGCTGGAAGGGAGAGAGGGTGCCCGGATCGACGTTGATGTAGGGGTCGAACTTCTGGATGGTCACCCTGAACCCGCGGGCCTTCAGGATGTGTCCCAGGGAAGCGGCGGCGATGCCCTTCCCCAGCGACGACACCACGCCTCCGGTGACGAAGACGTAGCGCGTCCGGTCTGTCCGCTTCCCGCTCATGTTCGGCTCACCAGGCTGGATGAATGCCGCTCCATTTCCCGCAGCCTCCTTTCGGTGTGGAGCACATCGGTCGGCGTGTCGACGCCGGGGTGGGCGAACCCGACCACCGCCACGCCGATGCGGATGCCGGACTCGAGCGGGCGCAGCTGCTCGAGCTTTTCGAGGCGCTCGAGCGCGGTCGGGGCCATCGCCACCCACCGTTCGAGGGCGTCGCGCGCGCAGGCGTAAATGCCGATATGGCGCAGATAGGGCTCGCGCAGGAGGTCGCCCGCATCCGGCTTCGCCGCCCGCTTGTAGGGAATCGCGGCGCGCGAGAAGTAGAGCGCCCGGCCCGTGGCCGCGCGCGCCACCTTCACCACGGAGGGATCCTTCCACGCCTCCAAGTGCTCCACCGGGGTCGCGCAGGTGCCGATCTCCCATCCCCGGCCGCGCACCAGCTCGACGGCCGCGGCCAGATGGCGCTCCTCGAGCAGCGGCTCGTCCCCCTGGATGTTTGCGATCACCGGGTAGTCCCGGTAGCGCTTGCGCGCCGCCACCTCGGCGATGCGGTCGGTGCCGGAGGGATGGTCCGTCGAGGTCATCTCCACCGGGGCGCCCAGGTCGCGGCAGACCCGCGCCACCCGTTCGGAGTCGGTCGCCACGACCGCATGGTCGAGCACCGGCATGGACCGGACCCTGCGCCAGACCCACTCGATGAGCGGGCGGCCGAGGATGGGGAAGAGGGGTTTGTTGGGGAGTCGTGTGGAGGCGAGCCGGGCGGGAACGATACCCAGGACGCGAGCTTTCATGCGCACTCGGTCATGCTGAGGAGACGGCCTCCCGGTTCACGCCAGTTTCATCCGGTTCGCCGGACGTCGCTCATTCAACGCCCGGTCCCTCCGCCAACAGGATGCAAGATAGCGCGCGGGGCGGGTTAACTCCAGAAGAGGAGTGCGCGGGGATCGCGTTGCTGATGACTCACTGGTATCTACTGTCAAATACTGACAAGTATATCTCATCCCGAGTAGGGCCGGGGTCCGACCAGGGCCGCGCCGGCCAGAAGGCCGACCGCCAGCCGACGCCACCCGGAACGCATTGCCCGAGACAGGCCTCGACCTACCTTTGTGGCGTCCCTCGGTAGTCCCTCCTTCGGAGCGTTCCTCCATGACCGTCAGCTTCCCCACCCAGTTGTTCACTCTCGTCTGCGTGCTTTCTCTTCTCGCAGTCGGCGTCGCGGCCGGCGGGCTCGCCGCCCAGCTGACCGCCCCCGGCGAGCTCCCGACCGACTTCTTCGCCGACGCCGACTTCCGCCATGTGGGCCCCGTGGGCAACCGGGTGAGCGCGGTGGTGGGCGAGCCCGGCAACCGCAACCTCTACTACCTCGGGGCCGCGTCGGGGGGCGTCTTCAAGAGCGAGGACGGCGGGCACACCTGGCGTCCCATCTTCGACGACCAGCCGGCGCAGTCGATCGGGGCGCTGGCGATCGCGCCCTCCGACGCCAACGTGGTGTGGGCGGGAACGGGCGAGTCCTTCATCCGCTCCAACGTCTCCATCGGCAACGGCGTGTACCGCTCCACCGACGCGGGCCGCACCTGGAGGCACATGGGGCTCGACGAGACGGGCAGGATCGGGCGCATCGTCATCCATCCCGACAACCCGGACGTCGTGTACGTCGCCGCGGCGGGCCACCTCTACGGACCGCAGCAGGAACGGGGGCTCTTCCGCACCACCGACGGCGGGGAGAGCTGGGAGCGGGTGCTCTTCTCCGGCGAGAACTCGGGCGCGATCGACGTGGTGATGGATCCCACCAACCCGCGCATCCTCTTCGCCGCGACCTGGCAGATGCGGATCTGGACCTGGGGGCGCGAGAGCGGAGGCCCGGAAAGCGGGCTTTGGACCAGCCGCGACGGGGGCGACACCTGGACGCGGCTGGAGGGCGCCGGGCTGCCCCGCGGCACCATGGGCCGGATCGGCCTCGCGATGACCGCGTCCGACCCGGACCGGGTGTACGCGCTCATCGAAACCAACTCCAACCGGGAATACGAGGAGCTGGAGGAGCACGAGGGGACGCTCTGGCGGTCCGACGACGGCGGGCGCTCCTGGACGATGGTCAACGCCGATCACGCGCTGGCGCAGCGGCCCCTGTACTACTCGCGCATGGCGGTCGCGCCCGACGACCCCGACGAGGTGCACTTCATGTCCACGCTGCACACGCGCTCGCTGGACGGAGGCGTGTCTTTCGAGGTCGTTTCCGGAGGCGACAACCACGACATGTGGATCGACCCGCTCGACCCGGACCGCATGATCATCGGCAACGACCAGGGGGTGCGCATCTCCACCAACCGTGGGCGCGACTGGTACCGGCCGCTCCTGCCGATCGCCCAGATGTACCACGTCCACACCGACACCCAGGTTCCCTACAACCTGTACGGCAACCGCCAGGACGGGCCCTCGACCGGCGGCCCCTCCAACACGTTGACCGGAGGCGCGATCCCGGTGGGGGCGTGGAGGTCGGTGGGCGGATGCGAGACCGGATTCGCCATCCCGGACACGGTGACCAACGACGTCGTCTGGTCGGGGTGTTACGAAGGCATCCTCGAACGCCACCAGCTCTCCACCGGGATCACCCGCACGGTGAGCGTCTGGCCCGACAACCCCGAGGGCTGGGCGGCCGCCGACGTCCGCTACCGCTTCCAGTGGACCTTCCCCGTCCACATCTCGCCGCACGACAACAACGTGGTCTACGCCGGCAGCCAGCACGTGCACCGAACCACCGACGGAGGACACGGCTGGAGCGTGATCAGCCCGGATCTGACGCGCGCCGACACCACCCGGATGCAGAAGACGGGCGGACTGACCACCGAGGACGTGAGCCCCACCTACGCCTCGGTGCTCTTCGCGCTTGCCGAATCCCCCATCGAGGCCGGCACCATCTGGGCGGGCTCGAACGACGGCCTGGTGCACGTGACGCGCGACGGCGGGGAGAGCTGGATCGAGGTCGCCCGCAACATCTCCGGGCTTCCCGAGTGGGGCACGGTGAGCAACATCGAGCCCTCCCGCCACAACCCGGCGGCGGCGTACATCACGGTCGACTTCCACCAGCTGGGCGGCACCGATCCCTTCGTCTACAAGACGGAGGATTACGGGGCCTCCTGGCGCTCGCTCGCCGACGACATCCCGCGCAGCGTGTTCAGCTACGCCCACGTCGTGCGCGAGGATCCGGTGCGTCCCGGGCTCCTCTACCTCGGAACCGAGAACTCGCTCTACGTCTCGTTCGACGACGGGGTGACTTGGGCACCCCTGCAGGGCGACCTGCCGCACGCCCCCGTGCACTGGCTGGAAATCCAGCCGCACTTCAACGACCTGGTGGTGGGCACCTACGGGCGGGGATTCTGGATCCTGGACGACATCACCCCGCTGCAGCAGCTGAGCGCGGAGGCGGTTGCGAACGGCGTGCATCTGTTCGCGCCGCGTCCGGCCTGGCGCTTCCTGCCCCGGGAGGCGCGCAATGCCCAGCCGGACGACCCGGCCGCCGGGGAGAACCCCGATTACGGGGCCTCCATCAACTTCCATCTAGGCGAGGATCTGGCCGGATCCGTCGCCATCGAGGTGGAAACGATGGACGGAGCGCCGGTCCGCACCCTGTCCGGCAACTTCGGCCCCGGAATGAACCGGGTGATGTGGGATCTGCGCCACACGGCCTCGGCGACTCCGCGGCTCCGCACGCCGCCGCTGGAGCACTCCCATCGCGGCGTGGGTCAGGAGGGGTGGCGGCCCCCGCCGGACGGCGGCCCGGTGCGCCCGCTCGCCATCCCCGGGCGTTACCGGGTGCGGCTCATCGCGGGCGCCGAAGAGCGCACCGCCGAGCTCGAGATCCTGCGGGATCCGGCCTCTGAGGCGTCCGCCGAGGACATGCGCGCGCAGCTGGCCCTTCAGCTGGAACTGCGCGAAATGAGCGATTCGACGGCTGAGCTCATCAACCGCATCGAATGGACCCGCCGGGGGTTGGCGGACCTGGAGGAGCGGGTGCGCGGGAATCCGCTCTACGCCGAGATCGCGGAAGTGGGAGAGCAGCTCGCGCTGGCCCTCATCGAGCTCGAAATGGAGCTCTTCGACCTGAGGCTCACGGGCGGCTCGGCCCGGCAGGACACCATCCGCTGGCCCCGCCGGCTGTGGGCCAAGATCGCGAGCCTGGCCGGGTATTCGGCCGGCTCGGACGACCCGCCGACGGAGTCGATGAGCGAGGTCGGAGGGATCTACCGGCTCCAGCTGGAGGAGTACCTGAGACGCTGGGCGGAATTGGCCGCGGACGACATCGCCGACTTCAACCGTCTGCTGGCGGAACGGGGGCTGCCGCCGATCATCTCGTAGACCTTCCGGAGGGGCCCGTTGACGGCGAGAGCTACAGCGAGAGACGCAGGAAGTTCTCAAGCAGCTGCGGGCCCGCGTCGGAGAAGTACGACTCCGGATGGAACTGAACCCCCCAGACGGGCATCGCCCGATGGCGCATGGCCT
Source organism: Gemmatimonadota bacterium (assembly GCA_012267435.1). Classification (GTDB taxonomy): domain Bacteria; phylum Gemmatimonadota; class Gemmatimonadetes; order Longimicrobiales; family Gaopeijiaceae; genus BD2-11. The sequence goes on from JAAXGM010000006.1 coordinate 35,309, forward strand.
GAATCTCGTCCTCCTCGCCGGGGAGATCGGTCCAAGCCACCGGCTCGAGTTCGCGCGGGAGGGCCGCGGGGTCCGTGACCAGGGAGTGATAGCGGGCGACGGTCATCGGCGAGGGAAGCCCTTGGAAGACCCCGAAGCCATTGTGGCGGATGGGTGCGGTCTTGCCGTGCATGACGCGCCGGGCTCGGACGGTCGCGCCCCCGAACGCCTCCCCGATGGCCTGGTGTCCCAGGCAGACGCCCAGGATCGGCGTCCGCGGACCCAGGGCCCGCACAAGCTCCGTGCTGATGCCCGCCTCGCTCGGAGTGCAGGGTCCGGGAGAAATGACGATGCGCTCGGGAGCCAGCCGCTCGATCTCCCGCACGGTGCACTCGTCGTTGCGCACCACCTCGGTGCCGGCACCCAGCGTCTCCAGCATCTGGACCAGATTCCAAGTGAACGAGTCGTAGTTGTCGAGAACCAGGATCATCGGGCGCGGAGGTTCGGTAGGATGAAGTCGGGTGGCGGGGCTCCTGCCCGCGATGCGCGGCTCGTGTCCCGGCTGCTTCCGGGTGCGGGGAATGTGCCGCGCCGGAGGACATTCGCCAAGCCCCGTCTTCCCGCCCCCGGATCATGTCGACTCCCGCCGGAGCGTCGCGCCGGTGTACACACGCTGCCTGGTCTGCCAGGCCCCCTTCCCCGAGAACGACACGCTCGAGCATCTGCCGCGCGGACGACGCGTGGCCTTCGATGCGGACCGGGGCCGGCTGTGGATGATCTGCGGCGCCTGCAAGCGGTGGTCGCTGGTGCCGCTGGTCGACCGATGGGAGGCGCTCGAGGAGCTCGAGAAGGTCTCGGTCGACCGGGGGCGCCTGCTTTCCCGCACCGACAACATCGCCCTGCTCGCCGCCGGTCCGCTCGAGATCGTGCGCGTCGGACGCTGCGGGCGCCGGGAGGAGGCCTGGTGGCGCTATGGGCGCGAGTTGCGTGCCCGCCGGAAGCGGTTCAGGCAGGTGTCTCTCGCGGGCACGGCCGTGGGAGCCGCGGCCATCGGTGGCTGGCTGACCGGTGGCATCGGCCTGTTGGGCGCCTGGGTGCTCTGGGAGCACGCGCCGCGCTGGACGACCCGGGGTGCCCGGTGGCTGCGCTTTGGTGCGGCGGCGTGGCGAGGCCGCCGCGAGTGCGGCCGCTGCGGATACGTCATGCGGGTGCTCTCCTACGACGCACGCGCCGGGCTGACGATCCGTCCCGGCGAGGGTGGCACGCCTCTGGTGGTGTCGCGCGCCTGTCCGGTCTGCGGGGCGGCCCCGGATAGCGACGAGAGCCTACGGCTGACGGGCCCGGACGCCGAGCGCACCCTGCGCCGGGTCCTCGCCTACCATCACTTCGAGGGAGCCTCCGAGAGGCGGATCGCCTCCGCGACCCGCCTGATCGAGGAAGTGGGGGGCACCGGCGGCCTCTCCCGGGTGCTGGTCAAGAAGGGCGCGCGCTTCGGGAATCTGCCGCGCACGGGCACCATCGCCTTGGAGATCGCGGCCGGCGAGGACGCCGAGCGGCGGCTTTTGGAGCTCGAGCTGGCCAGCCTGGAGGCGCACTGGAGGCGGGAGGAGGAGCTCGCCGCCATCATCGACGGCGAGCTGACGCCGGTGCCTCTGCTGGAGACGCTGCGGCGCAAGGTGGCCGGGTTGTGAGGATACCCTGCCGAGTGACCCGCGGACCTCAGTAGTCCACCGGCCTCAGGTACGATTCCCCGATCGCCGTGGACGAGAGCACCGCCACCGTCGGCAGCTCGCGCTTCCAGTGGGTCGCGTTCAAACGGCTCCAGACGATGTCCACCTGCGCTTCGTCGAATCCCCGCCGCACCAAGTCGGAGGGCGAGTAGCCCCGCAGGAACCAGTGCAGGATGGGGTCGGCGTCGTGGTAGGAGATGCCCAGCTCGTCGTGATCGTGGATGCCCCGCACGAGGTCGGCGCTGGCCGGCTTCTCGACGATCTCGGAGGGGACGCCGAGATGGCGCGCGAGCGCCCACACCTGGGTCTTGAACAGGTCTCCGAGCGGGTTGACCGGGGGCGAGTCGTCGGCGTGCCAGGTGTAGTAGCCGAACAGCCGCTCGCTCTTGTTGCCCGTGCCGAGAGGAAGCGCGCTCAGGAGCGCCGACTGGTCGAAGATGGTGAGAGCCCGGAAGCGGGCGGCGAGGTTTCCGCGGCGCAACGGGCTGATGTCCGGCTCGTGGCGCGCGATGTAGCCGTCCACCGAAGCCGTGATGTCCAAGGTGCGGCCGACGGTGCCGGTCGCCTCCAGCACCATCGCCGCGTGCTCCAGGCTTTCCGGTGACGAGGTGGCGTACGGCAGCCGCAGCCCGGTGACGTTCTCCGGGCCGAGCGCGCGCGTGGCGAGGCAGAGCGACACGGCGGAATCGACGCCTCCCGACACGCCGATCACGACCTTTTCGAAGCCGCGCCGGCGCACGATCTCCTCCCGGATGAACTCCACCAGGGCGCGTTCGGTGAGCTCGAGGTTCAGGTCGAGCATCGAGGCGTCGCCCGGCATCGGACCGTGGGTCGCGGCCCGGGGAGGGCGCGCGGGAACTCCGCCGCCTGCCCGGGACTCCTCCTCATCCGCGGCCGCGGCCGCGGCCGCTGCTTCCCTTCTCCGGCTGCGGCCGGCGCGCGCCAGTGCGTGGCGCAGATTCGGCAACTGCTGTTCGAGATCGGAGAGCAGCGGCGACTCGAAGCGGTGCCGGTCGATCACCGTGCGGTCGAGGACGGCGGTCACCACGCCCTCCTCGAACAGCGGAGCGCGCGCCAGGGTGGTGCCGTCGGGCGCGATCGCCACCGAGCCGCCCGCGAACAACTTGCCGCCCTCCGAGCCCACCAGCTGACTGACTAGGACGAAGACGCCGTGTTCCATCGCCGGTCCCTCGAGGATCGGATCCCAGCGCCTGATGCTGGCGGGACGGTCGCTTCCAGCGAGGAACCCCCGCGCTGGCGAGGCGCTCGAAACCAGGACGACCTCGGCGCCGTCCAGGGCCAGCACGGCCGCGGTCAGCGAGTGCCAGACGTCTTCGCAGATCAGCATCCCCATGCGCCCCAGGGGCGTGTCGAAGGCACGCAGTTCGCGCCCCGGCTCCACGAAACGGGCTTCGTCGAAGAGCCCGTAGGTCGGCAGGAACATCTTGCGGTGGACGTGCAGCGGCTGGTAGCGACCGCCGCGCGCGGAGAAATAGACGACGCTGTTGTGGATCCGGCGGCGATGCCGCTCGTAGAAGCCGACGACCAGGTCCGGCCCGCCATCGGGTGCCCCACCCAGCATGTCCGCCACCTCGTCCGCTCCAAAGGCGAGTTCCGCGACCGCCCCCTGCAGGAAGTACCCGGTCAGGCAGGTCTCCGGGAAGACGAGGAGGTCGTGGTCGCTCCCGGCTTCGGCCACAAGCGAGCCTATCCTGTCGAGATTCGCGCGCACGTCTCCCTTGCGCGGCTTCATCTGGACCAGTCCCGCGACGAGCGGGGACGACTGTCTCGGGCTCATGAGCGGCGCGTCGTCATGGGAGCGGGTTCCGGTTCGCGGTGCGGCAAGCGGGATGTCTCCCGACAAGGTATGATAACCGCGCGGCCCGCCAAACGCCCCGGTGGTTGCCGGGTGATCCGCCCGATTGCACGATAACTGGTCGCACGACGCCGATGCGGTTCCGAACCGGCTCCGGGAACGAGTCCGTAACTCCCGGGGTCTACCCTGCAGCCATCGACATTTCCTCCCACGAGTCGCCATGACCCGCACGAGATTCATCCTCGCAGCGTTCCTGCTCTTTCTGCCGGTCCGGGCCTCGGACCTCGCGGGCCAGGACACGGGATCGACCGGCCAGCCGGAGACGGAAGCCTCGGCGATGCTGGATGGCCAGCACTTCCTGCGCGCGTTCGAGGTCATCAAGCGCTACAGCTGGAGCACTCCCGCGGATTCGACGCTGTGGAGAGGGGCTCTCGACGGATTGCTGGGGGCGGCGACCTTGTTGGCGCGGCGCGTCGAGCCAGCCGACTCCGTCCCGGACCCGGATCCGCTCCCCGCGGAGACCGAAGTCCCGGCGAGCCGCGGCGCGGTGGACGACCAGCGTTTCCTCAGCGCCTTCGACAGCATCCGGCAGTCCGATCTGGACGCGCCCGGCGATCCGATGTTGTGGCGCGGCGCGGTTTGGGGGCTGATCGCGGCTCTGAACGACCCCTATGGCCAAGTGCTCAGCCCGCGCCGGGTGGACGAATTCCAAGAAGCCACCACCGGCAACTACGCCGGCATCGGGGTAGCGATCCAGCAGTTGAACGACCGCATCACGGTCACCGCGGTCTTCCGCGGGTTCCCGGCGGAGCGAGTGGGAATCCAAGTGGGCGACGTGATCGTGGGGGTGGACGGCGAGAGCGCCGCGGAGTGGACCACCGGTGAGGCCTCGGAGCGCATTCGCGGCACCCCAGGCACCATGGTCACCGTGTCGGTCGAACGCGACGGGTTTTCCGCGCCCATTCCCCACGACATCGAACGCGACAACATTCATGTTTCGTCGGTCCACGCCGGGTATGTGGACGAGGAGGTTGGCTACATCCAGCTGGACCGGGTGGCTCGCGGTTCCACAGCCGAGATGGACTCCGCCTTCGCCCTGCTCGCGGACGCCAAGGGGATCGTCCTGGATCTACGCCGCAACCCCGGGGGATACCTCGACGAGTCCCTCACCCTGACCGACCTCTTCCTCGACCGCGGCGAGCGCATCGTCAGCACCCGCGGCCGCAACCTGCGCCGCGGGCCCGGCGAGCACGAGGACGTGGCGTACACCCGGGATGGGGCGAGCGTCGGGGACAAGTCGCTGGTGGTGCTTGTCGACGGCTTCACGGCCTCGGCCGGGGAAATCCTGTCCGGAGCACTCCAGGACCACGACCGCGCGCTGGTTGTGGGTGAGCGCACCTTCGGGAAGGGGGTGGTGCAGTCCGTCGTACCGCTCCCGGAGGGCTGGCAGCTGCAGCTGACCACCGGGGAGTGGTACACGCCGCTGGGCCGGTCGCTGCATCGCCAGCGGGATGCACACGGGTCGCCGCTGCCCGAGGACTCCACCGCCTTTCCGGTCTTCACCACCGAAGCGGGGCGGGAGCTGAGGGGTGGCGGCGGGGTTTTCCCGGACCTTGAGATCGAAGGCGACACGCTGCTGGTCGTCGAGCGCCAGCTTCTGGAGGAAGCCGCGGCCGCCGAATTCCCCTTCGGGCTGAGGCTGGCCGAAATCGGGTTCGACCGCGCGCAGGCGGTCGGCAACGACGGTGCCGAGGCGATGATCACCGATCAGGTCCTCGAGGCGTTCATCGCCGATCTGCGCGATGCGGGCGTCCCCGAGGCCACTCTCGACGATCCCGCGGTCCGGAGCTACCTGCTCTGGCGGCTCGAGATCATTCTGGCTCTGCGCATGGAGGACGACGGGCGCCTGCTACGGTTCCGTATCCAGCGCGATCCCGTCCTGGCCGAAGCGGTCCGGCTCCTGCGCGAGGCGGACAACCAGGCGGAACTCTTCAGGCTCGTAGGCAGCGGAAGCTAGCGCTCCCTCGCGCGGTGCGCGGAGTCATCCCCTGGGATGGTGGGTCCGGTGCATCTCGTGCACGTATTCCCGGTCCACGTGCGTGTAGATTTCGGTAGTGGCGATGTCGACATGGCCGAGCAGTTCCTGGACCGCGGCCAAGTCGGCGCCTCCCTCCAGCAGATGGGTCGCGCAGCTGTGGCGGAGGGTATGCGGGGAGACGGGTCTCTCGATCCCCGCCCGGTCGCGCGCCTTGCGCACGACGGTCCACACCGCCATGCGGGTGAGCGGCCGACCCCTGGCGCTCAGGAAGACCATCCCCTCGCCCCCGCCCCGCTCCAGCTCCGGCCGCACGTCCCGCAGATAGCGGATCAGCGCACGCCGGGCGGCGCGTCCGAAGGGCACCATGCGCTCCTTCGCGCCCTTCCCGTACACTAGGCAAGTACGGTCCTCGAGGTCGAGGCTCCGCAGGGGAAGCCCCGTCAGTTCGGAGACCCGCATGCCGGTCGCGTACAAGAGCTCCAGGACGGCGCGATTGCGCCAACACAGCGGATCGGACGGGTCCGGCGCCTCCAGGAGGCGTTCCGTCTCCCGCATGCTCAGCACTTCGGGGAGGGTTCGCCAGACGCGCGGCGACTCGATCTGCTCGGTGGGGTCCGTCTCGATGGCCTCCTCCTCCAGAAGGAAGGCGAAGTACGCCCGCATCGACGACAGGGCGCGCCGGATCGAGGTCGGCGCCAAGCCCCCGTCCTTGAGCGAGTACACATAATCCCGGAGCTCGAGGCGGGAGACCTCCCGCGGGCGGACGATGCCCCGGTCCGACAGGTACCGGATCAGCCGCGCCACATCGCGCCCGTACGCTTGCATGGTGCTCGCGGCGAGCCCTCGCTCGAAAGCCAGGTAGTCCGCGAATAGTTCCTCCCGGAAGGCCCTCGCCACTTGATCGCCTCGCTCCGCGGTCATTTCCCGGAATCGGAAGCCTGCCCGCGGGTGTGCAGCCACGCCAGCAGGATCGCCGCGATGATCGCGGTCGCGATGACCAGCAGGAGACGGTTGGCGGTCGCGTACCACTCGAGGATGGTGTCGAGGTTCTCCCCGGCGACCGACCCCAGCCAGACCAGTCCGCCATACCACAGGGCGGAGGCGACGGTCACGGGAAGGGCGACGGAGGCGAAGGAAAGCCGGGCGACCCCGGCGAAAGCGGGCACCACCGCTCTCAGGCCAGGGAGAAAACGGGCGAAGAAGATGGCCGCGGTGCCCCGTCGCCGGTAGAAGCGGCGCACGCGCGCGAGCTGCTCCGGCTGAAGCAGCAGCCGGCCGAACCGGCTGTCGAAGAAAGGCGGGCCGAACCGGTATCCCGCTCCGTAGACCAGCAGGGCCCCGGCGGCGTTGGCCAGCCAAGTCACCACGAAGACCAGCGTCACCTCGGCCGGACCCCGCACGGCGAGAAATCCTCCCAGGAGGACGAAGGTGTCGGCGGGAACCGGAGGCACGATGTTTTCCAGAGCTGCCCCGGTCCCCAGCACCAGGTAGGTCAGCCCGGCGGGGAGTGACGCGAGGAAGTCGAGCGTCGCTTCCATGTTTCCTCCTCGCCGATGAGCGCCACGGCGTGCACGGCGATCCCTTCGCCCGCGCCGATCCAGCCCATTCCCTCGTTCGTCTTCCCCTTTATGGAAACCGCGTCCGACCCGATCCCGAGCACTTCAGCGATGCGCGCACGCATTCCCGCCGCGTGCGGTCCGATGCGGGGTGTTTCGCAGATCACGGTCACGTCCACGTTGATGGTCCGCAGCCGCCGCTGCCGCAGGAGGGCCACCACCCGCCCGAGCAGATCCATGGAGTCGGCGTCGCGCCAGCGCGGATCTCCCGGGGGAAAGTGGCCTCCGATGTCGCCTTCGGCAGCGGCTCCGAGCAGGGCGTCCGTGACGGCATGGGCCACGGCGTCGCCGTCGGAATGGCCGGCCAGACCCGGAACCCCGGGGATCTCGACGCCGCCCAGCTTCAGCTTCCGGTCCGGGTCGAAGCGGTGCGAGTCGTATCCGGTGCCCACTCTCATGGCGAGCAGTCCGTGGATGAATCCGCGCGAGCACCGAGAGCGGCGAGGCGCCGGGCTGGCAAGGCGCCTTGAAGGCCGAATAGCAGCGCTATTGGGCCGAAAGGCAACGCAGAGCGAAGCGATCCAGCGCGGATGCATCGGCGTTCGAATGCCGGGGGGAGTTCATTCACGGACTGCTACCCCCGGGAGGCGCGGAAGGGCTCGCTCAGGCGGGCCAGCGCCGGAAGGCCAGACATACGTTGTGCCCTCCGAAACCAAACGAGTTGGAGAGGGCCGCCTCGACGGGTCTCTCGACCATGCCGTCGGTGGCGTAGTCGAGGTCGCACTCGGGATCGGGGTGCTCGTAGTTGGTCGTGGGGGGGATCCGGCCCTCCAGCAGCACCATGACCGAAATGACCGATTCGATCGCGCCCGCCGCACCCAGGGTGTGGCCGGTCATCGACTTGGTGCCGCCCACGATGGCCGCCCGGGCCGCTTCTTCCCCCAGCACCGCTTTGATGGCCGCGGTCTCGACCTCGTCGTTGTAGGGGGTCGACGTGCCGTGCGCGTTGATGTAGCCGACTTCCTCCGGCGCGATTCCCCCGTCCCCCAGGGCCAGCCGCATGGCCTGCCGGGCTCCCGCGCCTCCGGGAACCGGCGCGGTGATGTGGTAGGCGTCCGCGGTGGCCCCGCAGCCCGCGACCTCCCCCAGAATGCGCGCGCCGCGCGCCTCGGCGGTGTCGAGCGACTCGAGCACCAGGCAGCCCGCGCCCTCCCCGATGACGAAGCCGTCACGGGTGGCGTCGAAGGGGCGGCTCGCGGTCTGGGGGGTGTCGTTGCGTCTGGACATCGCCTTCATGGAGGCGAATCCGGCGATGGAGATGGGCACGATGGCGGCCTCCGCGCCCCCCGCCACCATCACGTCGGCGTCCCCTCGCTGGATGACGCGGAGGGCGTCGCCGATGGCGTGCGCTCCGGAGGAACACGCCGACACGGTGGAGTGGTTCGGACCCTGGGCGCCGTAACGGATCGACACCAGCCCCGAGCCGATGTTGGGAATGAACATCGGAACGAAGAAGGGACTGATGCGGCGCGGCCCGAACTTCACCAGCTTGCGGACCTGACTCTCATAGGTGTCGACGCCGCCGATCCCGCTGCCGATGATCACGCCGAAACGTTCCGGACGCACGCCGGGCGGGCAGCCATCCAGCCCCGCGGAGGCCATGGCCTCCGCGGAGGCCACCATGGCGAACTGCGCGAAGCGGTCGTAGCGCCGCATCTCGCGCTTGTTCAGGTGCCCGGAGGGATCGAAATCCCTGACCTCGCACGCGATCCGGGTCGCGAAGCGGTCGTCGGCTTCGAAGTGGGTGATCGGGCCACCGCCATTCGTGCCGGCCAGCAGGGCCACCCAGGAAGACGGGACGTCGTGGCCGAGGGGAGTGATCATCCCGATGCCGGTAACGACGACCCGCCGGCCCGCCCGGGCGGTACCGTTCTCTAGAGGGCCGCTCATGTGTCTTCGCGCCGTGCGGCGCCTCTCCCGCGCGGAGGGGTCAGGATGCGGCGGCCTTGCGAATGTAGCCGATCGCGTCGCCCACGGTGCGCATCCGCTCGGCATCGGAGTCGGGAATGTCGATTCCGAACTCCTCCTCAAAGGCCATCACCAGCTCCACGGTGTCGAGCGAATCGGCTCCGAGATCCTCCATGAACGAAGCCTCGCTCGTGACCTGATCCTCCTCGACACCGAGTTCAGTGACGATAATGTCCTTTACCCGGCCCTCGATGCTGTCCGCCATCTCCTTGTTCCTCCCTTGTGTTGCGGTTTTCCGCCGCTAATAAGTGATCGTCGGGCTACATCGCCATGCCGCCGTCCACGGCCAGGACTTGGCCGGTAACGTATCGGGCTTCCGGTCCCGCGAGAAATCGCGCAACGTCGGCAACGTCGGAAGGCTCTCCCAGCCGGCCCATCGGGATGCGCGCCCCGAGCTCTCCGGTGGTGCGTTCGTCCAGGCCGGCGGTCATGTCCGTTGCGATGTAGCCGGGAGCGATCGCGTTGCAGCGCACTCCTCGCTTGGCTAGCTCCCGGGCGACGCTCTTGGTGAGCCCCACGAGCCCCGCCTTCGAGGCCCCGTAGTTGGTCTGACCCGCATTCCCCATCAGGCCGATTACGGAGCTGATGTTGACGATGGAGCCGGATCGGCGCTTCATCATGCCCCTGCACGCGGCGCGGGTCATGTTGAAGGCGCCCGTGAGGTTGACCCTGATCACCGCATTCCAGTCCTCGTCCTTCATGCGCAGGAGAAGATTGTCCCGGGTGATCCCCGCGTTGTTGATCAGAATGGTCACGATACCCTGCGCCCTGGTCACCGCGGCGACCGTGGCGCCGCACTGCCCTGGATCTCCGACGTCGCAGAGGTAGCCGGCGTGACCGGCGCCCTCGAGTCGAGCGGCGGCGGAGAGCGCCCCTTCCTCGTCGATGTCCACGATGGCCACTCGGGCCCCGTCCCGCGCGAGGACCTGTGAGATCGCGAACCCTATGCCCCGCGATCCGCCGGTCACCAAGGCGGTCTGTCCGGCCAGCGCGCCGTTCATGGCCCGCTCCCGGCCGCGACGGGATCGGGAAACAGCTTCGCCACGCCGCTCGCGGTGCCCACGGACACGGCGTTGACGCCCCGGACGTTGCGCCGGCTCAATCCGCGCAGCACGGACCCGGGACCGACCTCGACGAACCGTTCCACTCCGCTTTCGACCATGGACCTGACCGATTGGGACCACAATACCGGAGAAGTGAGCTGCCGGACCAACAGCCGACGCGCGAGGCCGGGATCCCGGACGGCCCCGGCGGTCACGTTCGAAAAGACCGGAAACTCGGGCGGTCCGAAAGATAGGCTGCGGAAACACTTCCGCAAACCCTCCTTCGCCGCGCTCATCAAAGGCGAATGAAAGGCGCCGGACACGGCCAGCCGCACGGCCCGCCGGGCACCGGCTTCCCTGGCGAGCGCCAGGACCCGGTCGATCGCGTCCGCGTCGCCGCTGACCACGATCTGCGCGGGGGCGTTGAAGTTGGCCGGAACACAGACCAGCCCCTTCCCGGACACGGCTCGGCACACTTCGCGCACTTCGCCTTCTCCCAGGCCCAGGATGGCCGCCATGGCCCCGGGGCGGGCGCGTCCCGCCTCCCGCATCAGCTCGCCTCTGCGCCGCACGGCGCGCACGGCATCCTCGAAAAGGAGCGTGCCCGCGGCCGCGTGGGCGGAGAGTTCGCCCAGCGAATGCCCCGCGGCGCAGGCGATGGATGATCCGAGTCGCGGCCTCAGGACCGCGAGCGCGGCGAGGGAATGGACGAGGATCGCGGGCTGTGCGTTGTGCGTCTGCAGCAGCTGGTCCTCCGGCCCTTCCCAAGCGAGGCGCGAAAGGGGGAACCCTAGGATGTCGTCCGCGTGCTCGAAGACCCGTGCGGCTTCCGGATAGGCGGCCGCGAGGTCGCGTCCCATCCCGGGAAACTGCGACCCCTGTCCGGGGAAGAGGAGAGCCAGTGACACCTGACGACGATCGACGCTGGAGGCCGCTACACGCGGAGGGCCGTGGCGCCCCACGTGAGGCCCGCGCCGAAGGCGACCAGCAGGACGTTGGATCCGGGTCCGATGCGGCCCCGCTCCAGCGCTTCGTCGAGCGCTACCGGGACGGTCGCCGAGCTGATGTTCCCATAGCGGTGGACGTTGACGTACACCTTCTCCATGGGCACGCGCGCGTAGCGGGCGGTCGCCTCGATGATGCGGATGTTGGCCTGGTGGGGGATGAGGAGATCGACGTCGTCCGCCGCCCAGCCGGCCTGCTTGATTGCCAGGCGGGACGACCGGGACATCGCTCGCACGGCGTTCTTGAAGACCTCCCGGCCTGCCATGAGCAACAGGTGCGAGCGATCCGCGAGGACGGATTCGTCGAAGGGCCGGCGCGCGCCTCCGCCCGGCCTCTGAAGCAGGTCCGCGAGCTTCCCGTCGGACCGGATGTCGTTGGCGAGAATCCCCCGGTCGCCGGTCGCGCGGCGGATCACGCTCGCGCCCGCTCCGTCCCCGAACAGCACCGCGGTGGACCGGTCCTCCCAGTCCATGATCGACGTCATCTTCTCGGTGGACACCACCAGGACCACCTCGCCCCTGCCGCTCGCGATGTGGCCCTCCGCCAAGGCCAGAATGTAGAGGTATCCCGTGCAGGCCGCGGAGATGTCCATGGCCGCCGCCTTGTTCGCGCCCAGCCGGGCCTGAATATCGCACGCGGTGGAGGGCAGCAGCCGGTCCGGCGTCGCGGTGGAGACCAGCAGCAGGTCCACGTCTCCGGCGTCGACCCCGGCCCGCTCGAGAGCCTGCTCTGCCGCGGCGACGCCCATGTCGCACACCGAGATGCACGGACTCGCCACGCGGCGTTCGTGAATGCCGGTGCGCTCCACGATCCACTGGTCGGTGGTGTCCACCATGCGCGTCCAGTCCTCGTTGGTGAGGACGCGGTCCGGGAGAAACCGTCCCGTGCCGGCGACTTCGCTGATGGGTCGGGTCATGGGATGCGGGCCGCGGTTTCGGCGAGGTAGCGGGCGATATGCCCGATCATGGAACTCCTCACGGCCTTGGCCGCCACCCCGATGGCCTTGCCGATGGCCTTGGGAGGCGATCTGCCGTGGCAGATGACGGACACCCCGTTTACCCCCAGGAGCGGAGCGCCCCCGTATTCGGCGTAGTCGAGGATCTCGATGGTGGAGCGGTCCAATGGCGTGCGGATGCGTTCCTGCTCGCGGTCCATCACCCGGATCACGAACCCCGCCACCGACTCGTAGAACTTGAGAAGCACGTTGCCGGCGAATCCGTCGGTGACCAGTACGTCGCAGCGGCCGTGGATGATGTCGCGGCCTTCGACGTTGCCGATGAAGTTGAGCCCGCTCTGGCTGAGCAGGCGGTATGCCTCAACCGTGCGTTCGTTACCCTTCTCCGGCTCGGAGCCGATGTTCAGCAGCCCGATGCGGGGCTTCGGTCTCCCCATCAGGTCCTGTGCGTAGACATGGCCGAGAAGCGCGAACTGCAGGAGGTGGCGGGGCCGGCAGTCCACATTGGCCCCGGCGTCCAGCATCAGCATGTGCGCCCGGCTGGTGGTGGGGATGAGGGTGCCGACGGCGGGTCGGTCCACTCCCGGCAGCCGCTTGAGCAGAAATACCGACGCCGCCATCACCGCACCCGTGGGTCCCGCGCTGACGAAGGCGTCCACTTGGCCCCTGCGATGGAGCCCGACTCCGGTCACGAGGGACGAGCCCGGCTTGCGGCGCACGATGGCCGCGGGGGATTCGTTGGGGGAAACCCGCTCCGCGGCATGGACGATCTCCAGCCGGTCGCCTTCGGAGGCGGCATGCCGGTCCAGCTCCGCCGCGATTCGGGCGCGGTCTCCCACCAGGACGACCGTCACGTCGCCGGCCTCGTGCGAAAGGGCGTGCAGCGCTCCGGCGACTTCGGTCGCGGGGGCGCCGTCGCTGCCCATGGCGTCGAGCGCGATTCTCATCATGGACCGGTCGCCGCCGGCGTGGTCAGTCCAGCTCGACTTCGATGACCGGGCGATCCCGGTAGTAGCCGCAGGTGGGACACACGCGGTGCGGGATCTGCGGATCGTCGCAGCGCGGGCAGTTCCACACCGCGACGGGCTCGGCTCGATGGTGTGTGCGGCGCTTGCGCTGCCGCTGCTTGGATGTACGACGCTTCGGTACGGCCATGGCTTCTTTGTTCTAGTGATTGGTGAGAGCCCGCAGCTTCTCCCATCGGGCATCGACATCCGGTGAGGCGCAATCGCACCGGGCCGTGTTGCGGTTTGAGCCGCACGCCGAACAGAGACCCCGGCAGTCGGGGCGGCATTCCACGTACATGGGCGCCGCCAGCGCGAACTCCTCCCGCAGGGGGCCGGCGATGTCGAGCTCGGCCAGGCGTGCCGGGAAGGTGCGCACCTCCCCGTCATCTCGGCAGTCGCTTTCATCGTCGGGGACGAAGACAAACCGGATCGGAAGAGCGAACGCCCGGGCGACGGGTTCCAGACAGCGCCGGCACACCTGCGCCAGGGTGGTCGACATCCTTCCCTGGACCATCACCTGGCCCGCGGCCATGGACCTCGCCGTCACAGTCACGCTGACGGGCTCGGACAGCTCCGGACCCTGTCCCCCGAGGACGAAATCGGCGGCCGGGCACGCCGCCCGCAACCGGAGCGTACCCGTGCGTTCGAGCGCATTCAAGTTCAGTCGCAGCATAGCACAAAAAGCTAGCGTTACGCACGGTCCTGCGTCAACGCGCTGTCGTGGATTGTCGCGGATCGGCGTGGATCAGACAGTTTTCTCCCGCGCCCACACATCGACGCCCAGCTGTCACCAGATCGTCCCATCAGTCCCGGCCACCACCTGTCTGAGCGGCGGATGGTATTCCGGCACCCGGAACGCTCCGCGAACGGCACGACGTCTTTGTCGCGCAATGTCTCACTTACCGCACTTCCCGGAGACGGGTTTGTGTAATAAGGTCTCCACTCTCTGGCGAACCAATCCGCACCACTTCATTCAGCCGCCATGGCGTCGGACAGGTGACCTGTGCGCGCATCGCTGATGGTATGCAAAGGACACAGCAGTCGCAGTGGTCAGTAGATGCATCATCCCAGCTCCTGTTGGTGCGAACGCTTCCGAACATACGGCTTCATGGGCCTTCACGGTGAAAGCGGGTCGGGAAGGCGGCACACCATCGAGGATGGACACACTCATGAAGGACACGGACGCGTCAGGGGGGTGAGGGACCTCGCGCAAGGACTCGCGCTCGCACTGCCAGCCTCTCGTGCCGCGAAAAGAAAAAGTCGATTTCGAGCGCGGCGTTGGCGTCCGAATCGGACCCGTGGACGGCATTGCGCTCCTTCGACTCCGCGTAGAGCGCGCGTACGGTTCCAGGAGCGGCCTCGGCGGGATTCGTGGCTCCGATGGCCTCGCGAAACCGGGGCACGGCGTCCTCGGCCTCAAGCACCATGGGCACGATGGGACCGGAGGTCATGAAGGCGACCAGGGAGTCGAAGAAGGGCCGCTCCCGATGCACCGCGTAGAAGGCCGCGGCCTGTGTGCGGGAGAGCCGCGTCATGCGCAGGCAGCGAATGCGGAAGCCCGCCCCTTCCAAGTGGGCGAGGATGGCTCCCGTCTTTCCCGAAGCGACCGCGTCGGGCTTGATGATCGCGAGTGTCAGGCTCATCGCAGGGCTTCCCGGGTGAGGTGCACGATGTCGACCGGCCGCCGTGCGACGCCGATCCCGTTCTCGCGGAAGGCCCTGATCTTCTCTTCCGCGGTGCCGGAGGAACCACTGATGATGGCCCCCGCGTGTCCCATGCGGCGGCCCGGAGGCGCCGTCTGGCCCGCGATGAAGCCGATGATCGGCAAGTCAAGGCTGTGGCCGGCGAACTCGGCCGCCTCCTGCTCGTCCGTGCCCCCGATCTCGCCGATCATGACGACCGCCCTGGTCTCCGCGTCTTCGGCGAAGGCCCTCAGACAGTCGATGAAGGTGGTGCCGATGATGGGGTCTCCCCCGATGCCGACGCAGGTGGTCTGGCCGATGCCCGCCCCGGTGAGCTGTCCGACCGCCTCGTAGGTGAGCGTGCCCGAGCGCGACACCACGCCCACCGGACCGGGCGTCACGATGTCCCCGGAGATGATGCCCACCGTGGCCTTGCCGGGCGAGATCACCCCCGGGCAATTGGGTCCCAGCAGCCGGACGCCATGGTCGGCGACGAAGGCGTAGGCGCGCGTCATGTCGAGCACCGGGACGCCCTCGGTAATGCAGACGATGAACTCGACGCCCGATTCCGCGGCCTCCATGATGGCGCTCGCGGCGAAGGGTGGCGGCACGTAGATCACGGAGGCGTTCGCGCCCGACGCCGCGACCGCATCGTTCATCGTGTCGAAGACGGGCACCCGCGCGCCTCCCGGGCCTTCGACCACGCGGCCCCCCTTCCCCGGCGTGACTCCCGCGACCACGTGGGTCCCGTAGTCGATCATCCTGGCGGTGTGGAAGGATCCGTCGCGGCCGGTGATGCCCTGGACCACCACGCGCGTGGATTCGTCAACGAAGATCGACATGGGGCGGGACCGTGTGCTGTGGGAAGGAGTCCGACGAGGGCTGTTGCGGGATGAAGAGCGTCACGCGGCGGCCCTCTCCACCGCCGCCCGCACGACGTCGTCCATCGAAGTGAAGGCGGAGAAGCCCTCGGCTGCGAGGATGTCCCTGGCTCTGGCTTCGTTGGTGCCCGTAAGGCGAATGAGGATGGGTGCGCGGATGTCGGCGCGCTTCGTCGCCTCGACGATTCCCCGTGCCACGTCGTCGCAACGCGTGATGCCGCCGAAGATGTTGAACAGGATCACCTGCACGCTGGGATCGGCCGTGATGATCTCCAGCGCGGCCACGACCTTGTCGGGGTTGGACGATCCGCCGATGTCGAGGAAGTTGGCCGGTTCGCCCCCGTAGTACTTGACCAGGTCCATGGTGGCCATCGCCAGTCCAGCCCCGTTGACGCAGCACCCCACGTTGCCGTCGAGCTTCACGAAGCTGAGGCCGGCCGCGCGCGCGCGCGTCTCCGCGAGGGGTTCGGCGTCCGGATCGCGTAGGGACTCAAGCCGCGGCCGACGGAAGAGCTCGTTGCCGTCGATGGTGACCTTGGCGTCGATGGCCTTCACCTCCCCCGCCTCCGTGGCGATGAGGGGGTTCACCTCGCAGAGGGATGCGCCGTTGTTCATGAAGACTTGGTAGAGCTGCGAAAGCACCGCCGCGCACTGGCGCGCCAGGGACGGTGCGTCGAAGAGCGCTCTCCCAAGCCGGTACGCCTGATGGGGCAGAAGGCCGAAGCGCGGGTCGACGCGCAGCTTGGTGATGGCGGCGGGATTGGTGGCCGCCACCTCCTCGATGTCCACGCCCCCTTCCCGCGACACCATGAAGAGCGGCGCCTGCACGGCCCGGTCGACCAGAATGCCGACGTAGCGCTCGCCGGCGATGTTCTCGAGAGGCACGAGCAGGACCTTGTGCACGGTGAGGCCCCGGATCGTCATCCCCAGAATGGCGCGGGTGTGGGTCTCGGCCTCCTCGGGCGTGCCGGCCAGCTTGACGCCTCCCGCCTTGCCCCTGCCACCGGAGTGCACCTGGGCCTTGACCACGGCCGCGCCGCCCATGTCGGCGGTGATCGCCGCGGCCTCCTCGGGCGTGGTGGCGACTCGGCCCGGCGGTACCGGCATGCCCGCGTCACGGAAGAGTTCCCTTGCCTGGAACTCGTGCAGATTCATTTCGGACTACTCCGCGAGGGGGAAGGACGTCGGCGCGGCGGCGTGACCGGGGAGGGCGCTCCGGGAAGGTCGCCGGAGGAGGCGACCGGCCAAGTTACCCGGGCATCGGCTCACGATCAAGAATCCCACGCGATTCATGAACCTGCCTGGTCTTCGAAGCGCTCCAGGAGGTCGCGCAACTCGCGCAGACGCGCGCCGAAACCGGCGAAATCGCCGACCCTGAGCGCCTCCTCCGCGCGGTCGAGCAGATCCAGGGCGTCGCCCGGCCAGGTCGACGTGTCGGTTGCCAGTTCCCGCAGTTCCTCCAGGTCCTCGGTGTCGACGACTTCCTCGGGTGCGGTGACGGCCGCGAGTGCGGCCACAGTGGCGTCCAGGGTCGGCTGCATCGCCACCCGGCGTCCGTCGCTGACGACGAACTGGCGTAGCTCGGGAATCGCGTCCGACTCGGCCGCCAGGAAGATCGGTTCCATGTACATAAGCGTGCCGTCCACGGGGACGATGTGCAGATGCCCGGTCCAGACGTCGCTTCCCCCTTGCCGCCAGAGCGAAAGCTGCTGGGAGATGAAGGGATCCTGCTCCACGAGCGCCTCCACCAGGCGGGGGCCAGGGACCTGATCCTCGACCGGAATGTCGTAGAGAAGGAGTTCGCCGTAGTTGTCCCCGTCGCTGCGCGCGACCAGCAGGGCGGTCAGATTCTGCCGGCCGGCCGGGACGAAGGCGGTGCTCAACAGATACTCCGGCTCCTGCGCCCCGGGCAGCCGGTAGATGCCGTATTCGGGCCGATAGGGGACGGGATTGGTGCCCTGGGCGAGCTCCGTGGCGGGTGCCCACACATCTTCCTGACCGTGGAAGGAAGGGGCGGTTTCCAGATGATACTGAAACAGCACCCGGCCCTGCAGGCCGAGAAGCGCGCGCGGATAGCGAATGTGTTCGCGGAGGCCGGAAGGCATTTCCTCGATGGGCTGGAAGAGGCCCGGAAGGGTGCGCCGGTAGCCTTCAAGCAGTGGGTCGCTCTCGTCCGCCACATAGAAGGCGACGCGGCCGGTCACTCCGTCCACGGTGACCTTGACGCTGTTGCGCACATAGCTCACCGCAGATCGCGGCTCGAGGTCGTAGGAGCTCGCCAGCGGAAAGTGGCGGGTTGCGGTGAAGGCGTCGAGCATCCACACCACGCGGCCCTCGTGCACCACCGGATAGGGCGGTTCGGGGAAGCGAAGGAATGGGGCGATGTCGCGCGCCCGCGCCGTCACCTGACGCCGGAAGACGAAACGGCTCCGGGGCGAGACCTCGGAGGCGAACAGCAGGTTCGCGTCTCGAAAGCGGAGCGCCAGCAGCACCTTCCGCAGCCACGAATCGAGCAGGATGCCTTCCGGGTAGTCAACTCCGGCCTGGCCGGGTCGGCCCTCGGGATCGAGGAAGGCTTCCGCGGTCGGATTGATGATGGCGTAGGCTTGGGGGCGGATGCCGAAGAACACCGACGGGCGCACCAGGCGCAGGCTCTCGGGCGCCGCCACGCCTTCCGCGAACTCGGGCGGGATCGCGGACAGGATCGTCGAAGGCCGCCCCTCGGGGGTGTGTTGCCCGGCCGCGCTGGCAACCGCGCCCATGCCGGCGATGTAGCGCTCGCGGATGTGGAGGTTTTGCCAGTTGCGGTCCTCGATGCCGCCGGGCTCGATCTCGCGCACCGCCAGCGCGACCGACACCAGGCCTTCGGGGCCCCGGTAGCGATCGATGGTGACGTCGCTGAACTCGTAGTAGCGGAAGCGGGCCTCCAGTTGCCGATACGTGGTCAGGAGCGCGCCCGGAGTCCAGACCGGAAGCCCGGCGAACTGGCTGGCGACGGCCATCGCGCGGGGTTCCTCGGTCGTCCCGCGGTAGTCGAATCGTTCACGTCGCAGGCGGTCGAGCCCGAACCCCATGCGCGTGAACTCCAGGTTGTGCTCGATATAGGGGGTTTCGCTCTCGAGCTCGTTGGGCTCGACGCGAAAGCGCTGCACGGTTGCGGGGTAGAGCTGGGCGAGCACGAGCGTGCCCACCACGATGGCGCCCAGCCCGGCCGCGGTCGGGACGGCCTTGCGTCGCGAGCCGCCCCACGCCACCAGGACCGCGGAGCCCAGCGCGACCACCGCGAGCGCCGTCAGGGAGGGCAGGCGGGCGACCGCGTCGGTGAATCCGAACAGCCCCTGCACGCCGGAGTTGCCGTCGAGCAGGAGGATGTAGCGCGCGATCTGGAAGCGTACGGCCAGCAGGACCAGAAACGTCGTGACCAGGAGGGTGAGGTGCCGGCGAGCCAGGTTTTCCAGCCCGACCCCCTTGCGCGTCAGGCGGAGGGCGCCGGTGGCCGCGTAGATCGCGATCGACAGACTGAAGAGGAAGAAGATCAGCAGCAGCGCGAAGGCGACGATCCCGCTCATCACCGGCAGGGCGAAGATGTAGAAGGACACGTCGTGCCCGAGGACCGGTTCGCTCAGTCCCCACGAGGGAGCCCGGAGCAGGAGCAGCAGAGCCAGCCCCGCTTCCGGGGGGACCACGGCGCTGAACCAGAGGGCCGCCAGCAGCGAGATGACGAGCGTGCCGCGCGAGATCCAGACGCCGGGGATTCTCTCGGATATCTCCAGGTTGGCGAAACGCCTGCGGATCCTGAGCGCGCGCACCGCGACGGCGAACAGGCGCACGTTCGCGTAGACCATGGCGCCGACGGCCAGCATGACCAGGATGCGCACCCCCCAGCGCGCCAGTACGCGGGTCCAGAAGACTTCGAGATAGCCGTTGGCCTCGAACCAGAGGATCTCCACGTAGAGGTCGATGGTTTCGCGGGCCAGAAGGAGAACCGCGGCCCCGACCATGATCGAGGCGATCAGAACACGCCCGCCGCGCCACGGACGAGGGCGCGCGTCAGACATCGACGCCCTTGGCCCGGAGCCAGTCCTCGACCTCGCGCTGGATCTCCCCCAGGCGGACATCGGTGTCGGCTTCGTAGCGTGCCGCGAGGACGGGCTGGGTATTGGACGCTCTCAACAGACCCCAGCCGCCCTCAAAGAGGATGCGTGCTCCGTCCACCGCGATCACCTCGTGCCTCCGGGAGAAGTGTTCGCGAGCGGCCTCGGCGATGTCGCGCTTAATGTGCTCGGCGACCTCGATGCGGTACTCGGGGGTGGAGGCATAGCGCGGCAGATCCGCCACCAGCCCCGAGAGGGGGCGTCCGGACGCGGCCAGCAGGCGCAGAAGCCGGCACGCGGCGTAGACGGCGTCATCCACCCCGATGTACTCGTCGGCGAAACAGATGTGTCCGGAGAGTTCGCCACCGATGACCGCTCCGGTGGCACGCATCTTCTCCTTGATGAGCGAGTGCCCGGTCGCCCACATCACGGGGACGCCCCCCGCCGCCTCGAACACGCGCGGCAGCGCCTGGGAGCACTTCACGTCGAAGACCAGCTTCTCGCCCGGACCCCGGCGCTGGAGCACCTCCAGGCCGAAGAGGAGAAGCAGGATGTCGCCGCGGACCACCGCGCCTGTTTCGTCCACGACCCCGATGCGGTCGGCATCGCCGTCGAAGCCGACGCCCAGGGCGGCTCCGGTCCGGCGAACCCGCGCCGCCAGATCCACGATGTTGTCGTCGACCGTGGGATCGGGGTGATGGTTCGGGAAGGTCCCGTCGAGTTCGCAGTAGAGAGGGATCACCTCGGCCCCGACCGCCTCCAGCACCGGAACCGCGGTGAGCGCCCCGGAAGCATTGCCGCAGTCCACGACCACCTTCAGCGGCTCGATTCCCTCGAACCGGCCGGCGACGTCGGCGACGTACCGGTCGAGAACGTCGACGCACTCCTGGGCGCCCCGTCCGCGAGACACATCTTCCTCATCGATTCGCCGGCGCAGCTCCTGAATCCGTTCACCATGGAGAGGGCGGCCCCCGATGGTCATCTTGATCCCGTTCCATTCGGGGGGGTTGTGGCTGCCGGTGACCTGAGCGCCACCGTCGGCCGCCAGCTCGCGCTCGGCCCAGTAGGTCACCGGCGTGGGTACCGTGCCCAGCCGCATGACGTGCCCGCCCGCCGAGCGGATTCCCTTCGAGAGCGCGTCGGCCAGCCCGTCCGAACTGGGACGGTTGTCGCTCCCGACCACGATGCGCGGACGGGCATCGCCGGCTCGTTCGCCAACCGCCGTCGCAAAGGCGCTCCCGGTGGCGGTGGCCACATCGGCATCGATGGTTTCGCCGACGACGCCCCGAATGTCGTATTGCCGGAAGATCTCGGGAGAAAAGCTCAAAACCGGAACAGGCCAGAAATGGTTGCGTGCCGTCTGATGTCTCGCGGATGCCGGGCGATCCGCCGTCGCGCGCGAACGCGGGAGCCCAGCATCCGTCCCTCTAGGGAGCGGCGCCCAGGAGGAGTGCCCCCGCGGTCAGCAGCCCTTCCGCACCCGCGCGGGCGAAGCTCACGCCCCCGCCCGGGAAGATGCCCAAACCGATCACCACCGCGACCGCCGCGCCCATGGCGAAACGCATGGTCAGGGGCACCGTGACCGGATCCGGCTCGTCGGACCCCGCGCCTTCCCGCATCCACATGTACCATGCGATCCGCAGGTAGTAATAGTACGACACCACGGTCGTGAGGACGAAAATGACGGAAAGGGTCCAGAGGCCGGCCTCGGCCGCTCCCTGCAGAATGAAGATCTTTCCCATGAACCCGCCCGTGCCGGGGAAGCCGGCAAGGGAGAGGAGAAAGATCGTCAGGCAGACGGCCAGAGCGGGATGCCTGGCCCCGAGCCCCGCGTACCGGTGGAGACCGAGCCGCTCCTCGCCGTGCCCTGAAACGCACAGGATCACTGCGAAGGCGCCGATGTTCATCGCGGTGTAGACCAGCAGGTAGAACAGCAGTCCAGCGGTGGCGTTCTGATTCAGGGCCACGATCGCCACCAGCAGGTAGCCGGCGTGAGCGATGCTGGAATAGGCCAGCAGCCGCTTGACGTTGGTCTGGGCCAGGGCGATGACGTTGGCGATCACCATGGTGAGCGCCGCCAGCCACCATCCGATGGCGTACCAGCTTTCGGGAATGCCCCCGAAGCCGACCAGGAAGACGCGCGCGAAGGCGACGAACGCCGCCGCCTTCACGCTCGCCGACATGAAGGCCGTCACCGGCGAAGGGGCGCCCTCGTAGACGTCGGGCGTCCACATGTGGAACGGGATCGCCGAGACCTTGAAGGCGAAGCCGATGGCCAGCAGCGCGATGCCGACATGGAGCAGCCCTCCCACGGCCGCATCCGAGCCGATTGCCAGCGCGATGAGTCCCAGGTTGGTGCTGCCCGTTGCCCCGTATACCAGCGCGATGCCGTAGAGCAGGAAGCCGGTCGAGAAGGCGCCCAACAGGAAGTACTTGAGCCCGGACTCCGCCGACTTCGGATCGCGCCGATTGAAGCCGGACAGCACGTAGGCGCTGATCGACATCACCTCCAGGGCCAGGAAGATCACGATCAGGTCGCGCGTGCCCCCCATGAGCATCATCCCCACGGTGGCGAAGAGCACCAGAGCGTGGAATTCCCCCTCCTGCAACCGCTGGCGGCGCACGTACGCGGGCGAAATGGCCAGCGCGAGCATGGCCGCCAGCAGGAAGATCCAGTTGGCGAAGAGGTGGAAGCGGTCGACCGCGATCATCGGGCTTCCCTGCCCCGGGGTCAGCCCGTACAGCCATCCGTTGGCGAAGGCTGCCGCGAGCACGCCCACCATCGCCAGAACCGCCAGGTTCCCGGAGCCGGCCCGCGGCGCCGATGTCGCGCCGTCCCCCCTCCAGACGCCGGCCAGCAGCACCACCATCCCCCAAACCGAAAGCACGATCTCGGGAAGCAGCGCCAGCAGGTAGTGCGCGGGGGTGGAGAAGTCGAGCGTCACGAGTCGGCCGGCTCCTCGGCGGGCGGGGTCGTGTGGACGCGTTCCAGGATGGCGTCCACGCTCGGCTCCATGCGCTCCAGAATGGGCGTGGGCGCGACCCCGATCACGATCATGAGCGCGACCATGGGCGACAGGATGAAGATCTCCCGGCGGGACAGATCGGGCATCGACCGGTTCTCCTCCCGGTCCAGCTCGTTGAAGAGCACCCGCTGCACCATGGGCAGCATGTAGTAGGCGGCGAAGATGACCCCGCTGGTGGCGATGACGGCGGTGACGGGATGCGTCTCGAAGGTGCCCAGAAGCGCCAGGAACTCTCCGACGAAGCCGCTTGTGCCGGGAAGGCCGATGGAGGCAAGCGCGGTGATCACGAGCGCCAGGGCGAGCATGGGCGCGACGCGCGCGAGGCCGCCGAACTCCCCGGTCAGCCGAGTGTGGCGGCGCTCGTACAGCATGCCCAGGATGAGGAAGAGCGCCCCGGTGGAGATGCCGTGCGAGATCATCACCACCAGTCCCCCCTGGATACCGGTCACGGTGAGGGCGAAGATGCCGATCACCACGAAGCCCATGTGGGCCACCGAGGTGTA
Organism: Gemmatimonadota bacterium; assembly: GCA_012267435.1. Lineage (GTDB taxonomy): Bacteria > Gemmatimonadota > Gemmatimonadetes > Longimicrobiales > Gaopeijiaceae > BD2-11. The sequence goes on from JAAXGM010000006.1 coordinate 58,652, forward strand.
GGCCACCAGCTTCTTGGCGTCCGGCTGCACGGCGGCCACCCAGGCGGCGTACACGATGCCCGCCGTGCCGAGCACCAGCATCACCGTCACCACCGCAGGGTGCTGTGAGGCGGCCGGGAAGAACGGCAGCAGGAAGCGCAGGAACCCGTAGGTGCCCATCTTGAGCAGGATCGCGGCCAGCACCACCGACCCCGGCGTGGGGGCCTCCACGTGCGCGTCCGGCAGCCAGGTGTGGAAGGGGAACAGCGGCACCTTGATCGAGAACGCGAGCGCGAAGGCGGCGAACAGCCAGAGCTGCTCGCGCATTGAGAGCGATGCGCCGAGGATGTCCAGGTAGGCGAAGGATCCGTCTCCGGCGCCCGCGGTGGCGGCGTAAAGGTAGAGGATCCCGACCAGCATCAGCAGCGACCCCACCGCCGTGTACAGGAAGAACTTCACCGCCGCGTAGATGCGCCGCTTGCCTCCCCAGACGCCGACGATGAAGTACATCGGCACCAGGGTGAGCTCGAAGAAGACGTAAAACAGCATCAGATCCAGCGCCGTGAAGACGCCGATGATGCCCGTCTGCAACAGGAGCATGAGGGCGTGGAAGGACTTCCGGCGGCGGGTGATGTAGCGGAACGAGCCGAGGATGGCGATCGGGGCCGTGAAGGAGGACAGCAGCACCATGAACAGCGAGATGCCGTCGATGCCGAGCGCGTAGTGCACGCCCCACGCTTCGATCCAGGGCACGCTCGACGCCATCTGAAAGCCCGGATCCCCCACCGTGAAGGACCACCAGAGGCCGAGGCTCACGACGAAGAGCGCGAGTGTCCAGCCGAAGGCGATTTGCCCGGACCGCTCCTCGTCTTCGAGCAGCACGTGCAGCATCGCGGCCATCGGACCCCACACCAGCACGTGCAGGATCCAAGAGTCGAACGCGACCGCTTGCAGCAGACTCGTCATCACCGGCTCCCTAGAAAACCACGAAGCCCAGGATCGCGAGGACCCCGAGCGTGAGGACGAGGGCGTAGGTGTTGACCTGTCCGGTCTGGAAGAGGCTCACGAAGGCGCCTCCGGCCCGCGTCACCAGCCCCAGCCCGTTCACCGCGCCGTCGATCAGGACGGCGTCGATGACGCGCCACGAGAAGCGCGAGGCCGCGAGAACCGGTTCGACCACGAAGCGGTCGTAGAACTCGTCGACGTACCACTTGTTGAAGAGCAGGCTCTTGAATCCCGTGGGCGCGGCAGCCTGGGCGGCGGGCACCACCTTCCAGCGGGCTGCGGCGCGCGCCGTGAACAGGACCAGTGCCAGCGCGGCCAGCGTGGACAGTCCTGCCCACAACACCTCGCCGCCGCCGAAGGGGGCGGCGTGGGCGGGCTCTCCCAGATGCTCGTAGCGGATTTCCGTCGCGCTGGCTGTAATCGGCTCAAGCCAGTGGTGCAACCATTCCGAGGTGGGAAGCGCTCCCGCCAGCCCGAGCACCGACGCGGCTACTTCCTCCGGGACGTTTACCCACCCGCCCACGACCGAGAGGATCGCCAGCAGGATGAGCGGGATGGTCATTACCCGGGGCGCCTCGTGCAGGTGGCGCGCCTCCTCGCGTCCCGTGCGGTTGGCGCCGTGGAAGGTCATAACCATGAGGCGGGTCATATAGATGGCGGTGAGCAGCGCGGTCGCCAGCGCCAGCACCCAGAGCACCGTGAAGAGCGCCGGGTAGCTGCTGGAGGCGGCCAGGCCGGCGTACCAGATGATCTCGTCCTTGGAGAAGAACCCGGCCAGCGGCCAGACGCCCGCGATGGCCAGGGTCGCGATCCACATGGTGATCCAAGTGACCGGCATCGAGGCGCCGAGCCCGCCCATGTTGCGCATGTCCTGGGGGTCGGCGTGGCTGTGGGTGCCGTGCAGCGCGTGGTGCATGGCGTGAATCACCGCCCCCGACCCCAGGAACAGGAGCGCCTTGAAGAAGGCGTGGGTCATCAGGTGGAAGATGCCGGCGGCGTAGGCGCCCACCCCGACGCCCAGGAACATGTAGCCCAGCTGGGAAATCGTTGAGTACGCTAGCACCTTCTTGATGTCGTGCTGCGCGAGCGCGATGGTGGCGGCCAGCAGCGCGGTGAGCACGCCCACGGCGGCCACGACGGCGCTGCTCACGGGAGCCATGGCAAAGAGGACCGAGGTGCGCGCCACCATGTAGACGCCCGCGGTCACCATGGTCGCGGCGTGGATCAGCGCGGAGACCGGCGTGGGGCCGGCCATCGCGTCCGGCAGCCAGACGTACAGCGGGATCTGGGCGCTCTTGCCCGCCGCTCCTAGGAAGAGAAACAGCGTGATCGCGGTGACGGCGGCGCCTCCGTACTCGAGCAGCTCCGGAGCTTCGGAGAAGACTTCCGGGAAGGCCAGGGTGCCGAAGGTCGTGAACACCAGGAACATCGCCACCAGGAAGCCGAAGTCGCCGATGCGGTTTACGATGAAGGCCTTCTTGCCGGCGTCGGCCTTCTCGCGGTCCTGGAACCAGAAGCCGATGAGCAGGTAGCTGCACAGCCCCACCCCCTCCCAGCCCACGAACATGACCGGGAAGCTCGCCCCCAGCACGAGCACCAGCATGAAGAAGACGAAGAGGTTGAGGTAGGAGAAGTAGCGCGCGTAGCCGGGGTCGTCGTGCATGTAGCCGACGCTGAACACGTGGATCAGGAAGCCGACGCCGGTCACCACCAGCATCATGATCATGCTGAGCTGGTCCAGTTGGAGCGCCGCGTCCACTTCCAGCGCTCCGGTGACCATCCAGCTCCAGTAGGTGACGACCACGGGGTCGTGCAGATCCGCGTGGAACATCCCCGCGAAGTTGAGCAGCACCAGCACGAACGAGAGCCCGACCACCCCCGGCCCCACCAGCGTGACCCAGCGCTTGTGCCCGTCGTCCGGACGCTCGGGTCCGTCGCCGCCCGCCCGCACCGCCGCCGCCGCGCGCGCGCCCACCCGCATCGCCAGGATGCCGTTGACCACGAAGCCCAGCAGGGGCAGCAGGACGATGAGCCCGGGCAGAACCGGCTCGTATGCGGCCGGCTGGGCGCCTTCCTGGAGGAGTCCGGAGAGCGGCGCGAGCGTCATCCAGCTACCACTTGAGCAGGTTGAAGTTGTCCACGTTGACGGTCCGGTAGTGCCGGAAAATGGAGATGATGATCGCGAGCCCGACCGCGGCCTCCGCGGCCGCCACCGTCATGACGAAGAAGACGAAGACCTGCCCCTCCACGCCCACGTACCGGGAAAACGCCACCAGGGCCAGGTTCACCGCGTTCAGCTGGAGCTCGATGCAGAGGAACATGATGATGGCGTTCCGGCGCACGAGCACCCCGAAGGTGCCGATCACGAACAGCAGGGCGCTGGTGGTCAGGGCCTCGGTCAGCACGCGGCGCTCCTCATACCCGCTTCTTCGCCAGCGCGACCGCCCCCACCACGGCGACCAGCAGCAGGATACCGGTGATCTCGAAGGGAACCACGTATTCCTCGAAGAGCGGCCGCGCGATCAGCGACACCGCGCCTCGCTCGGCCAGCTCCAGGTCCATCGCCGCGGCGCCGGGAAAGCTCTCGTACAGCGGGCTCGTCTCCGCGCCGCCCAAACGGGTCGCTAGGATTCCGCAGATGGCCCCCGAGACGAGGAAGGCGCACACGGCGTAGAGCCCGCGCACCAGGTCGTCCCTGTAGTCGTGCCCGAGGTTCAGGAGCATGATCACGAAAAGGAAGAGCACCATGATGGCGCCGGCGTAGACCATCACCTGGATGGCGGCCAGGAAGTGCGCTTCCAGCAGCACGTAGATCCCGGCTACGCTCGCCAGCGACACCACCATGAACATGAGGCTGGCCACGGGGTTCCGGCTCGCCACCACCCCGATGCCTCCGCCCACCACGGTCACGGCGAAGACGTAGAAGAGGATCAGCTCCATCCCCTCACTCCGATGCGGGGTCGGAGGGATCCCAGAGCGCGGTGACCGGGTGCTCCTGCTCCATCAGCCGGTCCAGGTCGTAGACGAAGCGCTCGCGCGTGTACTCGGCGTTCTCGAAGTGCTGGCCCACGTGGATCGCCTCCACCGGGCACACCTCCTGGCACATGCCGCAGAAGATGCAGCGGAATTCGTCGATCTCGTAGACGATGGGGTAGCGGTTGCCCTGATCGTCCTCCCCGCCGACCAGGCGGATGCAGTTGGCCGGGCAGACCGTGGGACAGAGGCCGCACGCGACGCACTTGGGGCGCCCGTCGGCGTGCACCTCCATGCGGTGGGTGCCGCGCCAGCGGGGATGGAGTTCCGTGGGTTCCTCGGGGTAGCTGCGCGTCACCTTGCGGGGGTTCACCATGTGCCGGAAGGTCAGCGACATCCCCTTGAGGGCGGCTCTCAGGTACGAACTCCGGGCCGCTTCCGGCCGGCGTATCACCTTCACCGATATGGCCATGGCGACTCCCGCGGGATCATGGGTGGGCGGCCGGCGCCGCGCGGGCGGCCCGTCCGGCTGGCGCGGCCCCGGTGATGACGCGGCCGCGGTCGAGGTACAGGGCGAACATGCCGGTGGCGACGAGACTCACTCCGGTCAGCGCCAGGGCGAAGCCCGGTCCGCCGGACACGCCCAGCTGATCCAGCACCAGGATGGTGGCGGCCACGAGCATGACGTAGGCGAGCGCCGTGGGCAGCATCACCTTCCAGCCCAGGTGCATGACCTGGTCGTAGCGGAAGCGCGGAAGCGTCCAGCGCACCCAGATGTAGAGGACCACGAAGAAGGTGGTTTTGAGCGAGAAGGCGCCCAGGGTGAGCAGCGTGGTCCAGATGGACAACCGGGCGGTGATGGGCTCCCCCGCCGCCGTGAAGCCGGAGATGAGCCCGCCCTCGTGCGGGATGAAGTTGTCATCCGCCCAGAAGGGGATGTCCCAGCCGCCCAGGAAGAGGGTGGCCATGAGCGCCGAGGCGGTGATCACGTGCGCGTACTCGGCGATGAAGAACATGCTGAACTTCATCGACGAGTACTCCGTGTGATATCCGGTCACGAGCTCGGATTCGGCTTCCGGCATGTCGAAGGGCAGCCGGTTGGTCTCCGCGAACGCCGAGATCAGGAAGAGCAGGAAGCCAAGCGAAAGAGGGAGGATGTACCAGAGGCCCAGCTGCTGTTCGGCCACCATCCGGGTGAGCGTGACGTTGCCCGCCAGCATCATGACCGGGATCAGCGAGAGTCCCAGCCCGACCTCGTAGCTCACCATCTGGGCGGACGCGCGCAGGCCGCCCAGAAGCGCGTACTTGTTGTTGGAGGACCATCCTCCCAGGAAGATGCCGTACACCCCGAGCGAGCTGATGGCGAGGATGTAGAGCACCCCCACCGGCAGGTCGGCGACCACCATGTCCACGGTTCCCCACGGTGTGGGCAGCGGGGCGGCGAAGGGAATCACGGCGAAGGTGACGAGGGCCGGCATGATCGACAGCATCGGGCCCAGAACGAAGTAGAAGCGCGACGCCGTGGCCGGGCTGGTCTCCTCCTTGATGATGTTCTTGAGTCCGTCGGCGATGGGCTGCAGGAGCCCGAACGGGCCCACCCGGTTGGGCCCCAGGCGATCCTGGATGAAGGCCGAGAGGCGCCGTTCGGCCCAAGTGGCGTACATGATCGCCACCATCAGCGCCGTGAAGACGGCCAGGACCTTGACGGCGGCGGCGATCAGGAAGGCCGCGGGCGAGAGTTCGTTCATCATTCTCCCGCGATGGCCGCGGGACGATTCGCGGGCACACCCCGCGCGCCGAGCTGGTCGTAGTCGAGGCCCTCATACTCCGGGACGCGTGCCGCGAGCCGGCTGAACGACTCCGCCGCGCTCGCCGCCGCCGGTTCTCCGGCGAGGGAGGCGGCCACGGCACCGAGCACCCGCCATGCGGGCTGGGCGTCCCCGGCGGCCCTGAGCGCAGGCTCGAAGCGCTGCACCCGGGTCCGCACGTTGGTGAATGTCCCCTCCTGTTCGGCGAAGGTCGTGACCGGCAGCACGAAGTGCGCGTTGCGGGCGGCCGGCGCCGGGTGGGTGCCGAGGTACACGAAGAGCTCCGCGCGCGCGCCGAATTCCTCCGGCTGATCGGCCAGCTCGTCACCCAGCACGATCAGCGTGCCGGTGCTCGCCGCCGCCTCGCCCAGTCCTCCGGTGGCGTCGTCGCTTCCCACCCGGCGCAGCCCCAGCAGTTCGGCGCCGCGGGTGTTGGGCGCCAAGTCGCGGCGGCGGGCCAGCACGGGGAAACCGGGCAGCGGGACCTCGTCCGGGGTTCTCGGCGAGCGGTACACGATGTCGTCCCCACCGAGGCGCTCGACGAGCTCCCGCAGGGCGCCCAGATCCTCGTTGGACGCGTTGGCGGAAGCGACCGCCTGGACGGGGCCGCGGCATGCCTCGAGCCGCTCCCGCAGCGAGGCGAGAACTCCGTGCCAGCCGGGCGCCGACCAGCCACCGTCCCCTCGCGCGAAAGGCTCGTCGATCCGGTCGCTCCGGTTCATCCACTCGTAACGGCCGCGGCCGTAGTCGCACATCCAGTGGCCGTTGACTTCCGGGTTTTCGCGGGGCTTCAGCCGATGCACCACGTTGTCGCGGGTGTGGATGTCGATATTGCACCCCTGAGAGCAGTTGGGACACACGGACGGAGTGTGGTCGAGGTCCCAGGCGCGCGCCTTGTGTAGAAAATCCTTGGAGACCAGCGCCCCGACCGGGCAGATGTCGACGATGTTGCCCGAGTAGGGAGAATCCCTGAGCCCCTGTTCGAAGAACGTGTCGATGACCGCCCGGTCGCCCCGCTCCACCACCGTCAGGACGGGATCCCGCGCCATCTCCTCCATGAAGCGCACGCAGCGCGTGCACATGACGCAGCGGTCCCCGTAGAAGAGGACGTCGCCTCCGAAGTCGTCGCGGCCGAACACGCGCTTGGGCTCGATCCCGCGGCCGTGAGCGCGCCCCTCGGAGTGGACGTAGTCCTGCAGCTTGCACTCCCCGGACTGGTCGCAGATGGGACAGTCGAGCGGGTGGTTGATGAGGTAGAACTCGAGCACGCCCTTGCGCATCTCGCGCGCCAACCCCTCGTCGGTGCGCACCACCTGGCCATCCTGGGCCTGGGTGACGCAGGAGGGCATGGGCTTGGGGGCGCCTTCAACGTCCACCAGGCAGAGGCGGCACTGGGCGGGCGCGGACAGCGCGGGGTGATAGCAGTAGTGCGGCACCTCAACGCCGATTTCCTCGGCCGCATGCAGCAGCGAAGTGCCCTCCGGGACCGTGACCCGGCGGCCGTCGATGGTCAGGGTGACGGTGCTCACGCGACCTCCGCCGTGGCGCCGCCGTGGATCAGGGCCAGGTATTCGTCCCGGAACTTCTCGATGGAGGAGACCACCGGCGCCGCCGCCGAATCGGAGAGCACGCAGATCGTGGTGCCGGTCATCTGGGCGCTCATGTCGAGCAGCGTGTCCAGGTCGGATTCGGCGCCCCTTCCCCCTTCGATGCGACGAAGCACCTGCGTCATCCAGGAGGTGCCCTCGCGGCAGGGCGTGCACTGGCCGCAGGATTCGTGCGCGTAGAACTGCACCATGCGCCGCACCTCCCGCACGATGTTGGTGCGATCGTCCATAACGATCACGGAGGCGCAGCCGAGCATCGAGCCGACCGCCTCCACCCCCTCATAGCACAGCGTGCATGCCCGGCAGTCCTCCACATCCATCAGCGGTACGGAACTGCCGCCCGGGATCACGGACTTGAGCGCCCGCCCGCCGGCCACGCCGCCGCACACGTCCTCGATCAGCTCCATCATCGGAAAGCCCAGCGGGAGCTCGTAGTTGCCGGGCTTCTCCACATGGCCGCTCACGCAGAAGAGCTTGGTGCCGGGGGACTTGTCGGTGCCCCACTGCCGGTACCATTCGCCTCCGTGCCTTACGATGTGGGGCACGGCCGCCAGCGTCTCGACATTGTTGATGGTGGTGGGCATGGAATAAACGCCCACCGCGGCCGGGAAGGGCGGCTTCACCCGCGGCTCCCCGCGCCGGCCTTCGAGGGAATTCATGAGCCCGGTCTCTTCACCACAGATGTACGCCCCCGCGCCCACGTGCACGGTCACCTCGATGTGGTTTTCCGACCCCAGGATGTGGCGGCCGGCGAGCCCTCGCTCGTACGCCTCCTCGACCGCTCGCGCAATGACCTGGCTCGCCTCGAAGAACTCGCCGCGGAGATAGATGTAGGCGTGTCGCGAACCCATCGCGTATGCGGCGATCAGGCATCCCTCGATGAGCTGATGGGGATCCCAGCGGATCAGTTCGCGGTCCTTGAAGGTGCCGGGCTCCGATTCGTCGGCGTTGCACAGGAGGTAGTGCGGCTTGACCGCGGCCTTCGGCATGAAGCTCCACTTGAGCCCCGTGGGAAACCCCGCCCCTCCCCTGCCCCGCAGTCCCGATGCCTTTACCTCGTCGATCACCGCGGCCGCCCCGATCTCGAAGGCGCGCTCAAGTCCCCGGTATCCGCCCCGGTCCCTGTATCCTTCGAGCGTGCGCGCCGCGGGATCCCCGAAGTTGCGTGAGATCACGCGCACCTCGCGCTCGTGCACGTAGGGGTAGGCCATCTACTCGCCGTGCTCCCTCAGGCGCCGCAGGAGGGCGGGCACGTCGTCCGGCAGCACGTTCTCGTAGTAGCGGGAGTTGATCTGCACGGCGACCGGGAAGCCGCACGCGGCCAGGCACTCCACCTCGATGACGGTGAAGTCGCCGTCTTCGGAAGTCTCCCCCAACTCGGTGTCCGTTTGTCGCAGGAAGGCGTCGAGCACCTCCTCGCCCCGGCACAGGCTGCAGCTGATGTTGGTGCACACTTGGATGAGGAACCGCCCCACCGGCCGCTTGTTGTACATCGTGTAGAAGGTGACCGTACCGCGCACCTCGGCCGACGCCAGGCCGAGAAGCGCCGCCACCTCGTCCATCGTCCCGGGGGAGATGTGGCCGCGCAGCTCCTGGGCCAAGTTCAGCGTCGGGATGAGGGCACCGCGCGCGGTCGGGTAGCGAGAGCGAATCTTCTCGAACCGCTCCCTGTGTGGACCCTCGAAGAGGATCGCGTCCGGATCCTTGTCGGGGAGCATGTAGGGATACGAGGGAGCCGCCGATTCGTGACCTCCGTCGAGCGGCCGCTCGCCCACGAAATCGGTACCGCGCACGTCCGCTTCGGTGAGGTCGAACTCTCCCACGTTGCCGGCCCAGCCGGGGTTGCGGAAGGGCCCGCGGGTGGGAGCGCTCATCGGTCGATCTCGCCCAGAACGATGTCGAGGCTCGCGTTGATCATGATGAGGTCGGCCACAAGGTGCCCCTCGGCCAGCTTCGCGATCGCGGACAGGTTGACGAAGGACGGCGGGCGGATGCGCCAGCGCACCGGCTTGGGCCCGCCGTCGCCCACCAGGTACATGCCCAGCTCGCCTTTCGACCCCTCGACGGAGAAGTAGCAGTCCTCGGCGGGCGCGCCGATACCGTCCATGATCAGCTTGAAGTGGTGGATCATCGACTCCATGTCGCTCATGCAGTCGGTCTTGCTCGGCAGGCTGATGCGTGGATCCTCCACGTTGATGGGACCATCGGGGAGACGGTCCAGGGCCTGATGCAGGATGGCCACGCTCTGGCGCATCTCCTCCATGCGCACCAGGTAGCGGTCGTAGCAGTCCCCGTTCTCACCGACCGGAACCTCGAAGTCGTAGGTCTCGTAGTCGTAGTAGGGCCGGTCCTTGCGCACGTCGTAGTCCACCCCGCTGGCGCGCAGGTTGGGGCCGGTCAGGCCGCAGTCAACCGCGTCTTCGGGACCGATCGCCCCGATGTTCATGGTGCGCCCCTGATGGATCGCGTTGGTGGTGAGCAGCGCGTCGATCTCGTTCAGGGTGCGGGGGAAGGTGTCGATGAACTCGCGCACGCCCTCGGCCCAGCCGGTCGGCAGGTCCGACATCATCCCCCCGATGCGGGTGGCGGAGGTCGTGATGCGGGCGCCCGTCAGCTCCTCGTGCAGCTGGTAGACGCGCTCGCGCTCCTGGAACGCATACAGGAAGGGGGTGAAGGCTCCGACGTCGATGGCGGTGGTGCCCAGCCAGAGCAGGTGCGAGAAGATGCGGTCCAGCTCCAAGCAGATCACCCGCACCACCTTGCACCGCTCCGTCACCTCGATGCCCATCAGCTTCTCGACCGCCATGGCGTAGGCGCAGTTGTAGATCAGCGGCGCCAGGTAGTCCATGCGATCGGTCAGCGGCACGATCTGGTTGTAGGTGCGGTACTCGCCCAGCTTCTCGAAGGAGGAGTGCAGGTACCCGATGTGCGGCGTGACCGAAACCACGGTCTCTCCGTCCAGCTCGCAGATGAGCCTCAGCACGCCGTGCGTCGCGGGGTGCTGCGGCCCTATGTTGATGAGCATCCGCTCGGAGCCGATGTCGGGCTCCGCGACATCGACGGGTGCCAGCGGCCCCATCGCGGGTCGGGCGTCCATCCCCATCTCCGCTCCACGCCCCACCGGGATCTCCACCGTCCGGCGCGTCATCGGTCCGAGTTTCCCGGAGCGGAGGTCGCCGATTCGTCCGCGGGAACGATCTGGGGTGCGCCGCGTCCCTCCATCTCCTCCGGCATGTAGTACTGCTCCATGTCCTGGGAGAGGGCGCGCCGGGTCTGCTCGGCGCGGGAGAAACGACCCCGCAGCGGGAAGTCCTTCCGCAGGGGATGGCCCTCGGCGTAGTTCTCGGGCATGAGAATGCGGCGCAGGTCCGGGTGGCCGGTGAACTCGATCCCGAACAGATCGTAGACCTCGCGCTCGAGCCAGTCGGCCGCGCTCCAGAGAGTGGTCACGGAGGCGATCGCGAGGCGGGAAAGCGGGAGCTCGCACTTCACGCGCAGCGCCTTGCGGTGCGGGATGGACCAGAGCTGGTAGACGACCTCGAGCGGGCGCCCGTCGCCGTAGTCGACCGCGGTAACGTCGACCAGCAGGTTGAAGCGCTCGCCGGGGTCGGTGCGCAACCAGTCCAGCACCTCTGCGTTACGGCCTGGGTCAATGTAGACCACCCGTTGGTGCCCGGATTGCACCAGGTCGCGCGCGACGGCGTCGGGGAATGCCGCGCGCAGAGCGTCAACGGTGGCGGAAGCCGGCATTCCGTGGCGGTCGGGTCGGGTCACGGAATGCGGTCGTCGGGCCGGTCGGAGGCGTCGGACCCGGTGGGCCCGCTGACCCGGTTCTGCCGGGTGGAATTGCCGAAGGGTCCGGAGAGCGCCAGCACCTCGTCGGCGTCGGCGCGCGCGCGAGCCACCGCCGCCGGGTCCTCGGCGCGCAGCGTGCCGTGCTCGCTCAGACGCTCCTGCCGGATTTTCTCCTGAATCATCATGAGCCCGTAGATGAGCCCTTCCGGTCTTGGCGGACAACCCGGCACGTAGACGTCCACGGGGATGACGGTGTCGATTCCCTGGACCATCGAGTACACGTCGAACACGCCCCCCGAGGAAGCGCAGGCGCCCATCGAGACGGCCCACTTCGGCTGGGGCATCTGGTCCCAGATGCGGCGCAGGACCGGTGCGAGCTTGTAGGGCACCCGCCCCGCGCAGATCAGGACGTCGGCCTGGCGAGGGCTGAACGACATGCGCTCCATCCCGAAGCGGGCCAAGTCGAAGTTGCTGGCGGCCGCAGCCATCATCTCGATGGCGCAGCAGGCGGTGCCGAAGGGCATGGGCCAGAGCGAGTTGCGCCGGGCCCAGTTGACGACGAAATCGAGGCGCGTGGTCAGAAAGGTCGGCGTTCCCGCGCCGAATACCCCGCTTGGCGGCGAGGAGGCCACGGGAAGGCGTTCAGCGGGCTTGTCGCTCAATCCCAATCGAGACCTCCTTTCTTCCATTCGTACACCAACCCCGCGGTGAGCACCGCCACGAAGATGGAAGCAGCCACGAATCCGCTCCACCCCAGCGCGCGCATTTCCACCGCCCAGGGGATGAGGAAGACCGCTTCCAAGTCGAAGACGATGAAGCTGATGGCGACGAGGTAGAACTTCACGGAAAAGCGGGCCCGGGTGTCGCCCAGCGGGATCATGCCGGACTCGTAAGGCATTGCCTTCTGGGGAGTTGGCCTGCGGGGATTGAGGATGTGAGACAACGCCACCATGAACACTGCGTTGAGGGCGGAGACCCCGAAGATGAGCAGGATCGGCAGGTAGGCGTCCGACATCGAGTCGCCCGCGTGTGGAGGAGGTTTCGCAGGAGTTCGGGTGGCAGAAAGCTACCCATGCGTCCCGACCCGGTCAAGCCGGAACGGAGCGTCCGCGGGCCGAGTCAGGCCGTGCGGCACGGACGGAAAACGCTTTCCCGAGGTAGTGCGGAACCCTGTCCTGGAGGCGAAGTTGCTTGACGTCGGAGACCGCTGGAGGCAGTGTCGCCGATGGTGGGCGATCCCGACTCCGCCGAAGACGCGGGCGCCGAGCGTGCGGCACGAGGCAATGACGGATGGCGCGCGGAGTCGCGGGCGGCATGGCCGACCCCGGATCCGGCACAGCAATTGCATGAGTAGTGTACGACAGGGGTAAGTCCCCGAGGCACCAAGTCGGCTAGGGCGGTTACTTTCTGCCGCGCCTCGATGGTCGTGTCCGGGGAATATGAGCCTGAAACTGGGATACAGACCCACACTGCCATGGCGACATTCTTGGAGCCGACTTGGCCAGCAGATGATGAAAATGAGCCCGAAAACCGATAATAGTGAGCCTGAAATACAGCTCTTGGATGTCCTTGAACCACGAGGAGTGACGGTGATGCGTCGCATTACGCGTATTCGCACTCTGGACCAGGTCCGTCGTTTCCTGAAAGCCGCCGACGCCCCGAAGCTGCGGGTCGACAGGCGTGAATCCATATACGATTTCATCCACAGGACACTGGACAGATTCGAATACCACGACCTCAGGAAGCGCGATAAGAGCCTGCTCAAGATCTTCCTCGCCAGAGCGACGGGTTTCTCGCGTGCCCAGCTGACCCGATTGATTGCCCAGCATCGCGAAACCGGCACCATCCGAGATCGTCGCAGCACGCCGCGGAACTCAAGAGCCGCGTAACCGACAACCGAACCCGCGGTTGGCGCCGCTGACGGCTGTGTCTCGGATTAGTGACGGAAGAGCCGCCTCCCCGTAAGGACCATCGCCACCTGGTGCTCGTCCGCGGCGGCGATGACCTCCTCGTCGCGAATCGAACCGCCGGGTTGCACGATGGCGCGTACCCCGGCCGCCGCTGCCGCGTCGACGCCGTCCCGAAAGGGGAAGAAAGCATCGGAGGCGAGAGCGCAGCCGGACAGGTCGAGTCCGGCGGCGGCCGCCTTTCGGACCGCGAGCTCGGAGGCATCCACCCGGCTCACCTGCCCCATGCCGATGCCCAGGGTGGCACCGTCGCGCGCGAGCAGGATGGCGTTCGATTTCACCCCCGCGACCGCTGACCAGGCGAAGTCCAAGTCGTCGAGTTCGCGCGCGGAGGGCGTGCGCCGGGTGACCACCTTCCACTTCGCGCTCTCCAGTCCGTGGAAGGGCGGCGGCGGCACCGATTGTGCCAGAAGGCCGCCGGAGACGGTGCGCAGCGTTCGCGGCTCGGGGATCCGGCCGTGCGCCGCGAGAAACGCGGCTGAAGCGCGGTGTTCGGATGGAGCTTCCCGCCACCACTCGATGCGGTCCGGGTCGAGCGGCAGGTCGGCGCGGGCGACCGGGTCGCCGGACATGGCGAGCAGACGCAGGCCGGGCTTGCGGGCCAGGATCTTCATCGCCCCGTCATCGAAGGCGGGCGCGACCAGGCACTCGATAAAGATTTTCGACATGTGCCTGGCGGTGGCGGCATCGATGCGCCGGTTGACCGCGATCACGGATCCGAAGGCGCTCGCCGAGTCGGTTCGCAGGGCGCGCAGGTAGGCCTCATCGAGCGTCTCCGCGAGCGCCATCCCCGCGGGCGTGGTGTGCTTGACGATGCACACCGCGGCGCGCGCCGAGAAAGCGAACGGAGCAAGACACTGGAGGGCGCCGTCGAGGTCGAGGTAGTTGTTGTGGGAGAGCGCCTTGCCGTGCAGCTGCTCGAGGCCGGCCAGCCCCACGCCCGCCTGTCCGCGCCAGCGGTAGAACGCCGCCTCCTGGTCCGGGTTCTCGCCGTAGCGCAGCGTACCCTCCAGTTCTGCGGACAAAGCGAGGTGGGCCGGGAACATTCCGCTCCCGCCCCCGACGGCGGCCGGCTCTTCTCCATCGATGCGGGTTCCGCTCTCCCGCCTGGCAGCCTTCTCCAACCATACCGCCACGGCGTCGTCGTATCCGCGCGTGTGCGCGAACACCTTCACAGCCAGCTCCCGCCGAAGCGAGCGGCCGTCGCCTTCCCGGTCCAGGGCCGCCAGCACGCGCGGGTAGTCCACGGGATCCACGACGGCCCACACGTCGGCGTGGTTCTTCGCCGCCGCTCGGATCATGGTGGGTCCGCCGATGTCCACCTGCTCCATCGCGTCACCCACCGACACGCCGCTCTTCGCCACGGTCTCCCGGAAGGGGTACAGGTTGACCGCCACCAGACCCACGGGCGCGTAGCCCTGCCCGGCGAGTGCGGCGGCGTCGTTCCTGTTCCCGTCCCGGGCCAGGATTCCCGCGTGGATGGCGGGGTGAAGGGTCTTGACCCGCCCGTCCATCATCTCCGGGTGTGACGTGACATCGGCCACCTGCGCGACGGGAAGCCCCGCGTCGGCGAGCGCCCGCGCCGTGCCCCCGGTCGAGACGATCTCCCATCCGCGGCGGACGAGACCGTGGGCGAATTCTTCGATCCCGCTCTTGTCCGAGACGCTCAGCAGCGCCCGTCTTCGAGTCATGTTCGCTCCTCATAGCCGTGCAAGGCTGGCGCTAATCCTCTGTGAAGCCGGCGGAAATCGCGCGCTCGACGTCGGCCGTGGCTCGTGCATTCGCCAGGAAAGCCGTTCCGCGCGGTGAAAACGGCGCCGGTCGACACCCCCGGGAGAGAGCCCGTGCCAGGTGATCCACCACCCGGGGATACAGGAGATGCTCGACGCGAAGCACCCGGGCGGCGAGCGTGTGCGGATCGTCGCCCGCCCGCACCGGCACCGGCCACTGGGCGATGATCGGGCCCCGATCGTACTCCTCGTCCACGAAGTGCGCGGTGGGCCCGGTTACCCTCGCACCCGCGGCCAGAACCGCCTCGTGCACGCGCATCCCGTACATCCCCTTCCCTCCGAAAGCGGGGAGAAGCGCGGGATGAATGTTGACCATCCTCTCGCGGAACGCCCCGACGACGTCGGCCGGGATGAGTCGCAGATAGCCCGCCAGCGCGATGAACCCGATTCCGCTGAAACGGAGGATGTCCAGCGTCTCGCCGGCTACATCGCCGGACGATCGCCCCGCGACCGGGAGAGAGCGTGATCGAATCCCCGCGCGGCGGGCACGTTCGAGCGCCTTGGCCTCCTCTTGGTCGCTGACGGCCAGCTCAACACGCCAAGGGGGTGCGTCGAGGCTGGCGTGATAGTCGAGGATGGCCTGCAGATTCGAACCTGAACCGGATGCGAACACCGCCACGGGCAGGCTCACACGAACTCGCCTCCCTGGAAGGGCATCAGGAAGGGATTGGTTCGGCGCTCCCATCCCACCGTGGTCTCGGGGCCGTGTCCGGTGAACAGGCGGGTGTCGTCCGGAAGCGTCAGCACCTGTTCGCGGATCGAGTGCAGCAACTGTTGCATGTCCCCCCCCGGGAGGTCCGTGCGTCCGATCGAGCCCGCGAAGACGACGTCCGCCACTACGGCGATCCGCTCCTCCCCATTGACCAGCACGACATGACCGGGGGAGTGGCCGGGGGCGTGGCGCACGCGGAATGCGCATTTCCCGAAGCCGAGCTCGTCCCCGTGGGCAAGCGCTTCGTCGACGGCGGGCAGTCGCGGCGCGTGCACCCCGAAGGCGGCCGCCTGTTCGGTCGCGGCCCGATAGAGGAAACCGTCGGCGGGATGAAGGAAGATCGGGGCGGCCGTCACGGCACGGATATCGGGCACGCCCTCGACATGGTCCAGATGGGCGTGGGTCAGGATGACGGCTTTTACGTCCAGCTGGTCCACTTCGATCGCCCGGCACATGTCGGGCGCCGCTGCGCCGGGATCGATCACCAGCGTCTCGCGGGTTGCATCGCAGATCGCCAGCCAAGCGTTCTGCTGGAAGCCGTCCGCGCCGGTGAAGGTCCGTAGACGGATCACCTGCGTGATGTGTCCGCTGCGAGAGTCCCGGGGCGGTCCGCTCGGACCGGGAACGGGATCAGACCGTGAAGGAGCTTCCGCAGCCGCATCCGCCCGAGGCCTGGGGATTGGTGAAGCTGAAGCCCTGTCCCATCATGCCGGACACATAGTCGATCTGCACGCCCTCGAGGTACTGGGCGCTGAAGGGGTCCACGAAAACCCGGAAATCGTCGAGATCCAGCACTTCGTCGTCGTCCTCGGGGGCCTCTTCGATGTTCAGTCCGTACTGAAAGCCGGAACAACCGCCGGGAAGCACGGCGACACGCAGTCCGGCGGCGGACCTGGAATCGTGTTCCTCCAGAAACTGCCTGATCTTCTCGGTGGCTTCGGGCGTCAGGATAATCTGCATGGTTTTGCTCCTGAGGGTGCGACTCCATCAGCTGACGGGTCAAACGGGAAAACCCGGTTGGCGCGCCTGTGTTCCCCTTGCCCGCCAGCACCTCTTCCGGCTCCCGCGCCGACGCCTTCCGGTCCTGAACTCACATCGCGCCTCAATTCGTGTTCGGAAGGCATGCGCGAACAACCCGCTCCTCGAGCAGGGATTCCTCTTCGGGCTCGACGGTGCGGAGATCGAGGTTGAGGTGATCGTCCTCCACGGGCGCGAGCACCGGCGGATCGCCGCGTCTCAGGCGCCGGGCGACGGCGGACACCGACCGCGTACCCGGGTGCGGTTTCACGACAAACGTGTCGAGGGCGACCCCCGGACAGGTTCCGCCCCCCACCAGCGAAGTCCCGGGGCTCACCCGGGCTTCCACGCCTCGAGCCTCCAGGGCGGCGGCGAGGCGCGTGGCTCGCCCGAGCAGCTCCTCGGGAGGGGAGGCGATCATGCGCAGCGCCGGGATTTCCTCCAGCGCGCGGCCGGGATCCCTGTAGAGACGCAGGGTCGCCTCCAGCCCCGCCAGCGTCACCTTGTCGACACGCAGGGAGCGGCAGAGCGGGTTCTGTCGCATCCTCGCGACCGGTTCCCTCCGTCCCACGAGGATCCCGGCCTGCGGCCCGCCCAGCAGCTTGTCCCCCGAGAAGCCGACCACGTGGGCTCCGTTCGCCAGGCTGTCGGCCACCCGCGTTTCCCCCGGAAGGCCGAGCGCGGCGGGATCCATCATCAGCCCGGTGCCCAAGTCGTGGAAGAAGTGGACCCCCCGGCGATCGGCCAGCGCCGCCAGCTCGGCGACGTCGGCTTCCTCGGCAAAACCCTCGATGCGGAAATTGGAGCGGTGTACCTTGAGCAGGGCCGCGATCTGGCCGGTGTCGAGCGCCGTCTCGTAGTCGGCGATGCGGGTGCGGTTGGTGGAACCCACCTCGCGCAGCCGGACCCCGCCGCGGACCAGGATTTCGGGGATTCGGAAGCCGCCTCCGATCTCCACCAGTTCTCCCCGGGAGACCGCGACCTCCCTCCCCACCGCCAAGGTGTTAATGCCCAGAACCAGCGCGCCGGCGGCGTTGTTGACCACGAGCGCGGCTTCGGCTCCGGTGAGTTCCCGCAGGAGTTGTACGCAATGCACGTAGCGCGATCCCCGGCTCCCGCGCTCCAAGTCGAACTCCAGGTTGCCGTATCCTTGCGCGGCGCGCGCCATGGCGGAGCGGGCGGCAGGTGCGATGGGCGCCCGGCCCAGATTGGTGTGGAGCACCACGCCGGTGGCGTTGATCACCGGCCGGAGGGAGGGGATGCCGTCCAGGACAAGCGCCTTTTCGACTTCGCGGGCGAGATCGCCGATGTGCGGAGAAGCGCGACCGGTGCCGCGTGCGAGATCCTCCCTGGCGTGGTCCAGCGCCGAGCGCAGATGATGAACGATCCGCTGGCGCGGATGCTCGGCGAGCAGCGCGGCGAAGGCGGCGGAAGCCAGCACGCGGTCTACGCCCGGCAGATGTTGGCGTGGATCCGTCATCGAACCGTGCGCGGCAACGAGCGGGGGAAGGATCGACTTCGTGCCGGCGGCATCCGGCGGACCCACCGGTCGCGCCGGAGGAGATCCGTGGCCGGAAGCAGCGCGGCCGTGTCGCGGCGCAACGAATTTCCGGGTGGCGCCGAAACCGTGTCGCGGCGCAAGGAGTCGGCGGCCGGCGAGGGGATCGTGTCCCTGCGAGCGGAGTCGGCCGGAGGCGGCGGAATGGTGTCGCGCGCGGTCGAGTCGGCCGAAGGGAGCGTGTCGCCCGGGGCCGCCGGGATGGTGTCCGTGGCAACACTGTCCGCCTCGGCCTGGACGGTGTCTTCGGGTGGTGGTGGCGGGGCGGGACGGGTAAAGCCGACGGTTCCCCCGCCTCCTCCCACGCCGTTGATGTTGGTGATGCTCGATACCTCGACCTCGTATGGCACCTCGGGGACCAGCACTCCGTCCAGGATAACGACGAAGGTCTGCTGAGCCGTGGGCCGTTCCTCCTCCGTCTCCGCGGTTCCCGCCGCGTCCGGCACCGCCGGGGCCGGCGACGGGCCGGTTTCCGTCTCGGCCGGCCCGGGCGTGTCCGCGGGATCGGCCGCCGCCGTTGTATCCCCTGCGGCAGCCTCTGCCCTGGCCGCCGAATCCGCCCGCGCCTGCGCCACGCTGTCCCGGACCGCCTGTTCCCGCGCGAGGCTGTCCGCCAGCGCGCTTCGATACGCTTCCGCCTCGTGCTGATGGAGGACGGCCAGGGACCCGGGCGCGTCGACGCTGTCGGAAGTGACCACGACGCGCACGTCATCCAGCGGAAGTTCCGGATCGAGGTAGTCGTCGAGTGAGACGTTGAGGCTGATGGAGTCCTCCACGACGACGCGCGCGAGCCGCGCCGACGTCGTGTCGCGGGCCAGCAGGGCGACCTCGAGCACGATCGCGGTGTCGGCGGCTTCGCCACCGCCGTTCAATGGGGCCGGGCGCGTTCCCTGGGGCTCGGTGAAGTCCGGCTGGGCGTTGCGGTTGCGGTCGAGGTACGCGCTCACCACATAGTCGCCCGCCGGCAGGTAGCGCAGGGCGAAGATGCCCGCGCTGTCGGTGACGGCGGTGTGCACCACATCACTCTCGGCGACCACCGCATCCACCCGCGCGTCACGGAGGGGCTCGCCTGTAAGCCGGTCGATGACCGAGCCGGCGACGACATTGGGAGTGAACTCCGGCCCGGTCGAGAAAAACAGCTCGAAGGGTTCCTGCAGCGCATTGCCGAACATGTCCTGAATGACCGGCAGCACCGTAACGCGGTAGATGTGGCCGGCCTCGAATCCGCCCAGCGCGCGCACCGTGAGTCCTTCGCGGCCGTGCGACACCCGCACTTCGCCCGAGGCCGGCGACACCACCACCGACTGGTCCAAGGTGCCCGCGCTGGGCCGCTCGCTGATGCGCTCGCTGAAGCGGAGGGTCACCGGAGAGCGGAAAGGCTCCACGGTGGAGAAGGTATCCGGTTCGCTTAGGATCACGATCGGGGGAAGCCGGTCGGGAGGGCCGCCGGGAGGCGTGGCTTCGCGTGCACACCCCGACATCAGCGCGCCGAGCAGAGCGGGCAACAGGAAGGGCACCCGCCCCGGATCTCCGCCACGCAGCCGTTCGAACCTCTTCGTGCGCGCCACCCTCGCCGCCATCGGGGTCGGGAGCACCCGCGTTACCCCGGTCGGACCCGATGTCTTCCCGCGCGTTGCGGCCGCCGCCGACCCGTCTCCGACTGCGGGGATCACTGGTCCGCCAGCGCCGCCAGCTTCTCCTGCAGCTTGTCGTGCTGTTCGCGGAAACTGGCGAGCTTGTCGCGCTCGTGGGCCACAACCCGTTCGGGCGCGCGCTCGAGGAAGTTCCGGTTGGCCAGCTTGCGCCGGGCCCCGTTCATCTGCCCGCCCAGGCGCGCCACCTCTCGCCGCAGGCGCTCCCGTTCCCGGTCCAGGTCGATGACGCCCTCGAGCGGAATGAAGACTTCGGCGCCGTTCTGCAGGACCGCATGCGCCCCCACCCCGCGAGGCCTTCCGTCGAGCATAACGGACTCGACGCGCGCGAGCCTCGCGATTGCCTCCTCTCCTGCGGCCAGCGTCTCCGCGAACCCGGGCGGCACCGCGGCGAGGACGACCGTCACTCGCCGTCCCTCTCCGATCCCGTATTCCTTGCGCAGGCGCCGAACCCCGGTGATGAGTCCCCGCAGAGCCGTCATCTCGCGTTCCACCCCGGGCGCCTCCCACCGGGGCTGCGCCTCGGGCCACGGCGCCACCATCAGCGCGGGAGGATGTTCGGCGTCCTCGGGAAACCGCAACCGTTCCCACAGCGCCTCGGTGACGAACGGAACGACGGGATGAAGCAACCTCAGGATGGTGTCGAAGGCGCGGGCCAGCGTCGCCCTGGCCGCCGCCCGGC
This sequence comes from Gemmatimonadota bacterium, assembly GCA_012267435.1. Taxonomy (GTDB): domain Bacteria; phylum Gemmatimonadota; class Gemmatimonadetes; order Longimicrobiales; family Gaopeijiaceae; genus BD2-11. Next base: position 79,197 of record JAAXGM010000006.1, read on the forward strand.
TCGGCTCCCCCGCATCGCCGCGAAGTCGAGGCTTGATCATCTCCAGGTACCAGTCGGCGAACTCGCCCCAGAAGAGCTGGCGCAACCGCTCCGCGGCTTCGTGCAGCCGGAACGCTTCGAGCGCCTGCGTCACCTCCCGACAGGAAACCGACAATCGCGACAGCATCCAGCGGTCGGCCAGCTCCAGTTCATCCTCCACATCCTCGGGACGCGGAGCCGGCTCGTCCCCGAGGTTCGCGAGCGTAAAACGGCCGGCGTTCCAGAGCTTGTTGGCGAAGTTGCGCCCGGGGGCGAACGAAGCCTCCAGATTAGTGTGATCCAGCCGGATATCCGCTCCAACCCCGCATTCGGCCACCATCGTATAGCGCAGCGCATCGGCTCCGAAGCGCCTGACCACCTCGAGCGGATCGATCCCGTTGCCGCGGGACTTGGACATCTTGTGCCCGGTGATGTCGCGCACGGTTCCGTGCAGATACACCTGGGTGAAGGGCGTCTCCCCCATGACTTCGAACCCGGACATGATCATCCGGGCGACCCAGAAGAAGAGGATCTCCGGAGCGGTGGAGAGCACGTGCCCGGGATAGAAGACATCGAGGTCCTCGGATTCCTCGGGCCACCCGAACACCGAGAAAGGCCACAGCCAGGACGAGAACCAGGTATCGAGCACGTCGGGATCCTGCTCCAGGTCCCGGGAGCCGCAGGCCGGACAGGCATCCGGGTCCTCCAGCGCGGCGAAGATGTTGCCGCACCCGCAGTACCAGACCGGGATGCGGTGCCCCCACCACAACTGCCGGGAGACGCACCAGTCGCGGATGTTCTCCATCCACTTCTCATAGTCGTTGCGGCGCCGCTCGGGGATGAAGGTCACGACGCCTTCGCGCGAAGCCTCGAGCGCTGGTTCGGCGAGCGGCTTCATGCGCACGAACCACTGCTTGCTCAACCGGGGTTCGACCACCGTGTCGCAGCGATAGCAGCGCGGCACGGTGTGCGCGTGCGACCTCGAGCCCGCCACCAATCCCGCCTCCTCCAGGGCCTTCAGCACCGCGCGGCGTCCCTCCCCGCGACTCATCCCGCGGAAGGCCGGCGGGACGCTCTCGTTCAGGTGCGCGTCCCGGGTGAGGATATTGAGGAGCGGAGCGCCGGAGCGGCGCGAAATTTCAAAGTCGTTGATGTCGTGCGCGGGCGTGACCTTCACCATCCCTGTGCCGAAATCGCGATCGACGAAATCGTCGCCGACGATGGGGATGCGACGGCCGGCCAGCGGAAGCACGGCGTGGGCGCCGATGAGTCCGGCGTAGCGCTCGTCCCGCGGATTGACGGCCACGGCGGTGTCGCCCAGCATGGTTTCCGGGCGCGTCGTGGAGACCGTCAGATGCCAGGAGCCGTCCTCTCCCCGGTCCAGGGATCCGCCCAGGCCGCTTGCCTCGGCGGCGCGGTCCCAGGCGGCCTCCTCCAGAGGATAGCGCAGGTCGTAGAGCATTCCCTCGACCTCATGCCCCTCGGCTTCCTCGTTGGACAGAGCCGTCAGGCAGCGGGGGCACCAGTTGACGATGTACTCGCCGCGATAGACGAGGCCCTTCTCGAAGAGCCGCACGAATACGGTGCGCACCGCTTTGCTCAACGCCGGTTCCAGCGTGAAGCGGGTACGCTCCCAGTCGCACGAACAGCCGATCGCGCGCAGCTGCTCGAGGATCAGGCCGCCGGTCCTGTCGATCCATTCCCA
>JAAXGM010000006.1:81097-81794 GCA_012267435.1 Gemmatimonadota bacterium
GGTGGGATGACGACAACGAAAGGTTCGGCACCCTGCCGGCGGGCCCGCTGGGCGGTCATGCGGAAGTACCCGCCGTCGAGCCAGCGGCGGTAGATGCGAGGCTCGATCCGGCCGGGATCGAGACGTGGCGGCAGGTTGAGGTCGGTCATGTCCCGGGAGGGCGCCGAACCGAATCCCCACGCGCCACCGCGCGCGCGGCGTCCATGCGTTCACGGATCGCCCGCGCGCGATCCTTCCAGGACTGCTCCACGGCGGCCGCTACCGCGCCCCGCTGCAGCTCCATCCATTCCCAGTCGCGTTCCCGCAGCTCGTTGATGCGCGAAGGGTTGGGACCGAATTGGAAGGGAAGCGGGAGGGTGATGTCGCCCAAGTGGATCTTGCCCGGCGAAAATCCCCAGCGGCCGCCGTCGGCGTCCGTGTAGGTCCAGTCCATCGCGGCAACCCGGGCGGCTTCGGCGGTCGTGATCGAGTCGATCCAGAGATCGAGGACCGCGGCCATCTCGAAGCGGGCGCGCTCCTCGAGGGTGAGGTCGAGCAATTCCGGGTCGATGGGACGCCAGACCTCCGGGTTGTTCATGAAGGGCCGCAACCTCTCGGCGGCGGTGCGCGGGTCGCCTGCCGGGACTTCGATGTCGGCCACGATGATCCCCGGGGCCGCCTCCTCCGGGAGTTCCGTTTCCTCGCGCGCCGGGGGGAC
>JAAXGM010000006.1:81973-119018 GCA_012267435.1 Gemmatimonadota bacterium
GGTGTGCCTGTCGCGATCAGGTCTCCCGGCTCGAGGGTCATGACCGCGGTGATGAAGCGGATCAGTTCGGGGATCGGGAACACCATGGTGTCCACATGGGCATGCTGGCGCACGCTCCCGTTGACGCGCGTGATCACCTCGAGCTGCCCGACATCCACGTCGGCCACCGGGACCGGTTCACCCACGGGGCAGAAGGTGTCGAAGCTCTTGGCGCGCGTCCACTGTCCGTCCCCGCGCTGCAGATCGCGCGCGGTCACGTCGTTCAGCGGCACGATGGCTTCGATCACGTCCCATGCGTCCTCGCGCGCCACCCCGCGGGCGCGCTTCCCCACCACCAACCCGATCTCTCCCTCGAAGTCCACCCGCCCGGCCCACGAGGGCGTCCGGATGGTCTCGCCGGAGGCCAGCAGGGAGGAAACCGGCTTCAGGAAGATGATCGGCTCCGGGGGAACTTCGGTGCCCAGTTCCCGTGCGTGCAGCGCATAGTTCTTTCCTACGCACACGATCTTGGTGGGGGTACGCTCTAGGCTCATGGGGACGCGCCCGTGCTTTCCGTGGTTGAGGTGAGCATGGATCGGGACATCAGGACCCGCTCGAGGCAGCGCCGGCGCGCGGTTTCGCCTTCTAACCGCCCGATGGCAGGCGGTTCCTCCGGCGCGTGTGCAGGAGCGTGCCGATCAATGCCCCCAGTCCGGCGACGGCGAGGAAGCCACCGATCACTGCCCACCAGAAGCCCAGGTCAGCGTGTCCGCCGGCCCATCCATCCGCCGAATGGCCAAAGGCCAGGAAGGTAATGACCGCGTAGAAGGCCGCGACGAGAATGCCGGCGATCCGTTTCATGGAATCAGAGCCCGATGCGGGTGCCGCGCAGAGGCAGGACCCCTGTCGCGTGAAGGGAAGACCGCGAACGCTGAGTAATGTACCCCGTTGGTCGCGGGGGACAAGCTGCCGGCGACGACCCGCCCGCCTCCTATCCCGCCTGCCGCGCGGCCCGCGGTTCGCCGGCGGACCTGTAGAACGCACGCAGGCGCTCCTCGATGCGGCGCCACGGCCCGTGGACGAGCGGTGCCGGGGGTAGGGATTCGAGCAGGTAGCGGCCATAGCGGTACTTGACGATGCGCGAGTCCAGCAGCACCACGGCCCCGTGGTCTCGCCGCGAGCGCACCAGGCGACCGAATCCCTGGCGCAGACGAAGCGCCGCCCGAGGCAGCATGAACTCCTGGAACGGGTTGCGTCCGCCCGCCTCGATGGCTTCCATGCGTGCCTCGACCACGGGATCCGTGGGGACGCTGAACGGAAGCTTCTGGATGAGCAGCGCGCGCAGGGGGCGGCCGGGCACGTCCACTCCCTCCCAGAAGGAAGAGGTGCCCAGCAGGATCGCATTGCCCGCCTCGACGAAGCGGGCCAGAAGCCGGGACCGGTCGTCCTCGCCGTGCACCAGCAGGGGCCAGGATCCCGCTCCTCCCTGCCGCAGGGCCTCCGCCACCGCGCACAGCGCCCGATGCGAGGTGAAGAGGGCGAAAAGCCCACCCCGGGAGATGTCCGCGAGCGCGACCACCGCGCGGGCCGTGGCACGATTGAACGAGCCGCTTCCCGCCGAATCTCCGAACGATGGCCGGGGCAGGTCCGACGGGACGCAGAGCAGCGTCTGCGCACCGAAGTCGAAGGGAGAGTCGATGCGTGCTTCGGCGACCTGGAGCGCACGCGCATCCCCGGGGGCGTGCGCGAGCCCGAGACGTCCTCGCAGGAAGCTGAAGTCCTTGCGCGTGGTCAGGGTCGCGGAGGTAAGCACGGTGGTGCGAACGCGCTCGAACAGCTGTTCCCGGAGCAATTCGTCCAGTTCGATGGGCGCGGCGGCGAGATGAAGGTTCCGGCGTTTGCCGCGCCGCAGACTTCTCTGCTCCACCCAGCGAACGTGACGCTGCCCCTCCTCCGCCGGATCCAGGACCAGGCGCAGGCTCCGCGACGCATTGGTGAGGCGGCGCTCGATGCTCCGCAGGTCGAGGATCCTTCCCTCCAGCGGTTCGCGCCACTCGTCGGTGAGCTCGACGCGCACGGCAAGTTCGGACACTTCGCGAACCAGTCCCGAGAGCGCGTCCAGCAGCGCGCCGAGGCTCCCTTGGACGCGTTCCTGGTCGATCGGTTCGGGGAGCTGCTCCGACCCCAGCCTGACACGGACTCCTCCGGGCAGCGGCGCCATCTCATCGAGGATCTGGAAGAAGTCTTCGAATTGCCCGCGCGTCCGAGCCAGCGATGGGAGCACGCGGTCCTTGAGGCGGTCCAGAAGCGGCTTCGTGGCCGGACCCGCGAGAGCGCCCGCCGACCGCAGGCCATCTTCCGCCACTGTGGGGAGGCCGGCGAGATTGCGGCGCACCACCCCCGCCACGCGCTCCAAGCGGGTGAGCGTGGCGGCGAGCCCCTTCCGGCTGACGCTTGCGCCCAGGTGGCTGGTGGCGGCGTCCTCGACGTTGTGCGCTTCGTCCAGGATCAGTCGCCGGTATGCCGGCAGCGCGGCGGACTGGGTGAAGTTGTCGGTGACGATGCGCAGGGAGAGGTCGGCGAAGAGGAGGTGGTGGTTCACGACCAGCACGTCCGCGGACGCCGCAACACGGCGCGAGCGCTGGTAGAAGCACGACTGGAAGTGGGGGCAGCGGGCGTGCAGGCAGATGTCGGAGTCGGACCGCACTTCCTCCCATACCTCCGGGGACGGCGCAGTCGCCAGGTCGGCGAGCGACCCGTCCTCCGTGGCGGCGATCCAGTCGAGTAGCGCGTCGACCTCCTGCGTGCGGTCCTCCCCGAAGAGGGTGGCCGCGGCTTCCGCCGCCAGATGGGCACGTCGGATCGAGATGTAGTTCCCCCTGCCCTTCATCAGCGCCCAACGGAAGTCTTCGCCCAGGAGCTCGCGCACGAGCGGAAGATCCTTGGCGACCAGCTGCTCCTGCAGGTTGATGGTGTTGGTGGAGACGACCGTGCGTTCCTTGTTGCGGATCGCCCAGCGGGCCGCGGGCAGCAGGTAGGCAACCGACTTCCCGGTGCCGGTGCCGGCCTCCACCAGGGTGGCCCCTCCCTGGTTGTATCCTCGCGCCACCTCCGCCAGCATTGCGCGCTGGCCCGGACGGTCCTCATAGCGCTCGTGCAGGCGCGACAGGGCGCCGCCCGGGGCGACCACCGCCTCCAGTTCGGGGATGTCCAGGGGCTCGAGCGACGACGGCGGCGGGGGTTCCACCACCACGTACAGCGCTCGCGCCAGGTTGTCGACGATGGCGCTGCCGAGACCCTGCTCGTAGAGCTGGCCGGCCACATGGAGGTCCGCGTCGGAGGGCTCCAGCACCCCTGAGGGGTGGTTGTGCAGCATGATCTCGCCGGTGCGAGCGTCGTTCGCGGCGGCAAGAACGGCCGCCCGATTGCCCCGGGCGACGGTGCGCGGGTCAACGATGACGCGCTCGGGCGTCACGGTGGCGAGAAAGCTGACCTCGCGCCCGCCCGCTCGCGCGATCTGCTCGCGCATGCGACCCGCCGCCTCGGGAGCGAGAACAAGATTGGGCCGGGGACGAAACCGCCCGGGGGTCACGAGGCGGAGGTCCGGAGGCTGATCTTCCCGCCCGCCGGCGTCAGCAGTCCGTGGATGTCTCCGCGCGCACACCGAGAGCGGCGAGGTGCCGGGCGGACAAAGCGCTTCGAAGACTGCATGGAGGTCACCAAGCGGCCGCCGGGCAGCGCCAAATCAGGCCTGACCACACTCTCGCGGGCCTGCGGAGATGCAAACCCCACCAACCAACCGGCATCCTGGTCGGGAAGCGAATACGGAGCTGTGGAGCGAGTACGTCGTGCTCTACGCGGCAAGGGACTACGGGGTGAGACGGCCTAACGACGCGCTGACCGTGCGGTCATTGTGGAATGGGTTACAAGAAACGCAATGAAGCCCAATACGTTGAGCGCTTCGCCCCCCGTAAGGGCAAGGCCCGTCCAGGCGGCTCCTCCAGCCACGAATCCGAGCGTAGAACCACGGAGCGTCTCAACAAAATCACCTCCGCCCACCGTCGCCACCAACACCGGAGTGCCAATGGCGATCGCCACGCCTCCCCCAAGGTAGGCCAAGACGTTGTCGTTGCGCCTACATGCAATCAAGCAGCCCATAACCATTGCCCCCCCGAAGAGGTCTCCCCCAACGGCACTGATCCCAGTCAGAACTCCGCAGGTCGAGCCGCAGGTCCCGTCGTTGCCGGGGCCCTGCATCGAATCGACTATTGACGATGGCGGTCGCGGTCGCGTCGGCGCGAGCGTTTCTCCGCCGCGCGCGTCGAGAATCAATTCTCCGGTGATGGGAAACAGCTCGCTCAGTGGACGTGCCACCTCTTGCGGGCTGGCCGAACCGGGCGTCGCACCGGTCACAAATGCGGCTGCCAGGGCGGCAGCGAAAAGGTGCGGTGGCTGCTCTCGAGACATGGATACTCCTAGGTCTTGCGCTGCTTCTTGCGAGCCGCCGGGAAGAGGACGTTGTTCAGGATCAGGCGATAGCCGCCCGAATTGGCGTGCAGCGAGAGATCCGTCGGCGGATCGCCGATCTGGTGCTCGGGGTCTTCCGGATCGTGCCCGCCGTAGAAGGTCCAGGTTCCCTCGCCGCGGTTCCCGTGGAGGTACTTGGCCCATCCGCCCTCCTGCGCCAGGATGATGGCGCCCGGCTTGATGCGGTCCAGGCGGAAGGACGTGGTGAGTCCGTAGAAGTCGGAGAGCACGTCCTCGTGGCTCTGCGTCAGCATCGACGGCACGGGATCCAGCTTGGCCGAGAACTCGAAGAGGGTGAACGTTCCCAGTTCCTCGCGCCACGGAGTGTTCACCTGATGGCCATCGATGTCGCTGAAGGCGTTGACCGACGGAGACAGCTGCACTTCGGCATTCTGAAACCCCAGCGCCCGGCCCCACTGCATGTGCGCCGAGGCGTCGAGAGCGGGCGGAGTACCGTCCGCGAAAGCCGCCGCGATGTCGGCTTCCCGGGCCGCCAGGGCCAGGCCGAGCGTTTCGGTTGCCGAGCACATGGCAAAAAGGAAGCCGCCTCCCTCGACGTAGTCCAGAATCACGCTCGCCACCGCCTTCTTGAGCGCGGGCACGTGCGGATATCCGAACGCGGTCGCCACCTCCTGGTTGCGCGCCACTTCCTCCTGCAGCCAGGGAGCTCCCGCGTAGGTGATGAAGAACTTGGAATACTGGCCGGTGAAGTCCTCGTGGTGAAGGTGGAGCCACTCGTAGTTCTCCAGATCCCCGTTCAGGACTTCCGGATCCCACACCTTGTCGTAGGTGATGCCCGCATACTCGAGCGCCATGGTTACGGCGTCGTCCCAGGGAGTCGTGTTGGCGGGCGTGTAGATCGCAACACTGGGCGCCTTCTCGAGGATCACCGACTCCATGTTCGAGCGCGCGATCAGCGCTCGTATCCCGGCCACGTCGGCCGCGCCCACCGGCTCGATGCTGACGCCGCGAAACGCCGCTTCCCGGCGAACATCCTGTCTATCCGGCAGAAGGAAGGAGCCGTCCCGGTAGTTGAGCAGCCACTCGGCGGTCGCACTCCTCTCGAGGCTCCAGTAGGTGAGGCCGTAGGCCTTCAGGTGATCGTCCTGATCCTGGTCCATCGGCACCAGCAGATGCTGGGCTCGCAGGACCTGCGGAACGAGCACCAGAGTCAGGAGCAACCCTGTTCGGCTCATGCACGGTCCGAGAGCCGACCATTGGAAAGTGTTCACGAAGCACCTCCTGACGCCCTCAGGCGTTCCAGTTCGCGGCGGGCCACCGGCACGACCGCGCTGTTGGGACGGGCCAGAATGAGTTCCTCGAGCAACTCGATGGCGGCTGGCACGCCGGTGGGGGTGGAAGCCCGGTAGCGGGCCAGCTGCAGGATGGCTTCCGGCGCCTCGCTCGATTCCGGAAAGGTGGCGGCGAGGGACTCGCGCAGGCGCGCCGCCTCGCCCTGCCGGTCGATTTCGTCGGCGATCCGGGCGGCCATGGCGAGGAGGGGAGGTTGGTCTTCCGGCGGCAAGGCGTGCACCGTCTCGTTCACCAGCGCGAACGCCGCCCCGGCGCCCTCCCTGTGGCGCGCGATGGACACGCTGCCCGCCAGCTCGGCCGCCTGCTCGCCGACCCCGTCCAGTATGCCGATCAGCTGCACGATCGCCGTGGCTTCGGTCGCGGGCAGTCCCGCCGCGGCGAGCATCAGGTTGACGCGGGCGCCCTCCCGGTTGTCCGCTTCGAGCGCCAGCCACGCACGCTCCCGCGCGCTCAGCGGACCTTGAACCCCTTCCAGCACAAACGCCGCTGTTTCCGGATCGCCGTCCTTGCGGAAGCGTGCCGAAAGCGCCACCGCCAGCGGATCGGCTTCGGGTGCGTTCGGAAACTCCTGGCGGAAGGCCGCGAAGCGGTCCAGCAGCGCGAGGGGAGCGCCGGTCGCCGTCTCCAGTCGAATCATCTCGGCGAGAGCCCGTCGCCGTTCCGGTGAGCGCTCGGGCAACCCGCGGGCGTACCGCTCTCTGGCCTCCAGCGCGCGGACGGTATCGCCGGCCACGAGCGAGGTGACGGCGATCTGCCGATCCAGCGTACGCGCTCGTGAACCCCTCGGAGTCTCCCGACGCAGCTGCTGCAGCGTCCACAGCGCGAGCTGATCGGCGTCCTTTTCCTCAGCGAGGCGCAGCAACGCGTTGAGGAAGCCCTCGCGCTCCCGCTCGGGAAGATCTCCCGCAACCTCCTCCGCAAGGCGCAGCGCCTCCGGCTTCAGGCGAGCCTCGAGCGCGATCTCGATCGCGGCCCGCCTGCGGGCTTCGGACGCGCCTTCCGCCGCCAGCTCGCGAACCACCCCAGGTGCCAACCCGGGATTCTCTCCGCCGGTGCGCACCATCCGCCGCAATGCCCCGGGCGCCTGGGCGTCCGAGCCGTCGAGCGCGCGCGCCCACTCCATGAGAGCCTCCCGGGGACGCCCGAGGCGAAGCAGAACATCTCCCGTTTCCACCGCGAGAGCTCCGCCACCGGCGCGGCTTTGTCCCCGCCGAAGCACGGAGAGGGCTTCCTCGCCCCCGAACGCCCGCTCGTACACGCGCGCGACTTCGCGATGGGAATCCGGCGAGGCCGGGTTCTGCGCGATCCAGGATTCCGCCGCGGATCGCAGTTCAGCCAGGGAATCCACCTCCAGGAGAATCCTCAGCTTGAGGTAGCGGGGGCCCGTGGACACGGAGTCGACCGCCAGGAACGCGTCGATGGGGTCCAGGACCCGCACCACCCGGCCCTGCGCCCGCAGCACGCGCTCCAAGGCGAAGATGGCTCCGGAAGAAGCGGGCCGCTCCCGCAACAGCGAGGTGAGGATCTCGACGGAGGCGGCATAGTCTCCCGCCGACTCGGCGCGAGCCGCTTCGCGCAGCATCCTGGATTCCTCGCTGGACGACAGCTGGCCATCCGCTGTGCCAGGCGCCAGCGCCAGGCCCGCCAGGAGCGAGAGGGCGCCGAGCAGGCTCCGACGGCTGCCGTCGTTCACGATCCGCCTCCCGGGGGCGGGATGGTCGCAGTCCGGTTGAGACGCTCGAAGTAGTCGATCACCAGGCGTCTCTGCGCTGGAGGCAGGCGACCCAGCACATCCGCGGCGGGCAGCTCGAACCGGAGCGCGTTCATGTCCTCCTCCGCCAAAGGAGCGACGACGTTGCGCTCGAATTCACCGGGGACTTCGGATTCCCGCTCCTCCGACTCCTCGTCCCGCTCAAGGCTTCGCCCGGCGTCCAGCAGACGCTGGAAAAGCTGCTCCTGGCGTTCGATGGTTTCCGCGCGCAGGCGCTCCATCGCGAGTGCCTCGGCGAGGGCGGCCGCTTCCTGCGCGAGCTCGTCAAGGTCCCCGAGCGCCTGCTCTTCGGAGTTCGGCCGCTGCGCCAGATCACCGAGCTCGCCGGCCACTGCCTCCTGGCCCTGCGAGAGCTGTTGCATCTGCCTGGCGAGCGCCTGTTCGCCCAGCTGCATCGGCATGAGTTCCTCGGTCTGGATGATCAGATCACCCTGACGCTGAGCGATGGCTTCGAGCATTTCCTGCATTTCTCCAGCTCCGCCGGAGGCCGCATCCCGCCCCGCCTGTCCGGCGCTCGCGATGGCTTGGAGCGCCACTTGGTTGAGTGCCCGCACGGCCGCTTCGGCGGTCGCGGTCGGAGATTGAGTCGACCCACGCCGGCCGTCGAGGGCGTTCAGGGTCTCGCTGATGGCTTCCATGGCTTCGCCGATGGCGGTACTGACTTCGCGATCGACCTGGCCCGAGGCCCGGGAGCCGACGCTAAGATTCTCGGCCATGTTGCGCACGCCGCGCAGGAGCGATGCTTCGTCGGCCCGCATGGCCGCCTGCTGCTCCGAGTTCGCGCGGCGCATCCGCTCGCGCAATGCGGCCTGCTGGCGCGCGAGGGAGAGGGCATCCTCCGCCGTCTGTTGGAGCGCTTCGCGGACGGCGGCGTCCATGGTCTCCGTCATCTCGGCGCGCGCCTCCGCCAGCGCTTCCCGTGCTTCCCTGAGCGCCTCGGCGGCCTCCCTCGCCTCCCGCGCGGCCGACCGTGCCTCCCCCGCCTCCGCTTGCTGGCGGGCTTCCGCCATGCCGCGGCGCGCTTCGTCCGTACGCTCGCCCGCGGCCTCGGCCCGATCTCCGGCCTGTTGCTCTCCCAGATCGTCGAGGTGCTCGCGCGCCTGTTCCATGCGCTCCAGGAGCGCCTCGGTCTGCTGCTCCAGGTCGGCCTGCTGGCGGGCGCGCAGGTCGAGGGCGCCCCCCTCCTCCATCGCGTCAGCGAGCACGTCCTCCCTGCGCGCCAACTCCGCGGCCTCCTCCTCGGCGGCGCGCAGCTCCTGTTCCGTGGCGGCCCGGCGGAAGCGCTCGATGGATTCCTCCAGACGCTGGCGCAACTCTTCCTGGTCCTGCGCGAGCCGCTCCAGCGCCTCCAGGGACGCGGCTTCGTCCATCTCCTCGAAGTTGCGCGCCATGTCTTCCATGCGTTCGCGCAGCTCCTCCGGCATCATCTCCTCGAGAAGACGCTGAAGCTCATCCATCTCCTCCCTGAACTCGGGATCCGGAAGACCCGCTTGGCGCATGGACTCGGAGACTTCCTCCAGCTCCCGCCTCAGCGAATCCACCTCGGCGGCCAGTTCCTCCTGCGCCTCGAACGCCTGCCGCAGCTCTTCCTGCTCCTCGAAGCTGAGCTCTTCCTCTCCCCGCGTTCCAGGGGTCCGGCGCTCCTCCGCGAGCTCCGCCTGATTACGCCGCTCCAGCCCGCGGGTCTCCTCCGCCGCTTCTCCCGCCCGCTCCGCCAGCGATTCGACTTCGTCCGCCGCATTCTCGAGCATCCGCTGGGCCTGCCAGCGAAGCTCGGAGGCTTCCGGCATGCGCAGTACGTATTCCGGGCTCTCGCCGATCTGCGGCGACGGCGCGTTGTCGACCACGCGCGCCCGGTAGCGAATCACGTCGCCGGCGAGCAGTCCCCAGTCGGATACGTCCAGGAGCGGACGCGCGAGGGCGCTCTTGGCGCCGGCCATTCCCATCCTGCGCACGACCGGATCCTCGGGTGCGCCCAGAGACCGCACCCGGTAGGCCACCAGTTCGACGGAGATGAGCCCGTAGTCGTCATGAGCCCGAACGACCAGCGGCTGCTCCATCGAGAGCGGCAGGACGGTGTCGCGACCGGGAAAGACGATGGCGACGGCGGGCACCGAGTCGCGCACTAGGGTAATGTCGAGCGGGACGGGCGGAATCTCCGGACCGCCGCCGCGCGCGTCGACCAGATGCCAGTGGTATACGCCCCCCACGCGCGGCGTCCAGTCTGCATGAAAGCGGGGACCGTCGACCTGCAGGGCGACCGCCGGCCCGCTCGGCTCCTCGACCGCGAGGCTGGCGACTTGGAGTTCGCGGCTGGCACGTCCTTCCACGCGTACGCGGGTGCCCACCGGAATGCTCAACGGGGGCGCGGATCCCCGATACTCCTCCGCATAGCGGCCGGTGTGGGGCGGGAAGGTGAGTTCCAGAATCAGATCCGCGACGAACAGCGGGTCCACCGGGGTGACCCGGTAGCGCTCGCTCGTGCTCCCGTCCGGGGCCGACGCCCAGTACTCGAAGGCGGTTTCCACGGCGTTGAACCGGAACGATGCGACGCCGCCCGCGACTTGGCGCGTGTCGGCGCGCGGCACGTCTCCGGGTGCGCGGGAGTGCAGGGTAACCTCGAGGCGTCCCATCGTTTCGACCTCGATCGTGACATCCGACCCGCGGGAGACCTCGATGTCCCCCGGCCGGACCACCAGCGGGGCATAACGCGGGCTCGCCATCACTCCGAAGGGAGTCGCGAGTCCCGACCAGGCGCGCCGCGACCGCTCCGGCGACGCGACCCACGCGGAGATCACGGGCACGCTGGCCACCACCAGCGCCCCCGCCCCGAGGCGCATCCAGCGCCCGCTGCGCCGGTGGAGCGACCCGGCCAGCACGGACGCGGGGGACGTGAGGCGCCCCGCAACCCGTGCTTCGGCACGGCGCGCCAGCGCGGCCGATACACCGGGCGGAACCGAACGGGAGAGTTCGAGCGAGCCGCGCACCACGCCGCGGGCCAGGCCGGCCGCCTCCTCCATGGTTGCGGCGACCCGGGCTTCGTCGAGCCAGCGCCGCCGGAGGCGGAGCAACAATGCAACCAGGGTGGCGACCGCGGCGATCGCGAGCCCGTCCAGGATCAGCGGCGCGGCGCTTCCCTGGCGCCACCCCACCGCACCCCCCAGCCACCAGGCGAGCATCAGGGTGACGGCCACCGGAACGGTCGCCCACAGTGCTCCCGCCATTCCGAAGCGGGTTCCGACATGGCCGCGCACGGCCTCGAAGGCGCCGCGGACGCTCGGGGGGGGCGCCGGGTTCAGGGGGCCCCCCTGGTGATCGCGTAGACGAACAGGTTCACGCCCATGCGCAGCGCCTGCTCGCGGGTCTCGGGGGGATCTTCGTGCACCTCGGGATCCTCCCAGCCGTCGCCCAGATCGCTTTCGTAGCTGTAGAACAGCATCAGCCGCCCGCGCTCGAAGAGACCGAAGGCCTGGGGGGGACCCCCGTCGTGCTCGTGGATTTTGGGCAGGCCTTCCGGGAACAGGTGAAAGGCGCGGAACACCGGATGATCCGGGGGAATCTCCACCAGTTCGCGGCCGGGAAACACGCGCGCGATCTCCCGGCGGAAGGACTCGTCGAGACCGTAGTTGTCGTCGACGTGCAGGAATCCCCCTCCCAGCAGGTAGTCGCGCAGCGCGCCCTGCTCCTCCAGCGCGAAACTCACGTTTCCGTGGCCGGTCATGTAGAGGTAGGGGTAGTCGGGCAACGCGGGATCACGGAGGGTGATGGTGGCTTCGCGATCCGCCACCGGCAACCCGGTGTCGGCTGCGATGCGCTCCAGCAGGTTGGCCAGCGAGGAAGGGTTCGCATACCAGTCGCCCCCTCCGTCGTACCGGAGGCGCGCGATGGTGAGCGTCGAATCGACGGGCGCCACGACGGCGAGCACGGCCGCGAGGATCGGGAGAACCATCGGCGTCAGCATCGATTCCTGAACCACTCCCGCCTTGAGCGCCCTTGTGGGGCGGGGCGCGTCGTCTACTCCGTCTCCGGTCGGTCTCGCGCAACGGTTGAATGTACGATCCGGTAGGCGCGGTTGCGAGGCGTCCCGAGCCGGGCCGTCAACTCCCGGACGGCTTCCCTCGGCCGCGCGCCCCCGGCCAGCAGTTCAGCGGCCAACTCCCGGGCGGCGGATTCATCGGGTTCGCCCCCGGGAGAACGGTCGACCACCAGCGTTACCTCTCCCCGGGGGGGGCGCCGTCCGAAATGGGCTCGGGCCTCCGCCAGGGTTCCTCGCACGAACTCCTCGTGCAATTTGGTCATTTCGCGCGCCACCGCCACCCGGCGGCCGGGGCCGCACGCGCGCTCCAGGTCGGCCAGCAGGCGGCACAGCCGACCGGGGGCCTCGAAGAGCACGGCGGTCTCCGGCGATTGGGCGACGCGCCGCAGCAGAGCACGCCGTTCGACGCCCTTGCGGGGCGCGAAGCCCAGGAAGGCGAAACGGTCCGCTGGAAGTCCCGATCCCGCCAGCGCGGCCAGGATCGCGGACGGACCCGGCACCGGAACCACGACGTGGCCGGCTTCCAGCGCGGCGTCCACCACGCGCGCGCCCGGATCCGAGACCAGCGGGGTTCCGGCATCGCTCACCACCGCCGCGTCCCGCCCCGACCCCAGGCACTCGAGGACCCGCCCCGCGCGCGCCGCTTCATTGTGCCGATGCAGGGAGGTAAGGGGCGTGTCGACGCGGAGGTGCCGCAACAGCCTTCCGGTCCTGCGCGTGTCCTCCGCGAAGATCCGCTCGACCTCGCCCAGGACCTGAGCCGCGCGCTCCGAGAGGTCGGAAAGGTTTCCGATGGGGGTGCTGACGAGGTAGAGGGTCGCCACCCCCGCGCTCGCGTGTCGCGGACCTACAGGTGCGCCTCGATCTTCTCCTCGAGATGGGCTCGGGGAACGGCGCCGACGACGGTGTCGACGTGCCTGCCGTCCTTGAAGAAGAGGATACTCGGGATCGAGCGGACCCCGAAGCGGGCGGAGGTGCCCGGGTTGGTGTCCACGTCCACCTTCCCCACCGTCACCCCACGGTCACCATATTCGTCCGCGAGCTGGTCGACGATGGGCGAGACGATGCGGCAGGGGCCGCACCAAGTCGCCCAGAAGTCCACCATCGCCAGTCCCTGGCTGTTCTCTATGTCGTTGGCGAAGCTCTCGTCCGTAACCGTCAGAACTCGGTCGCTCATGCTGGCTGATCTCCTTGATCCCGGTCCCGGGTCGTTCGTACGATGGAAGCGGAAGCGCCGCACCGCCCTTCCCTGCTTCCCTGATTTCTCAAGTATAACCGAATCTCGGCCGGTCATGGAATTCGACCCCGCAGAAAGGCCCGTGGATCCGTCACGGAACCCGCCGCGCTACCCGGTGGACCACGTCGGCATCGCCGTCCGCTCGATCGAGGAGTCGGCACCGCTGTTCGAGATTCTGACGGGGGAGCGGGCCTCGCCCCGCCAGTCCCTCCCGGAACACGGCATCGACGTATGCTTCATCGGCTCCGTGGAGCTGCTCGAACCCCATGACCGGGGCGGCGCGGTCGGGCGATTCCTCCAGGCCGGCGGTTCGCGCCTTCATCATGTGGCCTTCCGCGTCGAGAACGTGAGGGGCGAGCTCGACCGCCTGGTCGCCGCGGGGTTCCGGTCCATCGACCGGGCTCCGAGGCCCGGCGCGCACGGTGGCCTGGTCGCGTTCCTCCATCCAAGAGGAACGGGAGGCGCGCTGGTGGAACTGGTCGAGCCGGCGCGGCCCCTCAGCGCCCCGTGATCTTCTCCAGTTCGACGGACTCCACGAGCCACCCGGACGAAGTGCGGATCACCAGCAGCCCGACATCGCGATGGATCCGCTCTCCCTGGCGAACCTCGACGGATACCCGGGTAACGGGCGGGTCCCGCCCGGGAACCTGCTCGGCGGAAGTCACTTCGTAGCCGTCGTGCCTCAACACCGCCGCGATGGCGTGCATGCGCACCTCTACTTCCCGCCGGGTCGGGCAGCGGTCCGCGGCCCCCAGCCAGGACGCAACCCTGCGGAGTCCGCAGCCCAGCCCCCCGCCGGCGTCGGCGATGGGACCCCGGTGGGTGCCGAAGACGTGCGCCAGCGCGTCGAGATCCCGCCGGTTGGCCGCGTCCAGAAAACGTGCCGCGGCGCGAAAGGGGTCGGCACCCTCCGCGGCCGGCGGGAGCGGCGAGGGAGTTGCGCACGCCAGGGCCAGCAGACCCGTCGCGCAGTGGGCAGGGAATCCGCCCACCCGCCGGACTTTCCCGCTCACGCCCGCTCGAAGGCCACGCCGCCGGTGCCGGCGGAGCGAACGACGCGAATGGTGGCGGACTTCCCCAATTCTTCCTCGAGCAGCGACATGGCGAGCGGGTCCTGGACGAGACGCTGAATCACGCGCCGCAGCGGACGCGCGCCGAACGCGGGCTCGTAGCCCTCCTTCGCGAGCAGCTCCCGGACTTCCGGCGAAACCTCGAGCGTGATGCCCAGCTCGCCGGCCAGCGCCTGTACCCGGGCAAGCTGCAGATCAACGATCGCGCGGATCGAGGCCCGGTCCAATGGCCGAAAGAGAACAATGTCGTCCACTCTGTTCAGGAACTCCGGACGGAAGTGCCGCCGCAGTTCCCGCGTGACGGTTGCCTCCACCTCCTCCCAGGGATCGCTGCCCGCGTGCCCCAGGATGTAGTGGCCGCCGAGGTTGGAGGTCATGATGATCACCGCGTTGCGGAAGTCGACGGTGCGCCCCTGGGAGTCGGTCAGCCTGCCGTCGTCGAGAATCTGAAGCAGGACGTTGAAGATGTCGGAGTGCGCCTTCTCGATTTCATCGAACAGGATGACCGCGTGCGGGCGACGCCGGACGGCTTCGGTCAACTGGCCGCCTTCGTCGTAGCCCACATAGCCGGGAGGCGCGCCCAGCAGCCGCGACACGGCGTGTCTCTCCATGTATTCCGACATGTCGAGGCGCACCATCGCCCGCTCGTCGTCAAAAAGGAATTCGGCCAGCGCGCGCGCCGTTTCGGTCTTCCCCACGCCGGTCGGGCCTAGGAAGATGAACGATCCGACCGGCCGGTCGGGATCCTGCAGCCCGGCTCTTGAGCGGCGGACCGCATTCGAGACCGCGGCAAGCGCCTCGTCCTGGCCGATCACCCGCCCGCGCAGCAGCGCCTCGAGCCTGACCAACCGCTCTCTCTCCGACTCCACCAGGCTCGCCACCGGAATCCCCGTCCATTCCGCGACCACGGCGGCGATGTCGTCGGCGTCCACCTCCTCCCGCAGCCAGGTTCCGCCCGCCCGCAGCTCCGCAAGCCGCTCCTCCGCCCGCCTGAGCGAGGTGCCGAGCGCCGGCAGCTCGCCATAGTCGATCTCGGCGGCCCGCTGCAGGTTGCCGGTTCGCTTCGCGCGCTCGGACTCCGTGCGGAGCGCGTCCGCGTCTTCCTTGAGCGTCTTCAGTCGGTCGATGGCGTCCCGTTCCGCCTGCCACCGGGCCTTCATGCTGGAACTCCGCTCCCTCAGTTCGGCCAGCTCGAGGCGGATGCGCTCCAGGCGCTCCCGCGCCGACGGGTCGTCGTGCTCATCCTCCAGCGCCTGGCGCTCGATCTCGAGCTGGATGGCGCGCCGTTCGACCTGGTCGATCTCGGTGGGCAGCGAGTCGATCTCGATCTGGAGCCTGCTGCCGGCCTCGTCCATGAGGTCGATCGCCTTGTCGGGCAGGAAGCGACCGCCGATGTAGCGGTCGGACAGCCGGGCCGCCGCGACCAGGGCGTCGTCGCGGATGCGCACGCCGTGGTGCACTTCGTAACGCTCCTTGAGGCCCCTCAGGATCGCGATCGTGTCCTCCACCGACGGGGGCGCCACGTACACGGGCTGGAAGCGCCGCTCGAGAGCGGGATCCTTCTCGATGTGCTTCCGATACTCGTCGAGGGTGGTCGCCCCCACCATGCGCAGCGCGCCCCGGGCCAGCAGGGGCTTCATCATGTTGCCGGCGTCCACCGCCCCTTCCGCGGCGCCGGCGCCCACGACCGTGTGCAGTTCGTCCACGAACATGACGAAGCGGCCCTCGGCGTCGGCGATCTCCTTGAGCACCGCCTTCATGCGCTCCTCGAACTCACCGCGGTACCTGGCTCCGGCGAGCATGGCCGGAATGTCGAGGGAAAGGAATGTCTTTTCCGCCAGCGCACCGGGGACGTCGCCAGCCACGATGCGCTGGGCCAGCCCTTCGGCGATGGCGGTCTTCCCCACCCCGGGCTCGCCGATGAGCACGGGATTGTTCTTGGTACGGCGCGCGAGCACCTTGATCACCCGGCGAATCTCGGCGTCCCTGCCGATGACCGGATCCAGCTTGCCCCGCCGTGCCAGCGCGGTGAGGTCGCGGCTGTAGCGCGCGAGGGCCTGGTACCGGTCCTCCGGGGTCTGGTCGGTGACCCGGTGGCTGCCACGGACCGCCGAGAGCGCCTCCAGCACCCGCTCCTCCGTGGCGCCCGCCGACCGCAGGATTTCTCCCGCGTCGTCCTTCTCGATGGCGAGTGCGAGCAGGAGGTGCTCGGTCGACACGTAGTCGTCGCCGAGTTCCGCGGCGTGTCGCTCGGCCGCGGAGAGCGCGCGGGCGAGATCGCGGCTGACGCGTGGATCCGACCCCCCCGAGACGCGGCCCAGCCCGTCGAGTGAGGCCTGTACCCGCTCGCCCACCGCGGGAGCGGAGACGCCGATCTTGTCCAGGATCGGCGTGACGATTCCTTCTTCCTGTCGGAGGAGGGCGTCGAGGAGATGGATTCCATAGACCTCGGCGCTCCGGCGCCGTCCGGCATCCGCGATGGCGGCGCGCAGCGCCTCGGCCGCCTTCACCGTCAATCGGTCGACTTCGATCATCTGATGTTCCCCGTGCACCTGGTCATGCAGGCTGTGTCTGCCATTTTGGCAGGTTCATTCATTCTGCGCGGCGTCTGTCTGCCATTTTGGCAGACTTCGGTGGCGAAACCGCGCTCCCTCCCGTCGCGCACGGGTCTGGAGCGTCCGCCGACCCCGTGAAATTCAAGATTCGGACCATCCGGCGAGGCCGTGGTGTAGCCAGTTCCAGCCGGCTCGGCGCCCGCCGCTCGCGCGCTTGACAAGCCGAGAACGCGCGATCCACGTTGCCCGGGTTCCGCGCAACCCGTGGCTGGAGGCAGAATGGCGACAGTCGACCCCGGGCCCCGTGGCGGGCTCCCTCCCCAGGCTTACGAGACCTTGCCTGGCGACCGGTATCGCCCGTACGTGGGCGCGCGCGAACAAATCCTGGAGTTCACGCCAAGGGCCGTCCTGATCGGAGCGGTTCTGGGCATCGTGTTCGGCGCCGCCAACGCCTACCTGGGGCTGCGCGTCGGGCTCACGGTGAGCGCCTCGATTCCGGCCGCGGTCATGGCCGTGGCCATCTTCCGCGTCTGGGGCGGCACCATCCTCGAGTCCAACATGGTGCAGACGGTGGGGTCGGCGGGGGAATCCCTGGCCGCGGGGGTCATCTTCACCCTTCCCGCGCTCTTCCTTTGGGCGCGCGAGGATCCGGCCATTCTGGTCAGCGTCACCCAGATCACGGTGATCGCGCTTTTCGGCGGAATGCTGGGCGTGCTGTTCATGATTCCCCTGCGCTCCTATCTCATCTCGCGCGAGCATGGCAAGCTGCCCTATCCCGAAGGCACCGCGTGCGCGGAGGTGCAGGTGGCGGGGGACGCGGGGGGCGGCAAGGCCCGCCTCCTCTTCGCCGGCCTCGGCGTCGGCGCCGTCTATCAGGCGCTGGCCAATCCCCGCGGGCTTGCACTGTGGAGCGAGTCGCCGTCCGCGCCCCTCCCGGGCAAGGCGGAGATCGGCGGAAACTTCACACCCGAGCTGTTGGGCGTCGGATTCATCATCGGACCGCGCATCGCCACGATAATGTTCTCGGGAAGCGCGCTGGCCTGGTTGATCCTGATCCCGTTGATCAATGTCTGGGGCGGGAACGACGTGGTGTACCCGGCCGCGGTCCCGATGGCGGAGCTGGCAACCTTTGATATCTGGAGCAACTACATTCGCTACGTCGGGGCCGGAGCGGTGGCCTTCGGGGGCATCGCGACCCTGCTCAAGTCGCTGCCCACCATGATCGAAAGCTTCAAGCTCGGGCTGGGCGGCATCGGGGGCGGTGGCGGACCGACCTCCCGCACGCAGCGGGACCTGTCCATGCGCTTCGTCTTCACGCTCGCGCCGCTGCTGGCCGTGGCCCTCTGGCTCTGGCCGGGCGTCCCGGTGAACCTGCTGGGTGCGATTCTGATCGTGCTGTTCAGCTTCTTCTTCGTCACGGTGTCCTCGCGCATCGTGGGGCTGATCGGCTCCTCGTCCAATCCGGTGTCGGGGATGACCATCGCCGCCCTGCTGCTCACCTCGCTGATCTGGGTGGGACTGGGGCTCAACGACGGTACCGCCGCCTCCAAGGTCGCGGTGCTGGCGGTGGGCGCGGTGGTGTGCATCTCGGCGGCCATCGCGGGGGACACCTCGCAGGATCTCAAGACCGGATTCCTGCTGGGCGCGACCCCACGCTCGCAGCAGATCGGCGAGCTGATCGGGGTGATCACAAGCGCGGCGGTGATGGGCGGGGTGCTGATCGTGCTCAACGAATCGTACGGTATCGGAGGGGCGGAGCTGGCGGCGCCCCAGGCGAACCTGATGAAGCTCGTGGTGGACGGCGTGCTGGCCGATACCCTGCCCTGGATGTTCGTCATCGTCGGCATGGCGCTGGCCGCCGTCGTCGAGTTCGGGTTGAGACTGCCCTCGCTGGCGTTCGCGGTGGGCCTGTATCTGCCGGTTTCGCTGATGACCCCGATCTTCGTGGGGGGTCTGATGCGGCGCGCGCTGACCCGCCGCCATGCGGGCCCGGACGGCGGCGGAGACCGGCTGGCCGAGCAGCGCGAGCGGGGCGTTCTGTTCGGCTCCGGCCTGATCGCCGGGGCGGCCCTGGTGGGAGTGCTGATCGGGGGCGCGATCTACTTGGTCACCCAGGTGACCGGCGATCCCTCCCGGGCCAGCCAGTGGATTCTGGGTCACGCGTGGATGGATGGCCTGTTCCCCTGGTTTTCCGAGATAGCCGGTACGCTGATCTTCGCGGGTCTCTGCCTGCTCCTGTGGCTGGCGGCGACGAGCGGAAAGGCCAGCAAGGCATGAGATCGGTGACGGCGCGCAGAGTGGGGGAGTTCCTGGGGGGCGGCCTGCTCTGCCTTCTGTTCGCGTGCGGCGGCGAACAGGCGTCCGAGGCGGCGGGGACGATCCCCCGGGACGTCTTCGTAGGCACCTATGTGGAACTGCGCATGGCGGCCCTCCATTCACTCGATGGTCGGGTCGGTCCCGAGGCGAAGGGGGAGATCCTGGAGGCGAACGGGGTCACCGAGGCCGACCTGCTCGATTACGTCGACGTCCACGGGGCCCGTCTGCAGTTCATGGTCGAAGTGTGGGCCGAGATCGACGACACGCTCAGGGCCCTGCGCACCGAAGACGACCCCGCTCCCACGTCCTGACCTCCGCCGGAGCCGGAGGGGGCGTCCTCGTCACTCCCACTCGATGGTGGCCGGGGGCTTGGAGCTGATGTCGTAGGCCACGCGGTTCACCCCCGCGACCTCGTTGATGATGCGGGTGGAGGCGCGCGCGAGAACTTCGGGCGGAAACCGGTACCAGTCGGCGGTCATGCCGTCGCGCGAGGTCACCGCGCGCAGCGTTACGGCGCACTCGTAGGTGCGCGCGTCGCCCATCACGCCAACCGAACGCACCGGGAGCAGCACCGCGAACGCCTGCCAGATCTCGTCGTAGAGCCCGGCGGCGCGGATCTCCTCCAGGAAGATGGCGTCCGCCTCGCGCAACACCTCCAGCCGCTCCCGCGTCACTTCGCCCAGGATGCGCACGGCAAGACCCGGGCCCGGGAAGGGGTGGCGCGCCACGAACGCCTCGGGCAGGCCCAGCTCGCGCCCCACCCGGCGCACCTCGTCCTTGAACAGCTCCCTGAGCGGCTCGATCAGCTCGAACGGCATGTCGTCCGGCAGCCCGCCCACGTTGTGATGGGTCTTTATCGTCGCGGACGGGCCCCGCACCGAGAGGGACTCGATGACATCCGGGTAGAGCGTGCCCTGCACGAGCAGGGACGCGTCCCTGCCGGCTTCGCGCGCCGTCCGTTCGAACACCCGGATGAAGATCTCGCCGATGATGCGGCGCTTGCGCTCGGGATCATCGACTCCGGCCAGCCCGTCCAGGAACTCCTCGCGCGCGTCGGCGACCAGCAGCTCCATCCCCATGTGCCTGCGGAAGGTGCGCTCCACACCCTCGTGTTCGCCCTTCCGGAGCAGCCCGTTGTCCACGAAGATGCAGGTGAGGCGGTCGCCGAGCGCCCGGTGCACCAGCGTGGCCGCGACCGAGGAGTCGACCCCGCCGGAGAGGCCGCAGATGGCGGACCGGCCTCGCGCCTGCTCGCGGATGGCGGCGATGCTCTCGTCGACGAACGCGCTCGCCGTCCAGCTCGGACGGCAGCCGGCGACGCGGAAGAGAAAGTTGGAGAGCATCCGGTCGCCCTCGGGGGTGTGTGCGACCTCCGGATGAAACTGCACCCCGTGGATGGCTCGGTCCTCGGCCCTGAACGCCGCCACCGGGAGGCCCTCGGTGGAAGCGACGACACGATACCCTTCCGGAGGCTGGTCCACATGGTCGCCGTGGGAACACCAGACCGTGACGGGATCTTCGCGCGCGAACCCCGCGAACAGGCCTTGCGCTTCGCTCAGGCGCAGCTCGGCTCGCCCGTACTCGCGCTTGCCGTACTCCACCCGTCCGCCCTCCAGCCCGGCGATCAGCTGCATGCCGTAGCAGATCCCCAGCACCGGAACGTCCATGTGCAGGAGCTCGGGCTCCAGCCCCGGGCCATCGTCCTCGTAGACCGAGGATGGCCCGCCCGAGAGCACGATCGCGCTGGGCGCCCAGCTGCGAATCCACTCCAGGGACCGGGTCGGCGGGTGGATCTCGCAGAAGACCCGTTCCTCGCGGACGCGGCGCGCGATGAGCTGGGTGAACTGCGATCCGTAGTCGAGGATGAGGACCCGGTCGCGCGGGCTGGTGAAGGTCATGACGGGATACTCTCCCCGCGAACCAGGTCGGCGAAGGTCTCCCGCTCGCGGATCAGGCGCAGCCCGCCGTCGGCAACCAGCACTTCCGCCGGGCGCAGGCGGCTGTTGTAGTTCGAGGCCATGGAAAAACCGTAGGCTCCGGCGGTCCTCACCACCATCAAATCGCCTGTGGAGGGTAGCTCGATGGCGCGGTCGCGCGCGAGAAAGTCGCCGTCCTCGCACACGGGACCCACCACGTCGCTCACCACCACGGGGGCATCCGGGCGCGTGCGCACCGGCTCGATCCGGTGATACCCGCCGTAGTGGCTGGGGCGCAGCAGCTCGGTCATGCCCCCGTCCGTGATCACGAAGGTCTTGCTTCCGGATCGCTTCACGTAAAGCACGCGCACGATGAGCGTTCCGGCTTCGCCCACGACGAAGCGACCCGGTTCCAGGACCAGCCGGAGCCCGCGCCCCGTCACGGAGGGCAGGACCGCCCGGGCGAGGCGCGCGAGATCGATCTCGGATTCATTTCCGTAGGCGACCCCGAATCCACCACCCAGATCGACGTACTCGAGCGAGATGCCCTCATCGGAAAGCGCTCGCTCCAGCGCGAAGATCTCGCGCGCGGCGCATTCGTACGGTTCGGTGTCGACGATCTGCGACCCGATGTGCACCGCGATTCCCGCGACCCGCAGCGCGGTCCGGGAGGCCGCCCATCGATAGAGGTCCATGATTTCGTCGGCGGGAACGCCGAACTTGGTGCCGGCGTGCCCCGTGCGCGTGTACTCGTGGGGCGTGGGCGAGGCGATGTCCAGGTTCACGCGCAGCGCGATACGGGCCTGCACGCCCCGCCGGGCGGCGATTCGCTCGATAAGGTGCAGCTCTTCACGGCTCTCGACGTTGAAACCGTAGATTCCCGCATCGAGGCCGGCGCCCAGCTCCTCCTCGCTCTTGCCCGCGCCGGCGAAGACGATCCGCTCCGCGGGAATCCCCGCCTCGAGGGCGCGCGCCAGCTCTCCCCCGCTCACGATGTCGGCGCCGGAACCGAGACGGGCCAGGCGGTTGAGGAGCGCTAGGTTTCCGTTGGCCTTGACCGAATACGCCACGAGCAGGCGGGCGGCCGGGAAGGCGGCTTCGAAGGTGCGATACCTGTCTTCCAGCAGGGCACCATCGTAGAGGTAGAGCGGGGTCCCGAAGCGAGCGGCGATGTCGTCGAGGGCGAACGGTCCGCAGCGGAGCACGCCTCCCGAGCGAGCCAGCGGGGTCACCTCAGTATGCCCGCGCCCACGCCACCTCCATTTCGGCGGGGCCGCCACCGATGCACCGCGACGGCCGGCTGGACGACGCGAACTCGTCGTCGGGGATGACCCGGATCGTGGCCCTGGTCGCTTGCTTGACCCTCTCCTCCACGTCGGGATCGCCGCTCCATCCGGTGTACACCAATCCGCCCTCGGTCTCCAGGATCTCCTTCAGCTCGCCGATGTCGGAGATCCCTCGGTGGGAGTTGGCCTCCCGGCGCGCGCGGGCGCCCTCGAGCAGGTCCTCGTGGAAGGCGTCGAGAAGAGCGGGCAGGGTGGCCAGGGCCTCCTCGCGCGACAGGAAGCGCTTGCGCGCGCCGCCGGAGAACGGAACCCGTCGGGCCAGCACCACCTGCCCCTTTGCCACATCGCGCGGCCCGATTTCGGCGCGGAAGGGTACGCCCTTGCGTTCCCACTCGTAGAACTTGGCCCCCGGGTTGAGGTGGTCGCGGGCGTCCGTGCGCACGCGCAGCCCCGCGGAGGCCAGCTGGCCGCGGAAGCGGTCGGCTTCCTCCAGCACCAGCGCGCGCTGCGCGTCCGTGCGCCAGATGGGCACGACCACGACCTGGGCCGGGGCGATCCGCGGCGGCACGACGATGCCGTTGTCGTCGCCGTGGGTCATCACCATGCCCCCGACCATGCGCGTGGATACTCCCCAAGAGGTATTCCAAGCGTATTCCTCGCGCCCCTCCTCGCTCTGGAAGGTGAGGCCGAACTGGCGCGAGAAGTTCTGCCCCAGGAAGTGGGAGGTGCCCGCCTGCAGCGCGCGATTGTCCTGCATCAGCGCCTCCACGGAATAGCTTCGCACCGCCCCCGCGAACTTCTCCGATTCGCTCTTGAGCCCGCTGACGGGGGGCATCGCGATCCAGTCCTCCTGGAACTCGCGGTACACCCCCAGCATGCGCCGCGCCTCCTCCTCGGCTTCCCCCCGCGTCGCGTGCGCGGTGTGTCCCTCCTGCCAGAGGAATTCCGAAGTGCGCAGAAAGAGCCGGGTGCGCAGCTCCCAGCGCATAACGTTGCACCACTGGTTCAGCAGGAGGGGCAGATCGCGGTAGCTCTGCACCCACTTCGCGTACATCGAGTAGATGATGGTCTCGGACGTCGGGCGCACGACGTACGGCTCCTCGAGCTCCTTGCCGCCGGCGTGGCTCACCACGGCGAGTTCCGGCTTGAAGCCCTCGACGTGCTCCTTCTCCCGCTCGATGAAGCTCATCGGAATGAGCAGGGGGAAGTAGGCGTTCTCGTGGCCGGTTTCCTTGAAGAGACCGTCCAGTCCCCGCTGCATCAGTTCCCAGATGGCGTACCCCCAGGGACGGATCACCATGCATCCGCGCACCGGCGAATAGTCGGCGAGCTCCGCGCGCTGAACGACATCGTTGTACCAAGCCGAGAAGCTCTCGCTCCGGGGCGTCAGCCGCTTGTCATCAGCCATCTGTTTGGTCCTGGGGGTGGCCCGCGGTGCGGGAAGGGTCGCGTCTGCTTTCCCTGCGAAAAACGAAGAACCCGGGAACGCTGAAGAGCAGGAGCGATGAGATGAACCACGATATACGGAAGGGCGCGCCCGTCAACTCGTCCAGGAGTAGCGCCACCAGCGCCCCGCCGCCCAGGGACATTGCCGCCGCGGCGGTCAGAATGAAGTACTCGAGGATGTTGAGCCGACGCACTGCGCGGGCCATGTCCCTGCGCACCCCTTTCTTGCCGTCGCCTACCATTCCGGGGGGGCTCCGTGGTAGAAGTAGACCCGGTGGCCGTTACCCCGCCCGGTTCCGACCTCGCCGTACCAACCTTCCAGAGGAATCCATTCGCCCCAGGCCACGGGCACCAAGTTCCCTTCATTCGTCCCCGACGGTACGGCTGCGTGGTAGATGATCGCGCGAATAGCGACCAGAGTCGAATCGCGGGCGGCCCGTTCGGGCAGCAGCTCCCGCAGGGTCCGGCTGAATTCCGCGCGCCCGCCGGGCTCCTGCGCGAGCAGGTGCAGGGTAAGCCGGCGTTCCAGAACCGGATCCGGTACTTCATCGAAGAGAACGAGAGAAATCGCCTCGGCGTCGTCGGCGCCGAAGGACGAACGCGCCGCGGGGGGCGTGGATGCGGGTGCCGCGTCCTCCCTCGCATCGGGGGGGCGATCAGGAGAACAGGCTCCCGCGCACAGGCACGCCGCAGCCCGGAGGAGGACCCTCCAGGGCTGTTGCCGGCCTGCCCGGCGAAGGGTCATGGTGTCGGCCCGCCCCGGCGCAGATCGGCCAGTGAGACTTCCTGCTGGCTGCCTTGCGCCATGTCGCGGATCACCGCCACCCCTCTCGCCGTCTCCTCCGGTCCCAGAAGTATGACCTTGCGGGCCCCCTGCCGGGCGGCCATGGCGAGCTGCTTGCGCACGGGACGCTGCTCCAGGGCATAGGCGACGGTCGAACCCGACTCCCGCAGGACATGGGCGATTTCCCGTCCTAGGAGACGCTGGGCCGGCGACACGCTGGCGATGAACCAGTCCATCGACGGGGTCGTCCCGGGGAGCCGCCCACGATCGCGCAGCAATTCGGTGAGCACCACGTCCCCCATTCCGAACCCCACCGCGGCAAGAGGTTCGCCGCCGACCCGCTCGAGCAGCCGGTCGTAACGGCCTCCCCCGCAGATGGCGCGCATTTCGCCCCCGCGATCGAAGAGTTCGAAGACGATGCCGGTGTAATACGCCAGCCCGCGCACGATGCGCAGGTCGAAGCGGAGGAATGGATCGAGCCCCATCGCCGCCAGGTCGGCCCGGTAGCGGCGCAGTTCGGAGAGGCTGGCGCCCACGGCATCACGTTCGCCAAGCAGGTCCTCGACCACATCGAGCCCGGAACCGTCCAGGATCTCCAAAAGTGAATCCACGGCCCGGGGCGCCAATCCGGCGGATTCGCGCAGCCGGGCGCGCGTCGCGTCCTGGCCCACCCGTTCGTACTTGTCTATGTCGGTGTAGGTTGCGGCGATCCGGTCCCTCGGCACACCCAGCGCGTCGAGAATCGCGGACAACAGGCGGCGATCCGAGACCCGAGCCAGGAAGTCGTTCGGCCCCAGGCCCAGCCCCCGCAGGGCGTCGACCGCCACCGCCAGGACTTCGGCGTCCGCACCCGTCCCGGCTTCGCCGAGGATGTCGACGTTCCACTGGAAGTGCTCCCGCAGACGCCCCCGCTGCTGTCGCTCGTAGCGAAAGAGCTGCGGGATCGAGAACCAGCGGATGGGCTTCGCCATGGCCCGGCTCCGCTCGCCGAGCATGCGCGCGAGTGACGGCGTCATTTCAGGGCGCAGCGATACCTCGCGCCCACCCTTGTCGACAAATGCGTACAGCTGCCCGACGATCTCGTCGCCGCTCTTTTCCCGGTAGAGTTCCAGTGGTTCCAGCGGAGGCCCGTCGTATTCCTGGAAGCCGTAGCGACGCGCCACGCTGCGCCAGGTTCTGAACACGTGCTCCCGCTCGGCCAGGGTCTCCGGGGCGAAGTCCCGAAAGCCCGGGAGTCTGGGGAAGGTTTTCCCTTTTGGCATGGCGGCGAATCTATGCGCTTGGCTCTACGCGTCAAACGGGGAAAGGTGCCGGGAATGGCTGGATGTCCATCTCGTCGAGGGCGCTGCCGACCGTGTGGCAG
Source organism: Gemmatimonadota bacterium (assembly GCA_012267435.1). GTDB lineage: Bacteria > Gemmatimonadota > Gemmatimonadetes > Longimicrobiales > Gaopeijiaceae > BD2-11. The sequence goes on from JAAXGM010000006.1 coordinate 107,574, forward strand.
GATCCCGTGACCACCGCCGTGCCGCCATCCGCCCGTTCAGCCACTCTGGCCAGAGCGCTGCCGAAGTCCGCTTCCACCTCGAGCGTGAACCTTGGTGCGAGCGTGGCCGCGGCCTGCGCGGGGTTCCACCTCCGTTCTCCGGGCGCGGACGGGGGCTGGGTCAGGACGGCTGCGTCGGCGATCGCGAGGAGACCCGGAAGCATGCCGCCCCAGTCCTTGTCCCCCAGGATGCCGGCGAGAACCACGATCGGGCGCGGAAGACCGAGTGACCTCAGGGTGGTGGCCAGCGTCTCCATTCCGGCGACGTTGTGAGCCACGTCGAAGACCCAGGTTACGGCGCTCCGCCGCACCAGCTGCACCCGACCCGGCCAACTCACCTCCGCCAGGCCCCGCACCACGGCCCGTCGATTGGGTCGCAGCTTCTCCGGAAGCGATTCGAGCGCCCTCGCCGCCAGCGCCGCGTTGGTCGCCTGGTGCTCTCCCGCCAACGGCACCGAAAGCTCGAGGTCACCCCAGGCGTCGGAGGACATGCGAAAGCTTGTGCGCGTCCTCGAGAGCTCCAGGATTTGCAGGTCCCCGAGCGGATCGAGCACGAAAAAGGGAGCCCCGGCCCGCGTTGCCCGATCCTTCAGAATCCGCAGCACGGGCCCGCCGGTCTCGCTCGTATGGATGGGGACGCCCGGTTTGACGATCCCGGCCTTCTCCCGGGCAATGTCCTCCACCGTGGCGCCCAGGTAGTCCGCGTGGTCGAGGGACACGTTGGTGATGCAGGTCACCGCCGGGAAGATCACGTTGGTCGCGTCGAGACGTCCACCCAGGCCGACCTCCACCACCGCGATGTCGACTTCCCGGTCGGCGAAGACCCCAAGCGCCAAGGCGGTGGTCGCTTCGAAGAAGGTGGGCCCGATCCGATCTACGGCGACGTGCAGGTCGGCCGCCACCCGTGTCATGGTCTCGTGGTCGACCGGTCGCCCGTCGATCTGGATGCGTTCCCGGAAGTCGCACAGGTGGGGTGACGTGTAGAGCCCGGTGCGCAGCCCGGCTTCCCTCAATACCTCGGCGCACATCGCCGCCACCGACCCCTTGCCGTTGGTCCCGCCGATGTGGATCGACGGGTAGACGAGCTGTGGTTCCCCCAGAGTCGCAAGCAGAGACCGGGTCCGTTCGAGACCCCACTGGACGCCATGCCCCAGTCGCGGGAACAGTTCGTGCATCGCGGGAGTCCCGGCCTTCAACGCAGTATTCTCCAGCGGGTGTGGAGCGGCGCGCTGAAGGGCTTCAGCCCTGGGGCTTCCACCCCGCCCACATGTGCCGCAGCAGAAGTGCCACAGTGGCCTTCAACTCCTTGCGCGGCACGACACGGTCGAGCATGCCGTGCTCGAGAAGGAACTCGGATCGCTGAAACCCGTCTGGAAGCTCCTGCCGGATCGTCTCCTCGATCACGCGAGGCCCCGCGAACCCGATGAAGGCGTCGGGTTCCGCGAGGTTGACGTCGCCCAGCATGGCGTAGGATGCGGTGACCCCGCCCGCCGTCGGGTTGGTGAGGATGGATACGTGGGGCAGACCGGCCTCGTGCAGCCTCGCCAGCAATGTTGCCGTCTTCGCCATCTGCATCAGCGACAGGATCCCTTCCTGCATGCGGGCTCCGCCGGAGGCGCTCACGACGACCAGCGGGACACTATCGCGCAGTGACCTGTCGATGATTCGGGCCAGCTTCTCCCCCACCACCGATCCCATCGACCCTCCGATGAAGGAAAAGTCCATCACCGCCAGCGACACCGGGATGCCGTCCAGCTTGCCCGAACCCACCACCATGGCTTCCGGTCGCCCGGCACGCTGCTCGGCCACCTGCACCCGGGCGGTGTAGGGCTTCGAGTCGACGAAGTCCAACGGGTCGGCGCTGGCCAGGCCCGCGTGCTTCTCGCCGAAGGAGCCTTCGTCCATCAGCAGGCCCAGGTAGTCCGAGGCCCCGAACCTGAAGTGGAACCCGCACTCCGGGCACACGGAGAGGTTCTGCGTGAGTTTTTCGCGGTATACGATGGCGCGGCAGCTCGGACACTTCCTGAAGACGTCGCTCGGAACATCCCGACGATCCTGGGCGCGCAACGGCTTCTTGGGCTTGTTGAACCAGGCCATGGCTTGTTCTCGTCGGCGTTTCCCGCCGGTTGGCCTCAGGGTGGCGCAACCCCTTCAGTTCCGCCGGGCAACGCGCACGGCGAGCGCCGCAGCCACCCAGCACATCAGCAGAAAGGAACCCCCGTAGCTAATGAACGGAAGGGGAATGCCGGTGACCGGGACCAGCCCGACGGTCATTCCGGTGTTTACGAAGACGTGGGTAATCCAAGCGCCGAAGATACCGAAGAGCACGAAGCTTGCAAAGTGACTGCCGGTTCCGGTCGCCATGCGGATGAGTCGGAGCAGGACATAGGCGAAGCCGGAAAGGACCAGCACCGTGCCCACGAAGCCGAACTCCTCTCCGATCACCGCGAAGATGAAATCGGTGTGCTGCTCGGGCAGGAAGTCGAACCGCTTCTGGGTGCCCAGCGTAAACCCCTTGCCGGTCATCCCTCCGCTACCAATGGCAACCTTCGACTGGACGAGGTGGTAACCCGCCTGCCGCGGATCGAGACCGGGATCCAGAAACACCAGCACCCGGTTCTGCTGGTAGGGGGCCAGCGAGTCCCAGAGGAGCCGCGCGACCGTGCCCACGGCCAAATTGAACACCAGCACCGCCACGTACTCGAAGGTGTAGAGGCGGGAGCGGCGCAGATGGAGAAGCCCGATCAGCGCCACCATGTACGCCGAGAACAGCCAAGTGTTGAAGGAAACGATCAGCGCGATGGCAGGGCTCACCAGCAGGAAAAGATAGGTCAGCGGAATTCCCGACCAGAAGAGCACAGCCATCAGGATGCCCACGAAGGCCATCGCGGTCCCCAGATCCGGCTGGAGCAGGACCAGGAGAAGAGGGAGCCCCACCAGCGCGCAGGGCGCAATCACGTCGGTCAGCTGCCATGATCTCGATCTCCCGGAGCCATGTCCGGGCGCTTCCACGCGGGACGCCATGAGGCGCGCCAGGGCTAGGATGGTCGCAATCTTGGCGACTTCCGCCGGCTGGAATTGAAAGCCGCCGAACTGGAGAAAGCTGGTCACTCCGGCCGCGGTGCCACGGCCGGTGCCCACGACCAGCGTGACGGCCAGGAGCACCACCGCCAGCACATAGGCGGGCACCGAGATCCACTCGATCCAGTTGCTGGAGATCCGGCTGATGATGGTGAAGGCCGTCAGCCCGAACACGAACCAGACGAGCTGGCGGATCCACGCGCCTTCGACGACGGGGCTGGGCACGTTCAGCTGGCCCGTTGAGTAGATCATCGCCACGCCGAAGGCGGAGAGCGCGAGCAGGGCGAGGATGAAACCGCTGTCGAGGGCCCACCGCGAGAACAGGGCCTTCATGGGGTGAGCTCCGCGGTGTTGCGCGGAGTCACCGGTTCGCCCAGGGAGCAGGCGTGCCCGTCAGGCGGTGTTCGCGCAGCGTCTGGATGGTGTCGGTGGGGATGCCGTAGCGCTTGCGCAGGAAGTAGTCCGCGGACTTGGCGGCGAGCGGGGCCGCCACGATGGATCCGCTTTCCCCGAGCTCCACCAGCACGACCACGACGATCTCCGGCTGCTCCTCCCGGGGGCCCGCCATCGCCGCGAACCACGCGTGGCTGCGGTCCGGGTCCTGTGCGTTCTGGGCGGTGCCCGACTTGCCCATCAGCTGCCAGTGCTCGACCGAGGACATGTACGCCGTGCCCCCCGGCACGAAGACCCGCCTGAGCCCCTCCATCAGAACCTCTCCGTGCTCCGGTGAAATCCCAATGTCCCAGACGTCGCTCGTCTCCTCCCCGCGCAGGATGCGTGGCGCGGGAGCCTGCCCGCCCCGGGCCATTGCGAGGTAGAACTGGGCGATCCCCAGGGGGGTCTGGTCGTTGGGGCCCTGCCCGATCGCGAGGGACAATACCTCCGTTTCCCGCGCGCGATACCCGAACCGCTCCTCCCAGAAGTCCAGACCGCGCGGAAACACACCCGGCGATTCAAGGGGTAGGTCGATGCCGCACTGGCGCGCGAAGCCCATCTCGTTCGCGTTGACCAGAAGACGCTCCAAGCCGATCCTGAGGCCCAATTGGTAGAAGTAGACGTTGCAGGAGTGCTGGATGGCCTCCACGAGATCGAGCGCCCCGTGGCCGGCTTGGTTCCAGCAGCGGAACCTGCGGTTACCGACGAACATCGCTCCTCCGCACCCGCGCGGCATGTGTTCGTGCGCCTCCACCAGGCCGAGCTGCAGCCCTATGGCGGCGACCGCGAGCTTCCACGTTGACCCGGGGGCGTAGCGTCCGACGACCGCGCGATTGAAGAGCGGTTGTTCGGGGTCGCTGTTGAGGGACGCCCACTCGTCGGGTTCGATCCCCCCCACGAAGCTGTTGGGATCGAAGGTCGGAGCCGAATACAGCGCGAGCACACCACCGTCTTCGACGTTCAGCACCACTACCGCGCCGCGCATGGAGTCGGGGAAGATGTGATGGATCCACTCCATCAGATCCAGATCGAGATTAAGCTGCATGTCCGCCCCGGGCGCGGGCGCTTGCACGACCTGTCCGAAAGGAGAGCTGACGACCCGGCCCAGCGCGTCCACTTCCGAGTAGCGCAGGCCCCGCCTCCCCTGAAGCCGGGCTTCATACTGCCGCTCCACTCCCTCCCTGCCCACCGTCATGCCGCGCGAGTACTCCGAATACCGTTCCTGCTCCAATTCCTCCGCGGTGACTTCGCCCACATACCCCATGAGGTGGGAGACCGGGCGCGCAGCCTGGTACTGGCGCTTCGGGTTCATCCAGACCACCACGTTCGGCAGCTCCGCGCGGTGCTCCTCGAGCGTGGAGACGAGATCGAAATCGGCGTCGCCGTCCACCAGAAGCGGCTGATAGGGTTCGCGCCGGGAGCGTTCGAGCAGCAGTTCGATCCTCTCATCGTCCAGGTCGAGGTACGATTGCAGGCGCTCGAGCGTGGTCTCCATGACTCCGGATGCGGCGGGAGGGAACACGTGCAGCGAATAACCTGGAACGCTGCTCGCAATGACCCGGCCGTTTCGATCGAAAACGGCTCCGCGGGGAGCTTCAATGGGAAACGGCCGGAGCCGGTTTGACTCCGAGCGAAGCTCGTATGTGCTGGACTCGAGCACTTGGAGGCGGAAAAAGGCGACGATGAGAATTGCGAAAAGCGCTACCAGTCCGATGACGGCGATGCGGGCGCGCTGCGACGCCCCTGAATCGGGAACCTGGAACTGATTCATGACTCGCCCTCGCTGAAGGGGCCTGTGAGCTTCACGACGAGCAAGCCCACCAGAGCGGCATAGAGCGCGGCCGGAACCCCGATGAGAATCATCGGTTCGATGAACCCGCTCGTGACACCGGCTGCTTGCTGCAGAATCCAGTGGAGGAAATCACGCAGCCACTTGCCGGTGACAAAATAGATGATGTGAAAGGAAAGCGAAGTGGTGGGCACGAAGATTGCCCTGGTCTGCACCCCCAGAATGCCCACCACGGTCATCGCTACGGTGTTCGCGCCGAAGGCGACCAGCGTGAACGCGTCTTCCAGCATGCCCAGGGTGAAGCCGACGCATGCGGCAGTCCCGAATCGGACCCTGCGAACGTGGAGCAGGAGTGCGACGGTAAGCAGATCTGGAGCCTCGAGGCCCATCCCCAGGCCGAGCCGAAGAACGAAATGGAGGAAGACCAGAATCAGGGTGAGGGCAACGACCACCCCCGACCCGATTCCGAGACGTGGGGAGCCGTGGAGCGGACGCTCAGCCACTGCCAGCGGCATCGGGAGCGTCAGCAGCCGGCCCGGCCTCTCCCGCGGAGTCCGGGATCGGTGACGTTGCTTTCGGAAACAGGCTGGACAGGTCCGCTTCGTCCCCCGGGCCGGACGCATCGGAAACGCCGACCAGCGCGTGCGTGACGGAGGCCGGATGTACCGTTGGGTACACCCAGTAACTCCGATGCCATCCTTCTTCGACCTTGGCCAGTCCCCCGACCCGGCCCACGGGCACGCCGCGCGGATAGACGCCACCACGGCCGCTGGTAACCACCAGCGTGCCGTCCGCCAGGACGTTGAAATACGGGATGCCGGTCAGAATGAGTCGTTCAGCTCCCCCGAACGTGGCCGGTTCCGGGCCGACGATGCCATAAAGCTCACCGTCCTCCGACATGACCGAGGCCCGGAAGTCCGGGTGCGACCAGTCCATGCCGATCGAAAGCGACGGGTGGGCTTCGAGAACCCTGCCGGCGAGCCCATCGGCGGTGATGATCGGGGACAACCCATGGACACCCTGTTCGTAGCCGAGGTCGAGCACGATCGTGCTCTGCGAGCCCAGGTTCCCCGGGCGATGCACGCTCACCGCGCGATACGACCGCTCCACCAGCGGCGCCAGTCCGATCAGGACTCGAAGGCGCCGGTTCTCCTCTATCGCCGGCGCATTGTTTGCAACCCAGGCGCGCAGGGAGTCCACCTGCGCACGGAGCATGTCCGCCTCGCGGCTCCTCGACCGGGCCGCGGACAGTGCGCTCCGGATGTCCACGAACGGGCGCAGCAGGGTCAGGCGAATGCCGGACGCGATACTCTGCTGGGGCTCCGTGGGAATCAGGTAGAAGAACAGGCCGACCAGCAGGCAGGCGGCCACCAGGAGGAACTGTCTCCGCAATCCGTTACCGTCGGCGCCGCCGTATTCCCGCATCAACCCCACCCGTCGGGCTCAAGGCTTGCGCTGCCGCCTCGACCACTCCGCAAACTGGTCGCCGATTCGACGGTCAAGCCGTCAGGATCTTACGAAACGTGTGCAGATCCTCCAGAATCCGGCCTGCTCCGCGCACAACGCAGGTCAGAGGATCTTCGTCAACATGCACGGTCAGGTTGGTCTCGAATGTGATCAGCTGGTCGAGGCCCTGGATCATCGCACCACCACCGGTCATCAGGAGGCCTCTGTCCACGATGTCCCCGGAAAGCTCCGGGGGCGTCGACTCGAGCGCGCGGCGCACCGCGTCCACGATGGATCTGATGGGCTCCTGAATCCACTCACGAACCTCCGATGAGCCGACCCGGATCATCTTGGGCATTCCGCTGACGAGGTCGCGACCCTTGACATCCATCTCCCGCTCCTCGCCGGTATCGAAGGCGGAGCCGATCCGGATCTTGATCATTTCGGCGGTGGATTCTCCGATGAGCAGCTTGTAATGCCTGCGCATGGAGTCTTCGATCGCGTGATCGATCTTGTCGCCGCCCACGCGGATCGAGGAGTTGGCGACGACGCCCGACAGACAGATCACAGCGATCTCGGTGGTGCCGCCTCCAATATCGATCACCATGTTGCCGGTCGGCGACTCGATGGGAAGACCCATGCCCACCGCAGCCGCGACCGGCTCCACCACCATGTAGACGGATTTCGCGCCCGCCATCAGTGCCGACGAACGGACGGCGCGCCGTTCGAGCTCCGTGATGCCCGAAGGAACGCCCACGACCACGCGAGGCTTCATCCGGAACACGCGCCGGGACGTGACCCGCTTGAGGAAGTGGCGCAACATCATCTCGGTGATGTCGACATCCGCGATCACGCCGTCCTTCAGAGGGCGAATCGCCTCGATGCCCTCCGGTGTGCGGCCGAGCATGCGCTTGGCGTCGAGGCCGATCCCAAGGATCTTGCGCGAGGTCTTTTCCACGGCGACCACGCAGGGCTCGTTCACCACAACCCCCTCGTCCCGGACGTATACGAGCGTATTCGCGGTTCCCAGGTCCACTGCGATGTCGTGGACGGGAACTAGGCTGCGGCGCGGCTTGAACCAACTGGAAGAAAGCACTCTAAATCTATTATTTACAATGGTTTGGTGGGACTAATGCCCAAGGAGTAAGCAGAGTCCGGCCAGCCCCGGGAAGCACCCGCATCTTAAGTTGTGGCGTGATCCGGAGCAAGATCAGGAGTGCTGCCCCATGGGGGGATTTCGAAGGGTGGCAACCTCGCGACACGGGTCAGAAACAACTGCTGAGCGGTGTGGACCGCAGGCCGAACGCATCCGCCACCGCGGCGTGAACGACCTCGCCCCGCACCACGTTGAGACCACGGGCAAGGGCAGGATTGCGGCTACAGGCACCCCGCCAGCCTCCGCCCGCCAATTCCATAACGTAGGGCAGCGTTGCGTTGGTCAGAGCCAGCGTGCTCGTTCGGGGCACACTGCCCGGAATGTTGGTCACACCGTAGTGGATCACGCCGTCGACCACGTAGGTGGGGGCTTCGTGCGTGGTCGGCCGGATGGTCTCCACGCACCCGCCCTGATCGACGGACACGTCGGCGATCACCGACCCGGGGCGCATGGTCGCGAGGTCTTCCTCGAACACCAGGAACGGCGTCCGCGCACCTGGCAGGAGCACCGCCCCGATGATCAGGTCCGAATCGCGCAACTGCTTGCGCACCGCGTAGCGCGTGGAGTAGAGGGGATGGACGCCCGCGGGCATCACATCCGCCAGATGACGGAGCCGGGGAAGTGACGTGTCCAGAATGGAGACGCGCGCTCCCAGCCCCGCGGCCACCTTCGCCGCCTGGGTACCCACGACGCCGCCCCCCAGAATCAGCACCTTGCCGGGCATGACCCCGGGAACGCCCCCGATGAGGATTCCGCTGCCGCCGGAGGGGCGAGTCAGGTACCGGACACCCTCCTGCACCGCCATTCTCCCGGCCACCTCGCTCATCGGCGTAAGCAGGGGCAGCGCTCCCCCATCGGTGGCCACCGTCTCGTACGCGATGGCCACAGTGCCGGACGCCATGACCGCCCGGGTGAGGGCTTCGGATGCCGCGAAGTGAAAATAGGTGAAGACGATCTGCCCCTCGCGCATGTCGGGCCACTCTTCCGCGAGAGGTTCCTTCACCTTCACGATCATCGCGGCGCGCGCCCACAACTCACCCGCGCCGTCCACTATTTCCGCGCCCGCGCGCCGATAGAAGTCGTCGGTAAAGCCGCTGGGCAGGCCGGCGCCCCTCTCGATGAGCACCTCATGGCCCGCCTGGGTCAGGGCTTCCACGCCCGCCGGAACCAGTGCGACCCGGTATTCGTGTGTCTTGCGCTCGGCGGGAACACCGATCAGCATGGCTTCAGGGTCCCAGGCGAAGCAGGCACTGACGGTCGGGATGAAAGAACTTGGCCGCGGATTCGGCGACCTCGGTTTCCGTCACGCGATCGATGCGCGACAGGAGTTCGTCCAGCGTCGTGAAGGGCTCCTGGTGCAGGGCGAATCCCGCGAGCCGGTACAATCGGGCGCCGGGGCTCTCCAGGGAGAGCATGATCTGCCCCTTGACCTGACTCTTGATCTGGACGAGGTCTTCGCCCGGAAGGCCGTCACGGGCTATGATCGCCAGTTCTTCCCTGATGGCGTCGATGACTTGGCCGGCCGCGTCGTGACGGGTGCCCGCGTAGATGCCGGATATCCCCGCGCGCGAATAGAAGGACTGGAAAGTATACACCGAGTAGGCTAGGCCCAGCTCCTCGCGAATGCGCCGGAACAGCCGGGAACTCATGCCGCCTCCCATCGCCGCCGCGAGCAGCACCAGGGGATATCGCCTGGGGTCGGCCCTGGGAGGGGTTACGGTTCCGGCCACGATGTGGGTCTGGGCCGTCTCCCGCCGGACATGAACCTCCCTTCCCTCCGCCGACCTCGGCTCGGGAATCGGGGTCGCGGGAACACCGGCGGCTGCGCCGCGGAAGTAGTGCTCCGCCAGCTCCACCACCCGATCGTGCGCCACGTTACCGGTGGCGGCGACGACCATGCCTCCCGCGCCATAGCGCCCCCGGTGCAGATCGCACAGGGTATCTCCCCGGATCGCCGACACGGTGTCCCGGGTGCCGAGAATGGACGCCCCGTAGGGATGCCGGTCCCACAGGTGTTGCCCGTGCAGTTCGAAGGCGAAGTCCTCGGGAGCATCCTCGATCGTGGAGATCTCCTCGAGCACGACGCGCCGCTCAAGCTCCAAGTCCGTGTCGAGGAGCGTGGGAAAGAGCACCAGGTCCGCGAGCACGTCGAGCGCCTGGGGCAGATGTTCATCCAGTACGCGGGCCTGGAAGCTCGTGTGTTCCCGACTGGTGAAAGCGTCCAAGGAGCCACCCAGGCTCTCGAGAGCGAGTGCGATCTGCTCGCGTGACCGGTGTTGGGTTCCCCTGAACACCATGTGCTCCAGCAGATGACTCGCCCCCAGAACGTCCTCGCCGTCGTGCGCCGAGCCCTGCGGGACCCAGACGCCGACCGCCGCGGAGCGGACTCCCGGAATCGATTCGCTCAGTACCTGGATGCCGGACCCGAGCGTGCTGACCGCCATGCGGTTCCGGGTCGTGGGCGGGGCGGCGGGAGCCGTCGCGACCGACCCGGTGTGCGGGGATCGGCGGTATCGGGCAGGTGTCACCGGCGGGCCCGAGACGACTTTCCGCGCCGGGCGTTGTCGGCAAGCGCCGCGCGCCTGGAGAGACGCAGTCGGCCCTTCTCGTCGATCGCGAGCAACTTGACCCGCGTGATCTCGCCCACCTTGAGGACGTCCTCGGTCTTGGCCACACGGCCCTCGGCCAGTTCGGAGATGTGGCAGAGCCCTTCGGTGCCCGGGAAGATCTCGATGAAGGCCCCGAAGGTGGTGGTGTTCTTGACCGGACCCTCGTAGGTGCGCCCGACCTCGGGCTCCTGGGCGATGGCCTCGATCATTTCGCGGGCGCGTGCGCCGGCCTCGCCCGAGACGGCGGCGATCTTCACCACGCCGGAGTCCTCGATGTCGATCTTGGCTCCGGTTTCATCTTGTATTGCCCTGATGGTCTTTCCTTTAGGGCCAATGATCTCACCAATCTTCTCAGGGTTGATCGAGATCGAGATGATGCGTGGGGCGTACTGGGACAGGTCGGTGCGCGGCGCCGGAAGGGCGTGGTCCATGGCATCCAGAATGCCGCGTCGCGCCGTGCGCGCTCTTCCCAGCGCCTCCCGCATGATCGCCAGATCGAGCCCTTCGATCTTGATGTCCATCTGAATCGCGGTGACGCCCTTGCGCGTCCCGGCTACCTTGAAGTCCATGTCCCCCAGGGCGTCTTCGAGCCCCAGGATGTCGGTAAGGACCGCGAAGCGTTCTCCCTCCTTCACCAGCCCCATGGCCACCCCGGCGCACGAAGCCTTGAGCGGAACCCCCGCATCCATCAGCGACAGCGAAGCCGCGCAAACGGAGGCCATGGACGAAGAGCCGTTCGATTCGAGAACGTCGGACACCACGCGGATCGTGTACGGGAAGTCGTCGTAGTCGGGAAGCAGGGGCTGGATGGCGCGTTCGGCCAGGCTTCCATGCCCCACCTCGCGCCGTGACGTCCCGCGGATGGGCCTCGCTTCGCCCACCGAGAAAGG
>JAAXGM010000006.1:119030-127131 GCA_012267435.1 Gemmatimonadota bacterium
GAAGTTGTAGTGCAGCATGAACGACTTCGTGGTCTCCTCGAGCGTGTCGATCGAATCGATGCGCTGTTCGTCGCGCGAGGTGCCGAGGGTGACCACGCCCAGGGCCTGCGTCTGCCCGCGCGTGAAGAGGGCCGATCCGTGCGGCCGGGGCAGAACGCCCACTTCGCACCCGAGCTGGCGGATGTCGTCGACGCCACGACCGTCGGCGCGCCTGCCCCGGTCGAGGATGCGCGCGCGCACATGCTGCTTCTCCAGTTTGCGCAGGACTCCCGTCACTGCGGCGCCGACCTCTTCGTTTTCCGTCCCCTCGGTCTGCAGTTGGCCGGCCACCTCCTCTCCGACCTCGGCCAACGCCGCGGCCCGGGCCTGCTTTTCCTCCACCTCGAGCGCGGCCGCAACCCCCTTCCGGGCGAGAGCTTCGACCTTGTCGACCAGTTCACGGGCCGGCTCCACGCTGGTCCACTCCATCTCGTCCTCGGAAGCCCCAGCGAGGAGATCACGCTGCATGGCCACCAGCTCGCGGATCGCTCCGCGGGCCACACCCAACCCCTCGAGGAGGTCCTCCTCGGGCACTTCGACCGCAGCGCCTTCGACCATGGTGATCGCTTCGGCCGACCCCGCCACCACCAGGTCGACATCGGAGTATTCGAGCTGCTGGAAGGTGGGATTCACGATCCAGGAGCCCCGAATCCGGCCCATGCGCACCGACGCCACCGGGATGTGGAAGGGAATCTTCGACATGTTGAGCGCCACCGAGGCGCCGATCAGGCCCAAGACATCCGCGTCGTTCTCCTGATCCGCGCTCAGGATGTAGCAGATGATCTGGGTCTCGTTCATGTACCCTTTCGGGAACAGCGGGCGGATGGGGCGATCAATGGAACGCGCGGCCAGGATCTCCTTCTCGCCCGGGCGGCCTTCGCGCTTGAAGAAGCCCCCGGGGATCTTGCCGCCGGCATAGGTCTTTTCACGGTACTCGACCGTGAGGGGAAAGAAGGGAAGATGGGTGGGCCTGGTCTGTGCCGTGGCGGTGCACAGCACCATCGTATCCCCAAAACGAACGAGGCAGGCGCCGTGGGCCTGCTTCGCCATGCGCCCGGTCTCCAGGACCAGGGCGCGTCCCGCAAACTGTCGCTCGATTCTTTTCAGCATGCTCTGACCTAGTGGCGGAGACCGAGGTCCGCGATGAGTTCGCGGTACTTCTCGTAGTCGGTCCGCTTCATGTACTCGAGGAGCCGCCTTCGCCGGCCCACCATCTTGAGCAGGCCCTGGCGGCTGTGATGGTCCTTCTTGTGTGCGCGGAAGTGACCTTGGAGATGATTGATTCGGTGGGTCAGGATCGCGATCTGAACGGGTGCACTGCCCCGGTCACCATCGTGAACCTGGTACTTGCGGATGACTTCTTCCTTTACGAATCCCATCCCGGGACCGCCTCCTCAAGAGTCCGACGCTGCAAGGGAAGCCGGGGCGCGAACCCACTGACTTGTAAAACGGCGACCAAAGCTAGCCATAAGGGATGGGGGCTACAAGGCGCGCGCCCCAACCGGGCGGGACAGCTCAGCCTTCGGCGAAAGCGACGTCGGTCCTGGCGGCCATGACGAAGTCGTTTTCATGGAGGTTGCGGATCTTGTGGGTCCACCAGGAGACGGTGACGCGCCCCCATTCCGTCAGGAGGGCCGGGTGGTGTCCCTGCTCCTCGGCGAGCGCGCCCACGCGGTTGGTGAACGACAGGGCCTGGACGAAGTCCGGGAAGGAGAAGACACGCTCGAGACGGGGAATGCCGTCGCGCTCCGTGATCTCCCAGTCCGGAATCTGTGGACGCCAGGCGGAGATGTCGGCTTCGCTGGCGGGGGGCGCTCCCACCCTGCACGGTTCACAGGTCTGCCGGGTCAATTCGGTCATGGTGTCATCCGGGATCTGGTCTGTGAAGAGGAATCACGTTCGCGGTATTCGGCCAGGATGCGGCGGGCACGCCGGATATCCTCGCTCATCCGGCTGACCAGTTGCGCCACGCTGGCAAAAGGCCGCACCTCACGGAGCCGTTCGATCAGCTCCAGCTGGAGTTCGGCTCCGTAGAGGTCGGCACTGTAGTCGAGAAGATGCACTTCCATCGTGGATCGGGAACCGGGGAAGGTGGGACGCGGTCCGATGTGCAGGGCTCCGTCCCACGTCCCCCCGGGCAACCTGGCGCGCACCGCGTAGATCCCCTCACCGGGAATCAGCTTCCGGGAGTCCCGAATCTCGAGGTTGGCGGTGGGAAAGCCCAGGTGCCGCCCGCGGCCGTCACCCCGCACGACCACTCCGCGCAGCGAATACGGACGCCCCAGCCCCGTGTGCGCGGCGCGCACGTCGCCCGCCAGCAGCGCCCGGCGAATCCGGCTCGAGGACACGGGACCGCCGCCGGCGACGATGGGCGGCACGACCCGGACATCGAACCCCAGCTCCGTTCCCATCGCTCCCAAGGTCTCGGCATCGCCCGATCGGCCGCGGCCGAAACCGTGGTCGTAGCCGATCACGAGCTCCCTCACCTTCACGCGGGCGACCAGAATCTCCTCCACAAAGCGCCGGGGAGTATAGCGGGCGAGCGCCCGGGTGAACGGCAGGAAAACGGCGTAGTCGAGGTCGGTTTGCGCGAGGATCTCCTTCTTCTCGATCGAACTGGTCAGGAGCATGGGCGCGTCCTTCGGCCTCAGGACATGGAGCGGGTGGGGACGGAAGGTCACCAGCACGCTGGGCCCGCCCGCGTGTCGGGCTCTCCGACCCATTTCGCGCAAAACCTCCCGGTGGCCCAGGTGAACGCCGTCGAACGTCCCCACCGTGACGACGCTCCCCCGCTCACAGCGCGGGACCAGCGCGGGTGGCGCAGCTGCGGCGGCGCAACCCTCCATGCGGCCGGACGCCTTCACCGGAACACCTTGCGCGGTCGCAGCACGCCACCCCGGCCGACCCCGATGGCGACCAGGGCCCCGCGCTCGAGCGCCACCACCGGATCGGCCTCGGGAACGGGCTCCAGGGTCGGTTCGATGGCCTGTCCGCGGGCCAACCGCGCGGCGTCCTCCTCGCCCACGCACACGGCTGGAAGGTGTGCCAGCGCCCGCGCGGCGGACAGGTGCGCGGGCCGCGACAGCTCTTCGCGCAACTCGCCCGCGGGCGCCGCGTCGCGAACGCTCATCGAGCCCACCGCCGTGCGACGGAGCATGGTCAGGTGGGCTCCGGTCCCCAGCGCCTTCCCAAGATCGCGCGCCAGCGCCCGGATGTAGGTCCCGGAAGAACAGCGAACCGCGAAAGTGACGAACGGAAGAGAGCAGCGGACCTCCCCCATCTCGTACACCTCGACCGGAACCGGCTCGAGCTTGACCGTCTCGCCTTGGCGAGAGCGGCGGTGGGCGGCGGTCCCGCGCACCTTCTTGGCGGAATAGCGCGGCGGAACCTGGAGGATGGGGCCTTGGAACGCCTTGAGAGCGTGCCGGACGGTGCGCTCGTCCAGGTCACGCCATCGGGGGCTGTCGTCCACGACGTCCCCGTCCACGTCGTGTGTGCTGGTCGACACGCCAAGGCGGGCGGTTGCCAGGTAGCTCTTGTCCATCGCCGACAGGTACTGCGAAATGCGGGTGGAAGAGCCGAGGCAGAGCAGGAGCAGTCCCGAGGCGAAGGGGTCCAGGGTTCCGGCGTGGCCGACGCGCCGGAGGCCCAGCCGCGCGCGCGCTTCCCGGACGATGTCGTGGGAAGTGGGGCCGGTGGGCTTGTCAACCAGCAGCACGCCGTCCCGGGGGCACCTCATGTCTCCTCCCCTTCTCCGGCTTCGCCGCCGCCGGGGAGCACATCCCTGAGGATCTGTTCGATACGCGCGGCGTGCTCCAGCGACGTGTCTTCGACGAAACGCAACTCGGGTACGCGCCGGATGTGGAGCTCCGCGCCCAGGGATCCCCTGATGAACGCCGCCGAAGCCGCAAGCCCCTTCATGGCCCGATCGCGTTCCCGACCGTTGCCGGCCAGCCTTACGAAGACCCGCGCGAACGAAAGATCGGAGGTCACCCGGACCTCCGTAACCACCGGCGTGCCCACCCGGGGATCGCGCACCTGGCTGCGGAGGATGCGCGTGATCTCCCGCTGCAGCTGGCTGTTCACCCGGGCGAGCCTGCGAGCCATCCGCGCTCAGGGGCCGGGGCGGTTGAGCCATGCGCCCACGCCGACCTCCATGGGAATCCGGGCGCGCTTCAGGCCAGGGGATCGCGGACCGAGAGTACGACAACGCGGACGTCGGCTTCCACGAAGCCGGCGAGGTGGCCGCGAATCGACTCCGCGTGACGACCTTCCGTGGTGACGAAGACCGCCGTCAGACCCGCTCGCGCGTGCAACTCCCGCATATGGGTCTCCGACACGCCGACGTTGAAGCGATGGCGCATGCGGTCCTTCAGCGAACGTACGACGCTGCGCTTGTCCTTGAGGGACGCGCATCCCGGAAGCAGCAGGTCCCAGGAGATCGCCCCGATCACCACGGCCGGCGAGCCACCGGACCGCCCGCGGCCTCATCGCGCGAGGGCACTTCCAGCCAAGGTGCGCGCGACTTCCTCGACCACGAAACACTCGATGACATCACCCACTTTCACATCGTTGTAGTTGGTGATTCCTATCCCGCACTCAAGCCCGTTGCGGACCAGTTTCACATCGTCCTTGAACCGCTTGAGCGAACCGATCTCCCCGGTGTACGCGACGACGCCGTTTCGGATCAAACGCACCGTCGACTGGTGCTCCACAACCCCTTCGCTCACGTAGCAGCCCGCGATGGTGCCCACCTTCGTCACCTTGAAGGTCTCGCGCACCTCCGCGCTTCCCACGACCTTCTCGAGGCGTTCGGGGGCGAGCATGCCTTCGAGAGCGGCGCGCACGTCGTTTTCCGCGTCGTAGATGACGTCGTAGACCTGGATGTCCACGCCTTCGCGCTCGGCCAGCTGCCGGGCGTTGACGTTGGGACGGACCCTGAAGCCGATGATGACACCGCCGGCGGTACGCGCCAACAGGACATCCTCCTCGTTGATGGCCCCGACTGCCCGGTGGACGACCTCCACCCGCACTTCCGCGGTGCTGAGCCGCTGGAGCGTATCCGACACCGCCTGCACGGAGCCGTCGACATCGCCCTTGATGATGAGCGGCAGAGTGCTGACTTCACCCGCGGACAGGATCTGGGAGAAGTCGCCGAGCCTGATCCCGCGATCCTTGATGCGCAGGAGTTTCTCGCGCTCCAGGCGCTGGCGGGTGCTGGCGATTTCGGATGCACGCATGGCTTCCATGACCTGCAGCGTGTCGCCCGCCTGGGGTACGCCCCTGACGCCCAGAAGCTGCACCGGAATGCCGGGACCCGCCTCCTCCACCACCGCCCCGCGCTCGTCCAGCAGCGCGCGCACGCGGCCGTCGAACTTGCCGCAGATGAAGTCGTCGCCCACTCGAAGGGTACCCCGCTGAACCAGCACGGAAACGACGGGGCCCTTCCCGACATCCAGCCTTGCCTCGATCACGGCTCCCGTTGCCGGGCGGTCCGGGTTGGCCTTCAGTTCGAGCAACTCGGCCTGCAGCAGCACCTTCTCCAGCAGCTCGTCCATGCCCGTTCCGCTGCGGGCGGAGATCGGCGCCACCAGCACGTCGCCCCCGAAGTCCTCCACGGTGACGTCGTGATTGAGAAGCTGCTGCTTTACGCGCTCGGCGTCTGCCGCCGGCAGGTCCATCTTGTTTATGGCCACCACGATGGGGACGCCGGCGTTGCGCGCGTGGGAGATCGCCTCGATGGTCTGCGGCATGACGGAGTCGTCCGCCGCCACCACCAGGATCACGATGTCGGTGACGTCGGCGCCCCGCGCGCGCATGGCGGTGAACGCGGCGTGGCCCGGCGTATCCAGGAACGTGAGTGAGCGTTCGCCGTCCACTTCGACGTGGTAGGCTCCGATATGCTGGGTGATGCCACCGGACTCGCCCGCGACGACGTTGGTGTCCCGGATCGAGTCGAGCAGCTTCGTCTTTCCGTGGTCCACGTGACCCATGACCGTCACCACCGGTGGGCGTGGCACCGCAAGCGCGGGATCGTCCTCCTCCTCCACGTCACCCTCTTCGGCGGTCCCGTACTCCTGCTCGCGGACGGCAGTGAAGTTGAACTCCTCCAGCAGCATCTCGATCTGGTCAAAATCCAGCCGCTGGTTGATCGTGACCATGAGGCCCAGGCTTTTGAACGCGGAGCTGATGAGTTCGGTCGAGGATATGTCGATGAGCTCCCCGAGTTCGGCTACGGTCAGAAACTCGTTGACGCGCACCGTGGTGGCTTCGCGCTCTTCCTCCCTGCGGGCCTCCTCCTTGCGCGCCTCCTTTTCCTGCGCCGTGGGACGCGGCTCACGGCTCTTGCGCCGACGCCGGCCCCCACCCTTCAGCTCGGCCATCACGCGCTGGATGTTCTCCTGCACGGCGCCCTGGTCGACCCGCTGGCGTCTTCCGCCCTTCCTCCTTCCTCGCTTGCGACTGCCGTCCGGCCCGTACCCCTCGGCTTGGATGCGCACCTGGCCTCCGGGCCCGGCGCTGGCCGCGGGAGCCAGTCGTGGCGACCTGCGCACGACACGAACGGGACCTTCGGGGCCCTGACTGCGTGCCGACCGCAACTTGGGTCGGGCCGGAGCCGGGAGGGTCTCAACCGAAGTGAGGTTCGCTTCGCTGGCCGGGGCCGCACGGTCCAGGTCGGAGGGAGCAGCCGCCGGAGATTCCGCGGAGGTTGAGGACGGGGGCGCTTCCGGCGACGCTCCGGCAGCGGTGATCGGGGCCACCGCCCGGCTCCCGGATTGTGGGTCGGAGACCGTGTCCCGGTGGTCGGTCGAGGGTGAGGCGGAGGCGGACCCGCTTTCGTCGTGCCGTGCCGTATCCGGCCGATCGCCGCCGTCAACAACCTGCGCGGCCGCGGTGGCGTCCGCAGCCACGGCGTCCTCCCCACCGGTGGCCCCGGGCGCGTCGCCACCGAGCTGGCCTGCTCCATCCGGGAGTGACTCGGTTCCGGCATCGGGCGTGTCCGGACCCGACGCCGTGGATTCGGGAGACGACGCTTCACCGTTGGGTGAGTGTTGTCCCGCGGAACCGGCACTCTCGGCGGGTTCCGTCGCACCGCCCCCGGACGCCAGTACAGCGGCTGCTCCGGGCACGGACTCCGGCGCGAGGCCTGACCCGTCCGCCGCCCCGGCGGGCGCCGGTACCGAGTCCGCCGGTTCATCCGCCGAGCTCGGCCTTTCCTCCATCCCGACCGGGGACGCCACGGATGCGACTTCGGCTTCGCTCGGCGTCGCGCGCCTGATTCGCCTGCGACTGCGCCTCCGCCGGACACGGGTTGACCGAACATCCTCGAGCGCGGCCCGCACCGCTTCACGGGTTCCGAAGCCGCTCTGTCGCCGCTCGCGCTCGATGCGCGCTAGGAGACGCGAGACGTCGTCGCCGGGCACGAAATCCTTATCTCCGTGCAGCGCTACGCCCATCTTGCGCAGCAGCGTCAACAGCATCCGCGACGAGACCCGCAAGTCTCTCGCAAGCTCGAACACCCGCATGCCCCTGGACTTCCTCCCTGGTTGGCTTCTCTGGCCCGGCTACCGAAACCGGTCTGCGCCGTGCCTCGGCTGTCTCATCCGACTGTGTGCTCTCCGTCCGCGAGAGCTTCGGGTCGCGCGTCTTCCTCGCCCTCGATCACGGTTAATTCGTCGATGAGAGCGACGATCTGGTCCACGGCGTCAATGGAGAGTCCCGGTATCGCCAGGAACTCGCCCCTCTCAAGGTTAATGATCTGGAGGAACGTGGTGTATCCCGCCCCTCCCAGCGCCTCCAGCGCATCGGCGGACAACTCCAGTTCCGAGAGTGGAAAATCGGACGTTTCGTAGTTTTCCCCGGCGTCCGGGAAGATGGCCGTATCCGCTCCCCGCTCAAGCCACTCGCGAGACCCGTAGAGGTCGATCTGCCACCCGATCAGCTGCGATGCCAGGCGAACGTTCTGTCCGTTCCGGCCGATCGCCAACGACAACTGATCCTCGTCCACGATGGCGGTGATCACCTGGGTATCGTAGTTGCTGATGACCTTCGCGACCCGCGC